>NZ_JBEZIX010000039.1:0-101721 GCF_040651315.1 Streptomyces sp. NPDC048506
GGTAGGGGTGTGGGACTGCTTCGCTTTACGTCCCACACCCCTACCCCTCCGGCCCGTCCCCTCCCGTGAGTGGGAGGAAAGACGGTCGTGGGGGCGGGTGTGAGAGGGCTCGTGCGCGCACACGACGGTCTACAGGGACCCCCACCGGTCTTCTTCCCCACCATCCACGGGAGGGGGCGGACCACAGGACGAAGTCCGGAGGGGCGCACCCGCAGCTGACAGCCCCGCGCAGCGGCAACAGCCCGCCGCAGGCGCCACGGAGAGAAAGCCAACAACGTGGGCGGGCAGCCAAGCGCAGCGGAAGGTTAGGACTCTTCGTTCGGCGGGTGGGTGATCTGGTGGACGACGGCGGCGATTGCGCCGCCGATCAGTGGGGCCACGATGAAGAGCCACAGCTGGGTGAGGGCCGCGCCGCCGGCGAACAGGGCCGGGCCGATGGAGCGTGCCGGGTTGACGGAGGTGCCGTCCAGGGGGATGCCGATGAGGTGGACGGTGGCCAGCGCCATGCCGATGGCGACCCCGTTGAAGCCGAACAGGGCGATGTTGTGGGTCACCGCCAGCACCACGAAGACGAACAGGAAGGTCATCACTATCTCGGCGACGAACGCTCCGCCGAGGTTGAGGTGCACCGCCGAGCGGTCGCCCCAGCCGTTCGTGCCGAAGGCGCCGTGCGTCTGAAGGCCCGGGACCTGCTTGGCCACCAGGAAGAGCAGCGCGGAACCGACGATGGCGCCGACCACCTGGGCGATCCAGTACTCGATGGCCGTGCGCAGCGCCATCCGGCGGGCCAGCAGCATGCCGAGCGTCACCGCGGGGTTGATGTGGCAACCCGAGACCGGGCCGAGGGCGTAGGCCAGTGCCAGCATGGTGAAGCCGAAGGCCAGGGCGATGCCGAAGGTGCCGATGTACTCGCCCGCCAGCACTGCCGAGCCGACGGCGAAGAACACCAGGAGCAGCGTGCCGAGGAACTCGCACACGATGGCGCGGCTCACGACCGTGGACGTGGCGGTTCCGGGCTCGGTTTCCGTCTCCGTTGTCTCCATGAGGGGCTCTCCTCGCGTGGATCTTGAGCTCTCCTCGCATTGTGCGGCCGCGGAGACGAACGCGCCCGTCGGCGGCCCGGGCCGCCGACGTCTCGGGGCGGCGGGTCAGCGCCGGTAGAGCGGCTCGCCGTCCGCGGTGGCGCCGGGCCGCAGAAGGGCCAGGTCCAGGCCCCGGACGAGCCGGGCGCGCAGCACCTCGTCGGCGGCCAGGGCCTGGGCCAGCCGTTGGGCCACCTCGGCGGTCGGGGCGTCGGCGGCCAGGCCGATGGCGAGGGTGGCGTCCGTCGCGGCGGACGGCGCGAGGTGGGCGACGAGGACGGCGGGCTCGGCGGCGAGCAGGGACCGCAGGGCGTCGGTGACGGCCGGGTCGGCGAGCGGGTCGGCGGTCGTACGCCCCTCGGCGAGGGCGCGCAGGGCGGGGCCGGTCAGCTGGTAGGTGACCGGTCCGGCCAGGTCGATGACGACGGTGTCGGCCTGCTCGTGGGAGGCGGCCAGCAGCGCCTGATGGAGCGGGACGGCCACCGGGCGGGCGTCCGGGCGCCAGCGTTGCAGGGTCGCGGTGGACGTGAAGGCGGGCAGGGCGCGGCGGCCGTCCGGGGCCTGGAGGGTGGGGACGGCCATATCGCTGCTCTTCTCGCGGCGCAGGCCGTCCGGGCCCGTCTCCACCTCGCCGAGCACCGCCACGACGGGAACGAGCAGGCGGGCGCCGGCCAGCGCGGACAGCAGCCGGGGTTCGGTGCTCCGGTCCGTGTCGTACGCCGCCAGGGCCGCGGCGAGCGCGGGGTCGGCGGAGCCGTCGTCGTCGGCGAAGCCGGGGTTGGGGATGTTCTTCTGCACGTCGCGAGCGTATCGGCTCGGGTGTGCGGCACGTCGTGGGGTGGTCGACCGCCGGTCAGGTACGGGTGCGGGTGCGCCAGAGGAAGCAGGCGGCGGCGACGAGGGCCAGGCCCCCGGTGCCGGCGACCCATGGGAGCCAGTTGACGGGGGTGTCGTCGGAGGCGTCCGTGGTGGGGCCGGGGCCGAAGTAGCGGTCGCGGTAGGCGGCGGGGGACGGCCTCTGGGGAGTGGGCTTGAGGTCGGCTGCGGCCTTGAGGGCGGCGGCCGGGTCGATCAGGCCGGCACCCAGGTCGTCGTCGCGCCCGCCCTGGGGGGCGTCCTGTGCGGTCGAGGTGAGCAGCCGGCGGATCTGGGTGGGGCTGAGGTCGGGGTGCACCGAGCGGATCAGGGCGATGGCGCCGGAGACGAAGGCGGCGGCGGGGCTGGTGCCCCAGCCGGAGAGGTAGCCGTCGCCGTTGCCGGCCATGAGGATGTCGTCGCCGGGGGCGCTGACCGTGGCGTACCAGTGGCGGGTGGAGAAGTGGGCGCGCTCGCCCAGGTGGTCGACGGCGGTGGCGGCGATGACGCCGGGGTAGGCGGCGGGGTAGGAGACGTGGTTGCCCTTGTCGCCGCCGTTGCCCGCGGAGGCGACCACGGGGATGCCCTTGCTGAGGGCGTACTGGATGGCCGCGTCCTCGCGCGGCTCGGGGTGCGCGGTCTCGCTGTCGTCGCCCAGCGACATGCTGATCACGTCGGCGCCGTGGTCGGCGGCCCAGCGGATGCCGTCGGCGAGCGCCCCGGCCTTCTCGGTGCGGGCCCGCTCCCGCTGGGCGTCGTTGTCCTCCAGGATGACGCGGACCGGCAGGATCTTGGCCTCGGGGGCGATTCCGAGGACGCCGTCCTGGTTGCCCGCTCCGTGGCCGTGGCCGGCGATGACGCTCGCCATGCCGGTGCCGTGCCGGGCCCAGGCGGCGTCGCCCGGGCCGGCGCCGAAGCCGACCAGGTCCTTCTCGGCGAGCACCTGGCCTTCGAGGTCGGGGTGGTTGGCGTCGACGCCGGTGTCCAGGACGGCGACGGTGACGCCGGCGCCCTTGGTGGTGCGCCAGGCCTGCTGGGCGTGGACGGCCTGGAGGCCCCACTCCTGGGCGCGGATCGCGTCGGCCCGTGCCGGTACCGCGGGCAGCACCGCGAGCGCGGCGGAGGCGAGTGCGGTGGCACAGCGCAGCAGGGTCTGCCGGGGCTTCCTCAAGGTGACGACTCCGTGGTCTGCGAAGGGACGCCGGAGGCGGAGCGGAAGTCGGCCTCGATGCGGTCCGCGAGGTCCTTGGCGTCGTGGCCGAGGCCGGACTCGGCCGGGGCGGTGGTGGCGCCGGCCCGCGTCGCGGCCGCGGCGGGCTGCGGTTCGGTGACGGTGCGCCCGTCGGCGAAGCCGGAGACGGCGTAGACGACGACCGGGATGTCGGTGAGCACCCGGACGGTCCAACTGGCCCGCTGGGCGCGCCCGAAGCCCTCGGCGGGGGTGCCCTTGGGCGCGTAGGGCAGCGGCATCTGGTCGGTGCGGTCGCCCAGGCTCTTGGTGCTGAAGTGGGTGTTGAGGGCCAGCATGCCGGACTGGTCGGCCTTGGCGGTCTGGGCGCCGACGGTGATGAGGCTGGTGTGGGTGGCGTCGGTGTAGGTGGCGCGCAGCAGGCGGACGCAGCCCGCCCGAGCGAGCACCCGGCCGAGCTCGGGGTCGTAGGCGCCGGCGCAGTCGCCGTCGGGGGCGACGGCGATCCGGGTCCAGGTCCGGTCGGCGCCTCCGGGACCGACGCCCAGGCCCTCGACGACGCGCGGGAAGAGGGTGTCGACGGGCGTGTTGTGCCAGGCGTCGCGGCCCTTGTGGAAGGCGACCTCGGGGCTGGGCGGGCCGTCGTCGGAGTCGTCGGTGAGCCAACTGCCGGCCGCCGCACCGCCGATCAGGCCGATGCCGAGGACGAGGCAGGCCGCGGCGGCGATCACCCGGGCGCCGGGGCGGCGGACGGCCGTGGTCCGGCGCGGGGGCGCCGTGGGCAGGCCGCCGACTCCCCGGGGCGGACGGGGAGTTCGGGTCCAGTCGGGCTGCGGCGCGCTGCTCGCGGCGCGCTCGTGGGTGGCGTTCCACGCGTCCTGGCTGTTGGCCAGGTGGAAGGCGGCGGTGTCGCGGAAGGTGCCGGGGTGGCCGGCCGGGGGCGGCGGAGGGGCCGGGGCCGCGGCCGAGGGGGGCCGCCCCTGCCCGAACGGGGTGGCGGGACCGGGGAAGGCCGGCGGTGCGGTGGGGCGCGGCGGGACGGCCGGGCCCGAGGGGCCGGCGGGCGGCACGGGGCCGGGCGGCGGCGTGCCACCGGCGGAGGTGGCCGCGGCTCGGCCGGGGGGTGCGGTCGGGAGCGGGGGGACGGTCGGGGCGGACGGCGGCGGCACCGACGGCTCGGCCGGGACCCGGCGGCGCAGCGCGGTGGTCCGGGGGTCCTCGTCCGGGGCGGCCGCCGCGGGCTGCCGGGGCGGCCGCGGGGGTATGGGTGGGATCTGTCGCGCATCGGCGAAATCTGCGTCGGTGCTCACCCGCGCTCCCCCTCACGCCGCCCCCGCCGGGCCCGATCAGCAATCGGGGCAGGGTGGTTCGTATCCGGACAACACGCCGCTGACCTGCTGGTTGCGGTGTCGAGCCACTCTACGGGCTGGCGGCGTCGGTGCGGCAACCCGTGGCGGCCCGGTGTCCACTCTGTCGGGATCTCTCCCCTACCCAGTGGTTGGGGGTACCTCCCACGCCCTTTTGGCAGTGGGGGACGGTCTGGCAGGCTGCGGCCATGCCCCCGCAGACAGCCGACGCGTATGGCGACAAAGCCCGTTACGACCGGGCCACCGCCCACCTCGACGCGCCCCTGGCCGTCGTCGACCTTCAGGCCTTCGACGCCAACGCGGCCGATCTGGTGCGCCGCTCCCGGGGGAAGCCGATCCGGGTGGCGAGCAAGTCGGTGCGCTGCCGGGCCCTGCTGGAGCGGGTGCTGGCGCGGGACGGCTTCGCCGGGATCATGAGCTTCACGCTGTCGGAGTCGCTGTGGCTGGCGCGCTCCGGCTTCGCCGACGTCCTGCTGGCGTACCCGTCGGTGGACCGGGCGGGCTTCGCCGAACTGACCGCCGACGCCGAACTCGCGGCCGCGGTGACGGTGATGGTCGACGACCCGGCACAGCTGGATCTGATCGACGCCGCCCGACCGGGTGGTGCGCTCGGCGGCGAGGAGGTGCGGGTGTGCCTGGAGTTGGACACCTCCTACCGGCCGGTGGGCCGGACGGTGCGGGTCGGCGCCCGGCGCTCGCCGCTGCGGGCACCGGCCCAACTGGCCGCGCTGGCCCGGTCGGTGGTGCGCCGCCCCGGTTTCCGGCTGGTGGGACTGATGGCGTACGAGGGACATCTGGCCGGGGTGGGCGACGAGGTGGCCGGCAAGCCGCTGTTCTCCCGGGCGATCCGGGTGATGCAGGCGGCGGCGCGCAAGGAGCTGGCGCAGCGGCGCTGGGAGGCCGTGCGGGCGGTGCGGGAGGTGGCGCCGCGACTGGAGTTCGTCAACGGCGGCGGGACGGGCAGCGTGCAGCACACCGCGGCGGAGGCGGCGGTCACCGAGGTCGCGGCCGGTTCGGGGCTGTATGTGCCGCGGCTGTTCGACAACTTCCGTTCGTTCCGCGGGCGTCCGGCAGCGCTGTTCGCCCAGCCGGTGGTGCGCCGGCCCGGTCCCGGCGTGGTGACGGTGCTCGGCGGCGGCTATCCGGCGTCGGGGGCGGCGGGGCCCGACCGGCTGCCGGTGCCGTATCTGCCGGCCGGGCTCCGCTACGACCCGCAGGAGGGGCCCGGCGAGGTGCAGACGCCGCTGCTGGGGCCGGCCGCGGACGGGCTGGCGCTCGGCGACAAGGTGTGGTTCCGGCACGCGAAGGCCGGCGAGTTGTGCGAGCGGTTCGACCGGCTGCGGCTGGTCGACGGGGACCGGGTGGTGGACACGGTGCCGACGTACCGCGGGGAGGGCCGCACCTTCCTCTGATCCGGCGCGGCCCTCCGGCGGGCTCAGTAGACGGTGTCCTGCTGGTCCGGGATCACCGAGCCGTCGGCGCGGTGGATCGGGCCGAGCGTGCCGTCCGGCCGGACGGCGCCGGCGGTCGCGCACGGGTACGGCTCGGTCTTGCGCTTCTTCGGTTCGATGAACATCGGGTTGACGATCCAGCGGTGGTCGGCGTTGTCGTACGCCCGGCACATCAGCTCGGTCTTGTTGCGGTTGATGGCCAGGTGGCCGGCGGTGGCGTCGCCGACGAACGTCACGTCGGTCTCGGCGTCGCCCGCCGCGAAGGCGGCGCGGTGCGCCGGGTCCTGCTGCTGCCAGGCCTTGGCACCCTTGACGTGGAAGATCTCCTGGTTGATCCAGCAGCGCTTGCCGTCCATGTACGTCAGGACCTCGCCGTGGGTGTCCTTGACGTCGCCGCAGCCCTGGACGCCGGTGGTGAGCCTGCCGTCGCGGACGATGTTGCGGATGCCGATGACGTGGTCGCGGTCGATGCCCACGCCGGGCGCCCAGGCGCGGACCAGCGGCTCGGCCGAGGCGGAGACGATGTAGACGTCGAAGCCGGCCTTCTTGAGGGTGCCGATGAGGTCGCGCTGCTGGTCGTAGTAGCGCACGTATCCGGCCCACTTGTGCGTGCCGACCGTCTGCTCCGTACCGATCGGCGCGGCGAGGTTCTCCTTGCGCGCCTTGGCAGCGTACGAGGTCAGGGCTTCCGGGGTGTGCCCGGCGAACAGCTGGGTGATCCAGACGTACGAGGGGACCGTGCGCCGGTGGTTCCACTCCCCTGCGAACGCCTCCTTGCCGCCGGAGGTCCGCTCGTCGTTGTAGACGTCGAGGATCTCGTCGGTGCAGCCGGTGTCGGTCGACGTCGGCAGCGGCCGGCCGGCGGGCACGGAGGTGCCGCAGGCCTCGGTGAGCGCGCGGGCGGCGTCGTCGGTCAGCCACTTGTTGGTGGCCTTCCAGCTCGCCGGGCGCAGCACCTTGTCGTGCCGGAGCATCCAGGCCAGCGTGGCGTCGGAGATGTCGTTCTTGACGACGGTGTTGTCCCAGTCGAAGGTCGCGACCGGTCGCGCGCCCCCGGATCCCGAGCAACTGCCGCGCTCGTCAATCATCTTCTGGAGCTTGGCACGGTTGTCGCCGTACCAGCCCTTGGACACGTTGAGGGTGGGACAGTGGCTCGGTGCCGGCCTTGCCGTGGCGGTCTGGGCGGCCGCGACGCCGCCTCCGGCGACCGCGAGGGCAGCACCCGCTGCCAGCCAGCGACGCTTGTTGCGCATGGAACGTACTCCCGTCGAACGAAGAACCGAAGGCGGACGCTAGCGTACGGCGGCCGGGCGTCGGGCGACGTCCGGCCACCGTGGCGCTTACCCGGAAGTGAACAACACGTGATTACAGCGGGGTGACGTACGCGCCCGCGATACCGCCGTCGACCAGGAATTCGGCGGCGTTGACGAACGAGGAGTCGTCGCTGGCGAGGAAGGCGACGGCGGCCGCGATCTCCTCGGGCTCGGCGAACCGGCCGACCGGGACGTGCACCAGGCGGCGCGCCGCGCGCTCGGGGTCCTTGGCGAAGAGTTCCTTGAGCAGCGGGGTGTTGACCGGTCCCGGGCACAGGGCGTTCACCCGGATGCCCTCGCGGGCGAACTGCACGCCCAGCTCGCGGGACATGGCCAGCACGCCGCCCTTGGAGGCGGTGTAGCTGATCTGGGAGGTGGCGGCGCCCATCACGGCGACGAAGGAGGCGGTGTTGATGATGGAGCCGCCTCGCCCGGTCTGCTCGAACTGCCGCTGCATGTACGGCAGGGCGTGCTTGCAGCACAGGTAGACGGAGGTGAGGTTGACCTCCTGGACCCGCTTCCAGGCGTCGAGTCCGGTGGTGAGGATGGAGTCGTCGTCGGGCGGGGAGATACCGGCGTTGTTGAAGGTGATGTCGACCGAACCGTAGGTGTCGAAGGCGGTCTTGTAGAGCGCCTCGACCTGCTCCGAGTCGGTCACGTCGACCTGGACGAAGATGCCGCCGACCTCCTCGGCGGCTGCCTTGCCGGCCTTGTCGTCGATGTCGGCGCAGACGACGTTGGCGCCTTCGGAGGCGAGTCGGCGGGCGGTGGCCAGGCCGATGCCACTGCCGGCTCCGGTGATCACGGCGGTGCGGCCGACGAGGCGGCGGCACACTGCGGTCTGGTCGGTCACTTAGCGCTCCTCGGTGCTGATGAAGATGTTCTTGGTCTCGGTGAAGGCGGCGAGCGCGTCCGGGCCCAGTTCGCGCCCGAGGCCGGACTGCTTGAACCCGCCGAACGGGGTCCAATAGCGCACGCTGCTGTGGGAGTTGACGGAGAGGTTGCCGGCCGCGACGGCGCGCGAGACGCGCAGCGCCCGGCCGACGTCGCGGGTCCACAGGGAACCGGACAGCCCGTAGTCGGTGGCGTTGGCGATGCGTACCGCGTCGGCCTCGTCGTCGAAGGGGATGACGACGGCGACCGGGCCGAAGATCTCCTCTACGGCCGTGCGGTCCTCGGGGCGGCCTTCCAGGACGGTGGCCGGGTACCAGAAGCCCTTGCCGGCGGGGGCCTCGCCGCGGATGGCGGCCGGGACGTCCTCGGGGACGTAGGACCGGACCCGCTCGCGCTGAGCGGCGGAGATCAGCGGGCCCATCTGGGTGGCGGGGTCGGCCGGGTCGCCGACGGTGAACGCCTTGACCGCGGGCTCCAGCAGCGTAAGGAAGCGGTCGTAGACGGAGCGCTGGACGAGGATCCGGCTGCGGGCGCAGCAGTCCTGGCCTGTGTTGTCGAGGAAGGAGCCGGGGGCGGCGGCCGCGGCGGCCTCGATGTCGGCGTCGGCGAAGACGATGTTGGGGCTCTTGCCGCCGAGTTCGAGGGTGAGCCGCTTGGTCTGCGCGGCGCAGCGGGCGGCGATCTGCCGGCCGGTGGCGGTGGAGCCGGTGAAGACGACCTTGGCGACGCCGGGGTGGTCGACCAGTGCGGTGCCGGTGACCGGGCCCTCGCCGGGCAGGACCTGGAAGAGGCCCTCGGGGAGCCCGGCCTGAAGGGCCAGTTCGGCGAGCCGTAGCGCGGTGAGCGGGGTGGTCTCGGCGGGTTTGAGCAGCACGGCGTTACCGGCCGCCAGAGCGGGGGCGGTGCCCCAGGCCGCGATCGGCATCGGGAAGTTCCAGGGGGCGATCACGGCGACCACGCCGAGCGGCTCCTGGACGGTGATGTTCAGTCCGCCGGCCACCGGGATCTGCCGGCCGGTGAGCCGCTCCACTCCCCCGGCGGCGTAGTGCAGCAGGTCGCGGACGTTGCCCGCCTCCCAGCGGGCGTTGCCCAGCGGGTGCCCGGCCTCCTTGAGTTCGAGCTCGGCGAGCGGCTCGATATGGGCGTCGACGACGTCGGCGAAGCGGCGCAGGATCCGGGCCCGGTCGCCGGGTGCCACCGCGGCCCAGGCCTCCTGCGCCGCGGTGGCCCGGCGGACCGCGGCGTCGACCTCCTCGGGGGACGTGGTCGGGACGGTGGCCACCACTTCCTCGGTGGCCGGGTTGAGGATCTTCAGCTCGTGCGAACCATAGGACACAGCGTGGTTCCTTACATGCGCTCGAAGGAGCGGAAGCGCTCCCAGTCCGTGACGGCGGAGTCGAAGGCGTCCAGCTCGACGCGGGCCATGTTGAGGTAGTGCTCGACCACCTCGTCGCCGAAGGCGGCGCGGGCGATCGAGGACTTCTCCCACAGTCCGGCGGCCTCGCGCAGGGTGGTGGGCACGTGCTGTGCGTCGCCCGAGTAGGCGTTGCCGGTACACGCCTCGGGCAGCTCCAGCTCGTTGTCTATGCCGTGCAGCCCGGCGGCGACCATGCCGGCGACCGCGAGGTAGGGGTTCACATCGCCGCCGGGGAGGCGGTTCTCGAAGCGGTGGGACTGGCCGTGCCCGATGACGCGCAGGGCGCAGGTGCGGTTGTCGGGGCCCCAGGCGACGGCGGTGGGCGCGAAGGAGCCGGGCCGGAAGCGCTTGTAGGAGTTGATGTTCGGCGCGTACAGGAGGGTGAACTCGCGCATGGCGGCGATCTGCCCGGCGAGGAAGTGCCGCATGAGCTTCGACATGCCGTACGCGCCGTCGCCGTCGGCGAGGACCGGGTGTCCGGCCTCGTCGCGCAGCGAGAGGTGGATATGGCAGGAGTTGCCCTCGCGCTCGTCGTACTTCGCCATGAAGGTGAGCGCCATGCCCTCCTGGGACGCGATCTCCTTGGCGCCCGTCTTGTAGATGGAGTGCTGGTCGCAGGTGGTGAGGGCCTCGTCGTAGCGGAAGGCGATCTCGTGCTGGCCGAGGTTGCACTCCCCCTTGGCCGACTCGACGGTCATGCCGGCCGCACCCATCTCGTTGCGGATGCGGCGCAGCAGGGGCTCGACCCGGCCGGTGCCCAGGAGCGAGTAGTCCACGTTGTACTTGTTCGCCGGGTTCATATCGCGGTAGCCGCGGGCCCAGGCGTCCTCGTAGGTGTCCTTGAAGACCATGAACTCCAGCTCGGTGCCGGCGTACGCGGTCCAGCCGTGCTCGGCGAGCCTGTCGAGCTGGCGGCGCAGGATCTGGCGCGGGGAGGCGACGACGGGCGAGCCGTCGTGCCAGCCCAGGTCGGCGATCATCAGCGCGGTACCGGCGTCCCAGGGGGTGCGGCGCAGGGTGGCGCCGTCGCCGTGCATGGCGAAGTCGCCGTAGCCGCGCTCCCAGGAGGACATCGCATAGCCGTCCACGGTGTTCATGTCGGCGTCCACGGCGAGGAGGTAGTTGCATCCTTCGGTGCCGTGCTCCAGGACCTCGTCGAGGAAGAAGCGGGCGGCGAACCGCTTGCCCTGGAGCCTGCCTTGCATATCGGTGAAGGCGAGGACGACAGTGTCGATCTCCCCGGTGTCGACGAGATTTCTCAGCTCGTCGACGGACAGCGGGGGCGTACGGTCAGCCACGGGAAGCCTCCTGTCGGTACAGCCGGATGGCATAAGGTATGCACATGGACCATTAAATGGGAAGGGGGTCCGATGAGCGAGGCTGACGAGGCCGCCGCGGTGGACCGGCTGGCGCCGGTGCTGCGGCCGGTCCGGGCGGGCAACGGGTTCGAGGAGGCACTGGAGCAGATACTCCAGATCGTCCGCCTCGGACTGGTGCCGCAGGGCCAGCGACTGCCGTCCGAGCGGGAACTGTCCGACCGGCTGGGAGTCAGCCGGGTGACGCTGCGCGACGTCCTGAAGGTACTGACGGACGAGGGCATCGTCGAGAGCCGCCGCGGCCGGTACGGCGGGACCTTCGTCCGGCGGCGCCCGGAGGTGAGCCGGGGCAGCGCCGAGGAGGAGCTGCGGCGGCGGATCGAGAAGGTGGACCTGGAGGACACCCTGCGGTTCCGCGAGGTGCTGGAGGCGGGCGCCGCCGGACTGTGCGCGGCGCACGGACTGGACCAGGAGCAGGCGCACCGACTGCGCTCCGCGCTCACCGCGACCCACGAAGCCCCGCTGGCCGAATACCGCCGACAGGACACCCTGCTGCATCTCACCCTGGCGGAGCTGTGCGGTTCCCCCTCGCTCGCCACGCAGTACGCCGCGGTGCGGGCGACCGTCAACGACCTCCTCGACTGCATCCCCCTGCTGGTACGCAATCTGGAGCACTCCCAGCAGCAGCACGAGGCGCTGGTCGGGGCGGTGCTGGACGGCGACGCGGACACCGCGCGCGAGGTGATGCGGGAGCACTGCGCCGGCACGGCGGCACTGCTGCGCGGCTTCCTTTCGTAGGGCTTGCCGGACTCGTGAGGTTCTAGAAACCCGCCTGTTACGAGATTTTCCCCTCGGGGTCTTGCGCTCGGCCCACCCGGAGACAAAGGTATCGGCCCATACCTTTGTTGCGGGGCTGGTAGCGGTTCGCCCACGGCCGTACCCGCCGCGGATTATCGAGTCCCTCGGAGGCGTGGTGTCCATCAACGAGCACGCGACGAACCCAGACCAGGAACAACAACCCCCTCAGCGCTCCAGCGACGAACAGCGCCTCCACGAGCTCGGCTACGCCCAGGAGCTGGCCCGCTCGATGTCGGCGTTCTCGAACTTCGCCGTCTCGTTCACGATCATCTCGGTCCTCTCCGGCTGTCTGACGCTGTACGGCTTCGGCATGAACACGGGCGGGCCCGCGCTGATCGTCTGGGGCTGGCCGGTGGTCGGCGTGATGACGCTGTTCGTCGGCCTGGCGATGGCCGAGGTCTGTTCCAGCTACCCGACGGCGGGCGGCCTGTACTACTGGGCGGCGAAGCTGGCCCCCTCGCACGGCCCGGCGTGGTCCTGGTTCACCGGCTGGTTCAACTTCCTCGGCCAGGTCGCGGTGACCGCGGGGGTCGACTTCGGCGCCGCGTCCTTCCTGAACGCGCTGCTGGACCTCCAGTTCGGCTTCGCCGCCACCCCGGTGCACACGATCATGTTGTTCGGCCTCGTGCTGCTGGCCCACGGCCTGCTGAACACCTTCGGCGTGAAGCTCGCCTCGTTCCTCAGCAACGTCAGCGTGTGGTGGCACATCCTCGGGGTGCTGGTCATCGTGGGCGCCCTGGTCGTGGTGCCCTCGAAGCACCAGTCCGCCTCCTTCGTCTTCACCCACTTCGTCAACAACACCGGCTGGCACTCCACCCTCTACGTCGGGCTGCTGGGGCTGCTGCTCGCGCAGTACACGTTCACCGGCTATGACGCCTCGGCGCATATGACCGAGGAGACGCACGACGCGGCCAAGGCCGGCCCCCGCGGCATCGTGATGTCGATCCTGGTCTCCCTGGTCGCCGGCTGGGTCCTGCTGGTCGGCATCACCTTCGCCATCCAGAACTACGACGGTGCGCTGGCCAGCAAGACCGGTGTGCCCCCGGCGCAGATCTTCATCGACGCGCTGGGCGCCACCGGCGGCAAGCTGCTCCTGCTGGTCGCCATCGGTGCCCAGTTCTTCTGCGGCATGTCGTCGGTCACCGCCAACTCCCGTATGATCTACGCCTTCTCGCGGGACGGCGCGCTGCCCGGCTCGCACCTGTGGCACCGCATCAACAAGCGGACGAAGACCCCGACCAACGCGGTGTGGCTGGCCGCCGGCGGCGCCTTCCTGCTGGGCCTGCCGTACCTGTGGAACGCCACGGCGTACGCGGCCGTCACCTCGATCGCCGTGATCGGCCTCTACATCGCCTACGTCCTGCCGGTCATCCTCCGACTGCTCCAGGGCGACCGCTTCCAGCGCGGGCCCTGGCACCTCGGCCGCTGGAGCAAGCCCGTCGGCGTCATCGCCGTCGGCTGGACGCTGGTCATCTCCGTCCTCTTCATGCTCCCGACCACCAGCCCGGTCACGGCGGAGACCTTCAACTACACCCCGCTCGCCGTCCTCCTGGTCCTCGGCTTCGCCGGCACCTGGTGGCTGGTGTCGGCCCGCAAGTGGTTCACCGGCCCGAAGGTCCAGGGCACGGCGGAGGAGCTGGCCGCCATCGAGCACGAGCTGGAATTCTGACAAGCCGCGCCGGAACGCATCAGCACCCCATCGGAGGATCCGTGTCCCAGCCGCTCATCGGCATCAGCACCTACCAGCAGGAGGCCAGTTGGGGCGTGTGGAGTCTGCCCGCCGCGCTGGTCCCGGCCGGATATCCCCGGCTGGTCCAGCGCTCCGGCGGCCTCGCCGCGCTGCTGCCGCCCGGCGACCCGGCGACCGCTGCGGCGACGGTGGCCCGGCTGGACGGACTGGTGATCGCCGGCGGCGCGGACGTGGCGCCGGCCCGCTACGGCGCGGAGCCGCACCCCAGGACCGGTCCGCCGTCCCTGGACCGAGACGCCTGGGAACTGGCGCTGATCGAGGCCGCGTTGACCGACGGGGTGCCGCTGCTGGGCATCTGCCGCGGGCTCCAGCTGCTGAACGTGGCGCTGGGCGGCACGCTCGTCCAGCACCTCGACGGGCACGCCGGGCCGCCCGGGGTCTTCGACCGGCACGACGTCAAGCCGGTCCCGGGGACACTGCTCAGTCGCGCGCTGCCCGAGCCGGTCTCCGTACCGACGTACCACCATCAGGCGGTGGACCGGCTCGGCAGCGGGCTGCTGGTCTCGGCCTACGCGGAGGACGGCACCGTCGAGGCGCTGGAGCTGCCGGACGGCCGGGCCTTCACGCTGGGGGTGCAGTGGCACCCGGAGGCCGGGGACGACCCACGCGTCATGGACGCCTTGGTGGCGGCGGCGCGGGGGACGTCCCCGGAGGAGTGACCGGCCGGCTCAGAGCTCCCTGGCCCCGCAGTAGTAGGGGATCCAGCCGCGGATGCCCCGGTACGAGATCTTCGTCCAGGTGTTGTCCCGGTGCTTGCAGAGGTTGTACGAGCCGCCCGTCTGACTGGAGCCGACCGTGCAGGCCTTCGCGCCCTTGGGGAAGAGCCCGAGCGCGGTGCTGCTCACCTTCTTGTCCTTGCGGATCTTCACGCTCTCCTGCGCCTCCGCGGAGACGCAGGAAGCCGACGCGGTCCCGGCCGCCACGACCTGTCGCGCCGCTCCGGGCGTGGCGGCCGTGGCGGTACCGCCGATGAAGGCGGTACCGACCAGCGCCGCCGAGACGACGGCGGGTGCCATGAACTTGAGCCTCATATGCGGTTGTTCCCCCTTGTGGTCGAGGTGGGCGCGGTCGACGCCACACCGATTCGCACACCCTAGCGATTCCGGTGTGGCGCGATCAATGCGGTTCCCGAGGACCCGGCCGCCGGCCGTGCGCCGGTCAACCCGCCCCCGGCCGCCCGACGTTGCTCCGGCTCAGGACGTCCCGCGGGTCAGCCCCAGCAGATGACGGGCCGGGCCCGCGGGCCGCTGGCCGGCCCGCCACACGGCCCGCAGATCACGGCCGAGCCGCAGCCCCCGCACCGGGATCTCCACCAGCCGCCGGGCGTTCAGCTCCTCACCGACCGCCAGCTCGCTGAGCACCGACGGCGCCGCCTCGCTGACCACCGCGGCCTTCACCGCGGTGGTCGAGGCGAGTTCCAGCAGCGGCTCGGCCAGCCCGCCGTGCCCGGCCAGCGCCGCGTCCAGCACCTGCCGGGTGCCGGAGCCGCGCTCCCGCAGGATCAGCGGGGTCCCGGCGAGTTCGGCGGGGGTCAGCTCACCGCGGCGCCGGGTCCACGGGTGCGACGGCGCGGCGACCACGACCAGCCGGTCGTGCCCGATGACCGCACCGTCCAGCCCCGCCGGCGCCTGGAGCCCCTCCACGAACCCGAGGTCCGCCTCGCCGGCCAACAGCCGCTCGGCCACCGCACTGGAGTTGCCCGCCAGCAGCGACACGGCCGTCCCGGGCAGCTCCGCCCGCAGCGAGATCAGCCACCCGGGCAGCAGGTACTCGGCGATGGTCATGCTCGCCGCGACCCGCAGCCGGGAGTCGCGCTGCCCGCGCAGCGCCTGCGCGCCCGCGTCGAACGCCTCGGCCGCCTCCACCACCCGTCGCGCCCAGTCCGTCACCAGCGCCCCGGCGTCGGTCAGCCGGGAGCCGCGCGGCGACCGCTCGACCAGCGCCACCCCCAGCTGCCGCTCCATCGACCGGATCCGGCTGCTGGCCGCGGGCTGGCTGATCCCCCGGGCCCGAGCGGCCCGCCCCAGGCTGCCCAGCCGGGCGACGGCGAGCAGCAGCTCCAGCGCACCGAGGTCGGGCACCCGGTGCGACAGCGGTACGGCGGTGGGCTCGATCTCAGCACCCATAAGTCCCCCTGCACATAACCTCAGCTTATGCCCTCATAGACGCAAGGTGCCTGGTGAGCGCCGCGCGGCGGGACGACGCTGGTCGCATGGCAACCCTCACGCACGCACCTTCCCGCCCCGCCCCCGCCGCCCCGCGGCCGCACAGCCCGGTCCGTCACCTGGGGCCGAACTGGTACGCCGCCGTCATGGGCACCGCCATCGTCGCCAACGCCGGCGCCGCCCTCCCGCTCGCCGCCCCCGGTCTGCGCGCCGCCTACCAGCTCGTCTGGGCGCTGTCGGCCGTGATGCTGCTGATGCTGCTGGCGGCCCGCGCCGTCCACTGGCTGCGCCACGCCGACCAGGCGCGCCGCCACCTCCTGGACCCGGCCGTCGCCCCGTTCTACGGCTGTCTGGCCATGGCGCTGATGGCGGTCGGCGGCGGCACCCTCGCGGTGGGCCGGGACGTCATCGGTGAGCCCGCCGCCCTCGCCGCCGACATCGTCCTGTGGAGCCTGGGCACCCTCATCGGCCTCGTGGGCGCGGCGGTGATCCCGTACCTGATGGTGACCCGGCACCGCATCGAGCCGGGCAGCGCCACCCCCGTCTGGATCCTCCCGCTGGTCGCCCCCATGGTCTCGGCCGCCCTCGGCCCCGCCCTGGTGCCCCATCTGCCGCCCGGCCAGTGGCGACAGGCCCTGCTGCTGGCCTGTTACGCCCTGTTCGGGATGTCCCTGCTGGCCACGCTGCTGGTGCTCCCGCTGGTGCTGTCCCGACTCCTCCACCACGGTCCGCTGCCGCTCGCCCTCACCCCCACCCTCTTCCTCGTCCTCGGCCCGCTCGGGCAGTCCACCACCGCGGTGAACAACCTCGCCGGCGTCGCCCCCGGCGTCGTGGACACCGGCACCGCACACGCCATGGGCGCCTTCGCGGTCCTCTACGGCGTGCCGGTGATGGGCTTCGCGCTGCTGTGGCTGGCCATCGCGGCGGCGCTGGTGGTCCGGGCCTTCCGCAACGGCATGGGCTTCGCGATGACCTGGTGGGGCTTCACCTTCCCGCTCGGGACCTGCGTCACGGGAGCCGCCGGACTGGCCCGGCACACCGGTGTGCACGCCTTCGGCTGGCTGGCCGTGGCGCTGTTCGCCGTCCTGGTGACGGCGGTGGCGGTGGCCGGCAGCCGCACCGCGAGCGGGCTGGTGCACGGACGGCTGCTCACGGCGCCCGCACCGGTGCAGCCGTAGGGCGGCTCCGTCCGGGCCACGTCCGGGCCCCGTCCGGCGGGGCGGCCGGTCCCGCGGCGCGGCGTTACCGGGCCGCGGCCAGCGCCTGGGCCAGGACGCCGGGGGCCTGCGCCAACGACGGTCCGTACCAGGTCAGATGGCGGCCGCCGACCAGCGCGGCGGGCAGGCCCGGGAACGCCTCGGGGCCGTCGTCGGCGGTGAACCGGTACGGCTCGTCGGGGAGCACGACGAGCTCGGCGGGGCCGGCGGTGAGCTCGGCGAGCGGGATGCGCGGGTAGCGCTCGGCGTGGCCGGCGTAGACGTTCCGTACGCCGAGGCGGGCGAGGACGTCCCCGGCGAAGGTGTCCCGACCGAGCACCATCCACGGCCGCCGCCAGACCGGCACCACCGCGGCCGGCCCGTCCCGCCGCACGGGCAGGTCCCGCCAGGCGGCCTCGGCGGCGTCCAGCCACCCGGGCCGGGGCAGCCCGCAGGCGCCGACCAGGACCCGCGCCAGCTCGCCGAACGCCTGGTCCAGCGTCCGCACCTCGGTCACCAGGACCTCCAGCCCGGCAGCCCGCAGGGCGGCGAGGTCCGGCGGGCGGTTCTCCTCCTCGTTGGCGATCACCAGGTCGGGCGCCAGGGCGGCGACGGCCGCGGTGTCGGGGTTCTTGGTGCCGCCGATCCGGGCGGCGTCCAGCCCCGCCGGATGGCTGCACCAGTCGGTGACGCCGACCAGCAGCTCGGGGGCGGAGGCGGCCACCGCCTCGGTGAGGGAGGGCACCAGCGACACCACCCGCCGGACGGGCCTGTGAGAGGTCATCCGTCCACGGTACGGCCGGCACACGGCCCACGGCCCGCTTCTCAGGAACGTCCGACGACGCCACGCCGGCGCAGCAGGAACGCCGCGCTGCCGGCCAACAGGAACAACGCCAGACCACCGGCTGCCTGCACCATGTTCACCCCCTCCACCCGTCCGTTGCGCACCGTCACGGTCTCGGTGAACGTCGCTCCGCCCGGCGCGCATTCGATGGTGACCTGATAGCGCCCCGGCGTCGCCCGTTCGGCGACCCGGGCGTCGGCGGCCAGTCCGCGCTCGTCCGGCCGCAGCACCACCGAGCCGAAGAGCGCCGAGGCCGCCCGCGCGCTGCGGGCGGCGACGCACTGCCGGCCGTCGCTGATGCTCACCCGCTGCCCGGCCGCCATCGGATCCGGTTCGACCCGGGCCGAGGCGACGGGCGCGGCGAGGCCCAGCGCGGCGGCGCTGATCAGGGCGACGACGGCGGGGCGGGCGGACATCACGCCCCTCAGCGAACCATCCGCCGCCCCGCCCCGCGAGGCGACCGCGGCCGGTCAGGTGACGGGGCGCACGAGGCGTACGGGGCCCGAGTGAACAGCGGGAAGCGTGGGAGAACAGCGGTGCGCCGACAGGAACAGCGGGGAGCCTGCGAGATCAACGGTGCGCCGGCGGGACCAGCGGGGAGCCGGCGGGAACAGCGGGGAGCCCCCGTCCGACCACTGGAACCCAAGCGGTCGGACGGGGGCTCGCACCGGGGGGTGAACTCCGCGCCGTGGGCGCCTACTTCACCTACTTCGCCTACTTCACCGGCGCCATCTCGTCGACGATGCCCGGATGGTCGTCGATCCACTTCTCGACGCCCTCGTTCTCATGGCCCTTGCCGGCGTCCTGAACGGCCTTCTCCAGGCTGCCGAGCTCGTCGGCGCTCATCTTCCAGTTCTTCAGCCAGCCGGAGAACTCCGGGAACTTCTTCGGGAAGCTCTTGTTGCCGAGCGTCTTGATCTGGTTGTTGGCGCCCCAGCTGCCCTTGGGGTCCGCGAGCTTGGTGAGGTGGTACTTGCTGTACGCCCAGTGCGGCGACCACAGGACCACCGCGATCGGCTCCTTCTTGTGGTACGCCCGGTCCAGCTCCGCCAGCATCGCGCTGGTGCCGGCCGAGGTGACCTCGAAGTCCTGCAACCCGTAGGCAGGCGCCACGGTGTCCTTGAGCCGCTTCATCTCGCCGGTCCCCGGCTCGATCCCGATGATCTTGCCGTGGAACTCGTCCTTGTGCTCCCGCAGGTCGTCGAGGGTCTTCACGTCCTTGACGTAGGACGGCACGGCGATCTCCAGCGACGTCTTGTCGTACCACGCCCCGACGTCGACCAGGTCCTGCTGGTACTTGTCCCAGTACTGCTTCTGCGCCACCGGCAGCCAGCCGTCCGTCTGCACGTCGATCTGCCCCGTGGACAGCCCGGTCCACATCGGCCCGATGTCGAGGTTGCGGATGTTCGGCCGGTAGCCGCGCTTCTCCAGCACGCTCTTCCACAGGTAGGTGGTGGCGATGCCCTCGTCCCACGCGGGGTAGCCGATGTTCGGCGCCTTGCCGGCGTCCCTGCCCTTGGCGTACGTGGCCCTGCCGGCCGGCGCGAACCTGTCGACCAGGCCGGGGTGCTTCTTCAGCCAGCTGCGCACACCGTCCTGCTCATGGCCCTCACCGGCGCTCTTGACGTCGTTCTCCAGGCTGGTGAGCTGCTTCTCGTCCAGGTGGAAGCCCTTCATCCACCGGGCGACCTCGGGCTCGTCCTTGGCGAAGCCCTTGCGGCCGAGCAGGTGCAGGCTGTCACCGGAGCCGAACGAGCCCTTGGGGTCCTTCAGCTTGGTCAGCGGGTACTTGTCGTACGCCCAGTGCGGCGACCACAGGGTGACCGCGATCGGCTTCTTCTGGCGGATCGACCGGTCCAGCTCGCTGAGCATGGACGCGGTGCTGGACTCCTGGACCTTGTACGCGCCGTCCAGGCCGTAGTCCTTGAGGACCTTCTCCTTGAGGATCTTCATCTCGCCGGCGCCCGGCTCGATGCCGGTGATCCTGCCACCGAACTCGCCGGCCCGGCCCTTGAGGTCGTCCAGGGTCTTGACGCCCTTGACGTAGGAGGGGACCGCGATCTCCAGCGAGGTCTTGTCGTACCAGGCGCCGAGGTCCTCCAGCTGGTCCCGGTACTTCTTCCAGTACGAGGCGTGGGTCGTCGGCAACCAGGCGTTGGTCTGCACGTCGATGTCGCCGCGGGCCTGCCCGGCGAACAGCGGGCCGGCCTCCAGGGCCTGCACCGTGGGCTTGTAGCCGCGCTGCTCCAGGATCTCCTTCCAGAGGTACGTGGTGGCCTTGCCCTCGTCCCAGTTGACGTACCCCAGGCGGACCGGACGGCCGTTGCCGCCCCCGCCCTGCCCGTCGTGCTGCCCGAACAGCGACAGCCCGCCGGCGAGCAGCGCGAGCACCACCACGCCGACCGTCGCCACCGAGGTGGCGGGCCGCCAGTGCAGGAACTTCAGCCCGCCGAGCGAGGCCTGCGCCTTGGCCAGCGCGCGCCGGCCGAGCGGGGAGACCCGCTGGTTGAGCGCGCCGGTCATCCGGTCCAGGTACATGGCGAGGATGACCACCGCGAGACCGGCCTCGGCGCCCAGGGCCACGTTGACGGAGCTGATCGCGTTGTAGACGGAGGAACCCAGACCACCGCCGCCGACCATGCCGGCGATCACGACCATGGACAGCGCCAGCATGATGACCTGGTTGATGCCGGCCATGATCGTGGGCAGCGCCAGCGGCAGCTGGACGCGGAGCAGCGTGCGCCGCGGGTGGGTGCCGAACGCCTCGGCGGCCTCGACGAGTTCCTCGTCGACCTGCCGGATGCCGAGCTCGGTCATCCGGACCGCGGGCGGCATGGAGAAGACGATGGTGGCGACGATGCCGGGCACGACGCCGAGGCCGAAGAAGAGGATGCCGGGGATGAGGTAGACCATCGCCGGCATCGTCTGCATCAGGTCCAGCACCGGGCGCAGCGCACCGCCGACGACCCGGCTGCGGGCCGCCCAGATGCCGAGCGGCACCGCGACCACCACCGTGATCAGGCAGGCCACCAGCACCAACGAGAGCGACTCGATGGTCGGGCCCCACTGCTGGATGGAGTCGATGAGGGCGAAGCCCAAGAAGGTGAGCACCGCGGCCGGCAGCCCGCGCAGCCACCAGGCGAGCACCGCCAGGATGCCGGCCAGCAGCAGCGGCTCGGGCGCGGCGAGCACCGTGTGGATGGCGTCGTAGAGGCCGTTCAGCACCGTGGTGATGAGGGTGAACAGCCAGTCGAGGTTGTCCCGCAGCCAGTTGACGGCGTCGTTCGCCCAGCTGCCGATCTGGATCCTAGGCACTGGCGATCACCTTGCCCTCGGGCTCGTCCCCGGGCGTCCCCGCGGCGGCCTCGGCCGCGCGCCGGGCGGGCCGGCCGGCGGCCGTGGCCGGGCCCTGGTCGGCTCCCGGCTCGCCGAGCACCGCCAGCAGCCGCTCGGCCGGTACCGCACCGACCAGCGCGCCCTTCTCGTCGGCCACCGCCACCGGCACGCTGCTCTGCGCGCACGGCGCGAACAGCTCCACCAGCGGGGTGTCGAGGCCGACGGTCGCCGGGGCCGCGGCGCGGAACTCCGCCGCCGTGCCGAGCTTCCCGCCCTCCGGCGTGGTGCTGCCGAGCACCGTGCCGACCTCGGCCATCACCGCACCGGCGGTCAGCACCCGGCTGCGGTCCACGTCCTGGATGAAGGAGGCGACGTAGTCGTTGGCGGGCCGGACGAGGATGTCCTCGGCGCTGCCGGTCTGGACGATCCGGCCGTCGCGCATCACGGCGATCCGGTCGCCGAGCCGCATCGCCTCGTTGAGGTCGTGGGTGATGAAGACGATGGTCTTCTTCAGCGTCTTCTGGAGCTCCAGCAGCTGGTCCTGCATATCGCGGCGGATCAGCGGGTCGAGCGCGCTGAAGGACTCGTCCATCAGCAGCAGGTCGGCGTCGGTGGCCAGCGCCCGGGCCAGGCCCACGCGCTGCTGCATACCGCCGGACAGCTCGTCGGGCCAGGACTTCTCCCAGCCCTCGAGGCCGGTGAGGGCGAGCGCCTCGGTGGCGCGTCGCTCGCGCTCGGCGCGCGGTACGCCCTGCACCTCCAGGCCGTAGGCGGCGTTCTCCAGCACGCTGCGGTGCGGGAAGAGCGCGAAGTGCTGGAAGACCATGGAGATCTTCTCGGAGCGGACCCGGCGCAGCTCCTTGTCGCTGAGCGAGGTGAGGTCCTGGCCGTCGAACCGGACGGTTCCCGCGGTCGGCTCCAGCAGCCCGTTGAGCATGCGCAGCAGCGTCGACTTGCCGGATCCGGACAGCCCCATGACGACGAAGATCTGGCCCTCGTCCACCTCGATCGAGGCGTCGATCACGGCGGCGGTGGTGCCTTCGGCCCGCAGTTCGTCCCGGCCGGCGCCGGCTTCGAGCTTGCGGACCGCGTCCTCGGGTCGTCTGCCGAACACCTTGTACAGATGCTCGGCTTGCAGCCTGGACACATATACCTCTCTTGTCGCACGTAAAACGACCTGCCACCCCCGCAGGCAGGTCGTGGAGCGGGACGGGTTCGGCCCGTCTGGCGCCGGTGGGGACATGTCGTCTCCACCGGGTCCACTCCGGTTTGCGCGCCTGCCCTCCTTTATCCGGCGCAAACACATCGGTGTTCCGGATCACATCCGTGTGACGTTTGGGGCATACGGCATCATGCGGGATGTGACTCGACGCCTGATGCTCCTCGACACCGCCTCTCTCTACTTCCGCGCCTACTTCGGGGTACCGGAATCGGTCAGGGCCCCGGACGGCACGCCGGTGAACGCGGTACGCGGCCTGCTGGACTTCATCGCCCGGCTCGTCCAGGACCACCACCCCGATGACCTGGTCGCCTGCATGGACTTCGACTGGCGCCCGCAGTGGCGGGTCGACCTGATCCCCTCCTACAAGGCGCACCGGGTCGCCGAGGAGGCCCCGGCCGGCTCCGCCGAGCCCGACGAGGAGGAGATCCCCGACACCCTCTCGCCCCAGGTCCCGATCATCGAGGACGTCCTGGACGCGCTCGGCATCGCCCGGATCGGTGCGGCCGACTACGAGGCGGACGACGTCATCGGCACCCTGACCGCACGGGCACCGGGCCCGGTCGACATCGTCACCGGCGACCGCGACCTCTTCCAACTCGTCGACGACCGGCGCGGCATCCGCGTCCTGTACCCCCTCAAGGGCGTCGGCACGCTACAGATCACCGACGAGGCGCTGTTGCACGAGAAGTACGGCGTGGACGGCCCCGGTTACGCCGATCTGGCGCTGCTGCGCGGCGACCCCAGCGACGGCCTGCCGGGCGTACCGGGGATCGGCGAGAAGACCGCCGCCAAGCTGCTGGCCGGCTACCGCGACCTCGCGGGCATCATGGCCGCCGCCGAGGACCCCGCCTCGAAGGTGACCCCCGCCCAGCGCGCGCGGCTGTTGGAGGCCCGCCCGTACCTCGCGGTCGCCCCGAAGGTCGTCAAGGTGGCCACCGACGTCGCCGTCCCCGACGTCGACCACGCCCTCCCGGTGGAGCCGGCGGACCCCGAGCGCCTGGACGCCCTGGCCACGCAGTGGGGCCTCGGCGGCGCCCTCCAGCGCCTGCTCGTCACGCTTCACCGATGACCTGTTAGGTTAGGTGTACCTAACAAACCTCGCGTCAGGGGAGTTGCCGTGGCAGCAGAGCGTCCGTCCCGCAAGAAGCCCACAGTGCACCGCGCCAGGGTGCAGCGCACCGAGCGACTCACCCCGCACATGGTCCGGGTGGTGCTCGACGGCGACGGGCTGGCGGAGTTCACGGCCGGCGAGTACACCGACCACTACGTCAAGTTGGTCTTCCCGCTGCCCGACGTGCAGTATCCCGAGCCGTTCGACATCGCGCAGATCCGCGCCGAATTCCCGCGCAACCGGTGGCCCAGGACCCGTACGTACACCGTGCGCGCCTGGGACGCCGGGAGCCGCGAGCTGACCGTGGACTTCGTGGTGCACGGCGACGAGGGCCTGGCCGGGCCGTGGGCGGCCGCCGCCGAGCCGGGCGACGAGGTCTTCCTCCTCGGCCCCGGTGGCGCGTACGCCCCCGACCTCACGGCCGACTGGCACCTGCTGGCGGGCGACGAGAGCGCCCTCCCGGCCATCGCGGCCTCCCTGGCCCGGATGCCCGCCGGTGTCCCCGTGCACGCGTTCATCGAGGTCGCAGGAGCGGAGGAGGAGCAGGAGCTGGACGCTCCGGCCGGCGCCCGGATCACCTGGCTGCACCGCGGCTCCGCGCCGGTCGGCCGCGAACTGGTCGCCGCCGTACGGGCGTTGGCCTTCCCGCCCGGCCGGGTCCAGGCGTTCGTCCACGGCGAGGCCGGCTTCGTCAAGGAGCTCCGACACCTTCTCCGCGTCGAGCACGGCGTCCCCCGCGAGGACCTGTCCCTCTCCGGCTACTGGCGCGCCGGCCACGACGAGGACGGCTGGCAGGCCGCCAAGCGCGACTGGAACCAGCAGGTGGAGGCCGAACAGGAGACGACGCCGGCAGCGGCCTCCTGACCCACCGTCAACTCCTCGGTGCGCCCGGCGATCCGGCCCCGGCCGCCGGGGCGGTCGCTGTCAGTGGCGTCGGCTACGTTCGGGGCATGGACGCCACCGCCCTGCTGCACCATCTGCGCCGCGAGCTGGACGCCTTCCGCGCCTGCCTCGACGGCGACCTGTCCGCCCCGGTCGCGCACTGCGCGCCCTGGACGCTGGGCGAGCTGGCCGCGCACCTGGCGCACGGGAACCTCCGGGCGGCGTCGGCCGTCACCGAGCGGCGCGGGGACGTCCCGTCCCCGGCGGCGCCGGACGATCCGGCCGGTCTGCTGCGGTGGTTCGACAAGGCGTCCGCCACGCTGTGGGCGGCGCTGAACACCGACCCCACCACCACGGCCTGGACGTTCCACCCACCACACACCGTCGGCTTCTGGCAGCGGCGTCGCTGCCTGGAGGCGCTGGTGCACCGCTGGGACGCCCAACACGCGCGCGGCACGGCCGGCCCGCTCGATCCGGAACTGGCCGGCGAGGGGGTGGCGGAGGTGTGCGACACGCTGGCGCCCCGTCAGACGGCGCGCGGCCGGGCGGCCCCGCCGTCGTACGCGCTGCGCCTGGAGGCCACGGACACCGGGGCGTCGTGGACCTACGGCCCCGGCGCCCCGGTCGCGACGCTCGCCGGCACCGCACCGGACCTCCTGCTGCTGCTCTGGGGGCGCATACCGGCCGGCGCGCCGGCCTTCGCCTGGGAGGGCGACCAGCGGGCCGGCCGCCGGATCCTGGACGGCCCCCTGGTGCCCTGACGTCCATCGGACGCCCCGGGCCGGCTCAGGCCGGCTCAGGCCGGCGCAGCACCACCCGGCGCAGCACCACCCGGCGTCGCACCACCTGGTGCCGCACCACCCGGCGCCGCACCGCCGGCCTTCCCGGCGCCTCCCGGTCCCGTCTCGTACTGCCGCGCCGACGCGTCCTCGTGCGCCAGCCGGCGCATGGCCATCAGGACCGTGTCGCCCAGCACGGTCCCCACGACCACGCTCTCCACCAGGCCGTCGACCTCCGCATAGCGGCTGACCCAGGCCAGATCGGCGGCGGCCACCCGCTCACAGGCGTCCGCGTAGTCGTCCACCATCTCCTCGAACGTGCCGTGCCCGATGCCCCGGAAGGTGGCCAGCGCAGCGGCCAGAGCCTCGCCGGCGGGGCTGTCCGCAGTGGCCCGCCAGCCGCGCCGGCGGATCATCTCCGCCACCTGCCGGCGTGCGTCCTCGATGCCGTCCGGGGTGGCGGCCGGCTTCGGGGTGATCGCGTCCTGCGCCACACCGAGGATCTCGTGCACCTCCCCCTGGGGTGAGTCGACCGCGGCCAGCACCTCGCGGACGGCCGAGACGGAGAGTCCGCCGACGTCCATCAGCCCACGGATCAGCCGGAGTCGACGGACGTGACCGTCGTCGTAGCTGGCCTGGTTGGGGCTGGTCAGCCGGCCCGCGGGCAGCAGTCCCTCCCGGACGTAGTACTTGATCGTCGGGATCGCGACCCCTGTCGCCCGACTCAGCTCCCCGATGCGCATCCGCCACCTTTTCCCGGGCCGGGACCGAGCCCCGGCACCCATCTCCCCGGGAGCCCCCGCCCGCTCCCGGTCTTGCCAATTCGCCCACCCATCATAGATAGTCCAGCTATCAGATAGCGGAAAGCTCCACTATCTATTCTGCCTGGGGGCCCTTATGTCCAGATACCGTTCGCTGCTCGGTTTCGCCTGGGCGATGGCCGCACTGGCCGTCGTCTCCGCCGTCGGCCTGATCGTCGACGACCGGGTGCTGGTCGGGGCGCCGATCTGGTTCAAGCCGCTGAAGTTCGCGGTGTCTTTCCTCGCCTACGCCCTGACGCTCGCCTGGATGCTGTCCCGGCGTGCCACCCCGAGCCGGGCCGGCACATGGGCGGCGCACGCCATCGTGGTGACCGGACTGGTCGAGATGGCGATCATCACCGGACAGACCCTCCGCGGCCGGCGCAGCCACTTCAACATCGAAACCCCCCTGGACCGGGGCCTGTTCGCGGCGATGGGCCTCACCATCGTGGTGCTGTGGACGAGCACCCTGGTCATCGCGGCCCTGCTCTGCCGGGCCCGCCTGGGCGACCGGGCCACCACCTGGGCGATCCGCCTCGGACTGCTGCTCGCCCTGGCCGGGCTGCTGCTCGGCGGCCTGATGCTGATCCCCACACCGGAGCAGCGGGCAGCCGGCAGCCTGTCCACCATCGTCGGCGCGCACAGCGTCGGCGTCCCCGACGGCGGCCCGGCCATGCCGCTGACCGGCTGGAACACCACCGGCGGCGATCTGCGCATCCCGCACTTCGTCGGGATGCACGCCCTCCAGGCCCTGCCGCTGTTCCTGTACGGGGTCGAGGCGCTGGCCAGGCGGTTCCCCCGACTGCGCGGCGAGCGGGTACGGCTGCGCCTGGTGCTGGTCGCGGCCGGCCTCGCCGCCGGGCTGCTGACGCTGGTCACCTGGCAGGCGCTGCGCGGCCAGGCACTGATCCACCCGGACGGGGCGACGCTGGGCGCACTGGGCGCCCTCGCGGCGGCCACGGCGGCCGGGGCGTACGCGGCGCTGCGGCGCCCCGCGACCGAGCACCACGACCACGACGACCGCGACGAGGGCGGCAAGCGCGGCGAGGGCGCCGCGCCCCCACCCGCACCGGCCATCGGCGAGCCGCACTCCCCCACCCCCGCAACGGACACCCCCGCAACGGAGTTGACCGCATGACCGAAAGCACCCTCTTCGACCTGGCCTTCGTCCTCGCGGCGCCGTTCTGGGCGCTGCTGATCCTGGCCCCCGGCCGGCGGTGGACCGACCGGATCGCCGCCTCCCCGCTGCCGCTGCTGCCGGTCATCGCGGTCTACCTCGCCCTGGCCGTACCGGTGTTCCCGCAGCTGTGGGCCGCGGTCAGCCGTCCCGACCTGGCCGGCTTCCAGGAGCTGATGCGGCTCTCCGGCGGGGCCGGCGCCCTCTGGGCCCAGGTGATCGCCTGGGACCTGTTCCTGGGCCAGTGGATGTACCGCGAGGCCCGTGCGCTGGGGATCCATCCGCTGGTGATGGGGCCGTTGCTGGTGCTGACCGTGCTCCTCTCCCCCTTCGGCGTCCTGCTCTTCATCGGGCTCCGGGCGGCCGTCCGACTCCGCGCACGGCGGCGGGTCGGGCCCAGCGGGGTCGACGGCGGGTACTCGACGGACACGGCGAACACGGCAGGCACAGCCGGCACGACCAGCACAGCGGGCACGACGAGTTGACGATCCGTCACCTCCGTCACCCCGCGCACCCGGCCGCCCGCTCGACGCCCCGTCACGCACCGCACGACGAGCGGCCCATCAGCGGCTCGCCGGCGACCGACGGCCATGGGGCCACCAAAAGCCGGTGCCGCGCTCCCGTCGCGGGAGCGCGGCACCGTCGCCGTCACCGTCGCACGCCGGGACACCCGCCCCGGCCCGGACCGCTCAGCCCACCGACGAGTACGCCACCACGCCCCGCAGCACCCCGTCCATCGCCCGGCGGGCGTTGCGCGCCACCGAGCCGCCCGGCGGGGCGGCCGCCGCGATCTGCCCGAGGACGTCGACCAGTTGCTTGCACCAGCGGACGAAGTCACCGGCCGGCATCTCCGCCTCACGGAGCACCTCGTCCAGGCCGAAGCCGGAGGCCCACCGGTACGCCGCCCACGCGAAGCCGAGGTCCGGCTCGCGCTGGCCGACGCCCTCCGCCTGGCTGATCTTGTGCTCGTCCTCCAGGGCGTCCAACCGGCCCCAGATGCGGACCATCTCCCCCAGCGCGTCCCGCGCCTTGCCGGACGGCAGCTTCGGCGCCACCGCGTCGTCCGCCTGCCGCGCCTCGTACACCAGCGCCGAGGCGCAGGCCGCCAGCTCCGCCGGGCCGAGCTCCTCCCAGACGCCCTCACGCAGGCATTCGCTCGCCAGCAGGTCCAGCTCGCCGTAGAGCCGGGCCAGTCGGCGGCCCTCGTCGGTGACCGTGTCCCCTTCGAGGTAGTCCAACTCCGTCAGCAGCGCGCAGATCCGGTCGAAGGTGCGGGCGATGGTGTTCGTCCGGCCCTCGATACGGCGCTCCAGCTGCCGGGTGTCCCGCAGCAGCCGGTGGTAGCGCTCGGCCCAGCGGGCGTGGTCCTCCCGCTCGGCACAGCCGTGGCAGGCGTGCGCGCGGATCGCCGTCCGCAGCCGGGCGATCTCGCGGTCGTCGGCCGCCGTCGAGCGCTGCTTGCGGTGCCGCGACGGCGCGATGTGCCCCGCCTTCGTCCGCAGCGCGGACGCCAGATCACGGCGCGACTGCGGGCTGCGGGCGTTGAACGACTTGGGGATCCGCATCCGCTCCAGCGCCTCCACGGGCACCGGGAAGTCGATCGAGGCCAGCCGCTTCACCTGCCGCTCGGCGGTCAGCACCAGCGGCCGCGGGCCGTCGTGCGCGTCGAACCCGCGGTGGCCGTTGGTGCGCCCCGACGGCATACCGGGGTCGAGGACCAGCGCCAGACCCGCGTACTTCCCGGTCGGCACGTGGATGACGTCGCCGGGCTTGAGCTTCTCCAGCGCCGCCGCGGCCGCCACCCGACGCTGCGCCGCGCCCTGCTTGGCCAGCTCGGTCTCCCGGTCCTTCAGCTCGCGCCGCAGCCGGGAGTACTCCTCGAAGTCACCGAGGTGGCAGGTCATCGAGCCGCGGTAGCCCGCCAGCCCCTCCTCGTTCCGCTGCACCTGCCGGGAGATCCCGACCACCGACTTGTCGGCCTGGAACTGCGCGAAGGACATCTCCAGCAGCTCCCGCGAACGATGCCGGCCGAACTGCGAGACGAGGTTGACCGCCATGTTGTACGACGGTTTGAAGGACGACCGCAGCGGATACGTCCGCGTCCCGGCCAGACCGGCCAGCGCGCCCGGATTCATCCCCCGCTGCCACAGCACCACCGCATGGCCCTCGACGTCGATGCCGCGGCGGCCGGCCCGACCCGTCAGCTGGGTGTACTCGCCGGGGGTGATGTCGGCGTGCTGCTCGCCGTTCCACTTCACCAGCTTCTCCAACACCACCGAGCGCGCGGGCATGTTGATGCCCAGCGCCAGCGTCTCGGTGGCGAAGACGGCCTTGACCAGCCCCTTTTCGAAGAGCTCCTCGACGACCTCCTTGAAGGTCGGCAGCATGCCCGCATGGTGCGCCGCGATGCCCCGCTCCAGGCCCTCCACCCATTCGAAGTAGCCCAGCACATGGAGATCGTCGTCGGGGATACCGGCCGTCCGCGCCTCGACTATCCGACGGACCTGCTCGCGGCCCTCGGCGTCGTTGAGCCGCAGGCCCGAGTAGAGGCACTGCTGCACGGCCGCCTCACAGCCGGCGCGGCTGAAGATGAACGTGATCGCCGGCAACAGGCCTTCGTTGTCGAGGCGTTCGATGACCTCGGGCCGGCTCGGCGTCCAGACCCGGGCGCGCTGCCGCCGCTCGCGCTCGCGGTCCGCCTCGCGCAGCGCGCGGCCCCGGCGCTTGTCCCGGCCGAACGTCTGCCGGCTGTTCTCCATCCTGGACAGCCGCTCCAGGTCCGGGTTGACCTCCCGGCGGCCGCCGCCCTGACCGTCCCGCTCCTCGAACAGGTCGTATATCCGGCGACCGGCGAGGACGTGCTGCCACAGCGGCACCGGGCGGTGCTCGGAGACGATCACGGCGGTGTCGCCACGAACCGTGTCCAACCAGTCACCGAACTCCTCGGCGTTGGAGACCGTCGCGGACAGCGACACCAGCGTCACGGATTCGGGGAGGTGGATGATCACCTCTTCCCAGACGGCGCCGCGGAAGCGGTCGGAGAGGTAGTGCACCTCGTCCATCACCACATAGCCGAGACCGATCAGCGACTGCGAACCGGCGTACAGCATGTTCCGCAGCACCTCGGTGGTCATCACGATCACCGGGGCCTCGGAGTTGACGCTGTTGTCGCCGGTCAGCAGGCCGACCTTGTCGGCGCCGTACCGCTTGACCAGATCCTGGTACTTCTGGTTCGACAGCGCCTTGATGGGCGTGGTGTAGAAGCATTTACGGCCCTGTTCCAGAGCCAGGTGGACGGCGAATTCGCCGACGATCGTCTTGCCGGATCCGGTGGGGGCCGCGACCAGCACGCCCTTCCCGGTCTCCAGGGCCTGGCACGCCTCGACCTGGAACGGGTCCAGATCGAAGTCGTACAACTCCCGGAAAGGGGCGAGTGCGGTGGCCTGCTCGGCCGCCCGGAGCTTGGCGGCGGCATAGCGCTCAGCAGGGGACATGTCCTCGGTCATCGTGCTTACGAGACTACCGGCCACCTCTGACAACGACCCGATCTTTATGTCGGGGCTTTACCCGGGCGGGCCCCGGGCCACCCGGCAACGGGGACGGCCCCCGGCTCATCGAGCGCGGGGGCCGCCACCTGAGGTCACGGACGTCACGTCACGTCGTCGAAGCCGCCGTGGCCGTGCGACCCGTCGTCACCCGGCTCCCGACTGCTCTGCCCCGGCAGCATCCGCCGGGACGACACCGGCTCGATCTCCCCGACGTCCGACGGCGTCAGATCCAGCGCGGAGGCCTCGTCATCGCTCAGCCCCGCGTCCGGGTTGCCCAGCCGGCGGCGGCGGTCGTTGAACAGGCAGATGCCGGCGGCACCGAAGTACAGCACCACGATCGGGGCGGCCAGCAGAGACATGGTCAGCGGGTCACCGGTCGGGGTGGCGACGGCCGCGAAGATCGTGATGCCGAGGACCATGAACCGCCACCAGCTCATGATCCGGCGCCCGGTGACCACCCCGCCGAAGTTGAGCAGCACCAGCAGCAGCGGCAGCTCGAAGGCGAGGCCGAAGACCACGATCATGCGCGTGACGATGTCGAAGAACTCGTCGGCCGGGAAGAGGTTGGCCCAGTCGTCGGGTGTCAGCCCGACCAGGGCGCCCGCCGTGGTCGGCAGCACCGCGTAGGCGAGGTAGGCGCCGCCGAGGAAGAGCGGCACGCCGGCGGCGACGAAACTCAGCGCGTACTTCTTCTCGTGCCGGTGCAGACCCGGTGCGAGGAAGGCCCAGAGCTGGTAGAGCCAGATCGGGCTGGCGCCGACGACGCCCACCGTGAGGGACAGCTTGAGCAGGATGGTGAACGGCGCCAGCAGACCGTTGGCGGTGACCTCCGCACACGGGTGGCTGCGCGGAGCGGTCACGCTGCCGCGCCCGCAGCCGACCGCATCGATGACCGGCCCGGTGATGAAGTGGGCGATCGCGTCGTACTGCCACATGGCGACGACGGTGACCACACAGATCGCCAACACCGACTTCAGCAGCCTGTTGCGCAGCTCACGCAGGTGCGCCGCGAGCGGCATCCGCCCCTCGGGGTCCTTCTCCTGCTTGCGGGCAGACTTGAGCAACCCACTTCCTCGTCTCGTGCATCAGCCGTCCCGAACCGGGCGGGGCGACGGGATCGGTTCGGTTAGCCCTGCTTGGTGGTCTGCGTGGGCTCGGCCACGGGGCGCGAGCTGCTGAGATCACCGGGGGCCGCCTGGATCGTACGAGGGGCCTGCTGGGCGGCCTCGGCGGGAGCCTCGGACGTGGTCGCGGCACCGCCGTCCGCCTCACCGTCCTTCTTCATCGCCTTGGCCTCGCTCTTGAGGATACGAGCGGACTTGCCGAGCGAACGCGCCATGTCCGGAAGCTTCTTCGCGCCGAACAGCAGCACAATGACAACGAGGATCAGGATGATCTCGGGGGCCCTCAGGTTGCTGAGCATGTGCGACTACCTTCTCGCCGGGGCGGCGTCTGCTGTGGTGCCTGCCGATGGGTCGGACTGGCGTCCTGGTGCGGAAGCGATCGTAACGTTCGGTGGTGAACGCCGGGCAATCCCCTTGCATCCTCCTGGTTGCCCCGACCGCCGCGCTGTCTGAACCGCGGATGCAGCCTACCTCTCCGTGCCCCGCGACAGCAGAGTGCCGGCGCCTGCGGCGACGTCTCGGCCGGGCGGCCCGGCGCCGGTCAGTCCCGGCCGACCTGGTGCATCCGGGAGGCCAGCGGCACCGCCGCCCGCTCCAGATCCTGTGCCGCCCGCTGGATCCGCTCCGAGACCGCCCCGACCTGGTGGGCCAGCCGCCGCACCTCGACGAGGACACGGGCGGCGAGGACGCCCAGGACGGCGATCCCGAGGAAGCCGAGGGCGATTGCGATCATGGGCCAGAGCATGGGGCGAGCCTATCGGTCAGCCGGTGTGGAGCCGCAGGGTGCGCACCCCGCCACCGGTGAGCAGCTCCACGATCCGCTCCCCGGCCGGTTTGCGCACCGCCCGTCCGCAGTCGGGGCAGGTGAAGGAGTAGAAGGTGGTCTTCCGGCTGGCGCCGATCGCCAGCCGGAAGGCGCCCGAGTCCAGTTCGAAGCGGCCCCGGCAGTCCGGGCACGCCGCCTTGAAGAGCACCGGAGCGGTTGCGCCGGCCATCGTGGTCGTCATCCTTCGCTGCCTCCTCCTTCTCGCTGCGCCCCGCGCCCCGCCCGATCGCCCGCGGCGCTCACGCGCCGTACGCCGCGAGCGCCTGCTCCGCCGCGCGCCGCGCACTGTCCGCGAGCGCCTGCGGCGCCACGATCCGGCCGTCCCGGCCCAGCCGCAGCGCCAGCCGCCGCAGCGAGGCCGGATCGGGCGTGCGCAGGGTGATGCGCAACCCGCCGTCGGGGAGCTCCTCGGCGCTGTCGTGGGGGTAGTACTCGGCGACCCAGCGGCCGCCCGGACCGACCTCGATCAACACCTCGGGGTCCTCGGCGGCCGGCTGCACCAGGCCCTCCGACAGGTCCCGCAGCTCGATCGGCGGCGGGTCGGCGGGCGCTTCCAGCAGTTTGATCTCGGCGACCCGGTCGAGCCGGAAGGTGCGCCGGGCCTCCGAGAGGCGGCACCAGGCCTCCATGTAGGTGTGCCCGACGGCGAACAGCCGGATCGGGTCCACCTCTCGCTCGGTCAGCTCGTCGCGGGCCGGGGAGTAGTAGCGCAGCCACAGCCGCCGCCGCTCGGCGATCGCCCGGTCGACGTCGGCGAAGACGCCGCCCTCCGACTCGAAGGTCACCGAGAGCCGGGAGCTGGCGCCGGCCGCCTCACCGGCCGCCGCCTCCAGCTTGGCGGTGGCCCGCAGCAGCGCCTGCCGGTCGCCCTCGCGGAGCCCGGGCAGGGTCGCCACCGCGCGGGCCGCGACCAGCAGGGCGGTCGCCTCGTCGGCGGCCAGCCGGAGCGGTTCGGCGACGTCGTCGGGGTTGTGCCACCAGATCCGGTCGCCGTCGGTGTCGATGTCCAGCAGGTCGCCGCCGCGGAAGCTGGTACCGCACATCGGCAGGACGTCGAGGTCGGCGATCAGCTCGTCCTCGGTGATGCCGAAGGCGCGGGCGACGTCGCCCACCCGGGCACCGGGGCGCTCCCGCAGATACGTCACCAGCGACAGCATCCGGCGGGTCTGGTCGATCGCGTTGGTAGCCATGGAGTCCGCTTCCCGTCCCTCTCAGCCCTTGGCCACGGCGCGCAGCCGGTCGATGACATCGGCCCGCAGCTCGGCGGGTTCCAGTACCACCACGTCGGGCCCGAACTCCACCAGCCAGGCGTCGAGTCCGTGGCCGTAGGGGATCTCCAGCTCGTCCCAGCCGTCGCCCAGGTCGTCGACGGAGAGCGCACGGGCCCGCAGCGGATAGCCGTGCTCGGCGCGGAGCCTGATCCGGGCGGTGCCGGTGGCGGTCTCCCCGGCCCAGCTCTCGACCGTTTCGCGGACGGTGACGTGATCGGGCACCGGCGCGGTGAACTTCCCTTGCCGGGAACGGACCTTGCCGGTGATCCGGGAGAGCCGGAAGACCCGCTCCGCCTTGCGGTCGCGGTCGAAGCCGGCGACGTACCAGTGCCCGCGCCAGCACTCCAGGATCCAGGGTTCGACCTGCCGCTGCTCGGGGTGCGCGGCGGTCGACTTGCGGTAGTCGAAGACGACCGGACGGCGGTCGCGGCAGGCCAGCATCAGCGGCTCGAAGGCGGCCTCATGGGTGGGGATACGGGGTTCCAGGGCGCTGTGCGGCTGGCCCGTGTCGTACTCCTCGCCGTCCGCGGCCAGCGGCATCCCGGCCGCCCGCAGCTTCTGGAGCGCGCCACTGGCGGCGCCGGCCAGCCGGGCCTGCTGCCAGACCTTGGCGGCCAGCCCGAGGGCGGCGGCCTCCTCGGCGTCCAGGGTGATGGGGGGCAGGCGGTTGCTGTCCCGGCGGGCGAGGTAGCCGATGTCGCCCTCGATGCCCTCGACGGTCTCGATGACCAGGCCGAGCTCGCGCAGGTCGTCCTTGTCCCGCTCGAACATGCGGTTGAAGGAGTCCTCGCTGTGCGCCGCACCGCTCCCCGACCCGAAGGCCTCGACGTACGCCTCGATGGACCCCCTGAGTTCGCGCTTGGTCAGCGGGCGTCGCGTCCCCAGCAGGCACAGCGCCAGGTTCATCAGCCGCTCGGCCTTGGCAATGGCCATCGACGCCCTTTCTCGTTGAACTCCCGACCGTTGACCGTACCGCTCGGGGTGCGTGCGGCAAAAGCCGAGGCCCGTGCCAGGGGTGGCACGGGCCTCGGAGGGAGCCCACCGGTCGCCGTCCGCGACCGGCAGCGGTCCTCAGACGGCGACCAGGTCGCAGACGAAGATCAGCGTCTCGTTCGGGGCGATCCGACCGCCGCCCGCGCCGCGCTCGCCGTACGCCAGGTGCGGCGGAATGGTCAGCCGGCGACGGCCGCCGACCTTCATGCCCTGCACACCCTGGTCCCAGCCGGCGATGACCTGGCCGGCGCCCAGCTGGAACTCGAGCGGCTTGCCGCGGTTCCAGCTCGCGTCGAACTCCTCGCCGGTGCTGAAGGACACGCCGACGTAGTGGACGGAGACCATGTCCCCGGCCTTGGCGACCGGCCCGTCGCCCTCCGTCAGGTCCACGATCTCCAGCTCGGTGGGAGCCGGGCCCTCAGGAAAGTCGATCTCGGGCTTGTCGATGTTCACGAATGCGCTCCTACTTGCGAATCTTTACGATTACCGGGCCAGTCTTGCAGATCTTGGCGTGGCCTCCGTCAGACCGTGCCGACGATGTCGACCGAGAAGACCAGGGTGTTCTTCGCCAGCTCGTTCTGCGGGTCCGCGCCGTAACCCAGCTTCGGCGGGATCACGATCTCCACCCGGTCACCCACGTGCTTGCCGACCAGCGCCTTGTCCCAGCCCTGGACGACCTGCCCGGTGCCGATCTGGAACGCGGTCGCACCACCGTGGTCCCAGGACGAGTCGAACTTCTTGCCGTTCTCCCACTTCACACCGGTGTACTGGGCGATCAGCCCCTGCCCGGCCTTCACCTCGGGACCCTTCCCCTTGATCAGGACCTGCACCTTGAGGTCCTCGGGAGCCTTCTCGCCCTTGGGGATGGTGATGGTCGCGGCCTTGTCGCCCTCGGCCTTCACCTCCGGCATCCCGCTCTCCGGCGCCGCCTGCGTGCCCTCGGCCTTCGCCTTCTTGTCGACCTTCTCCGCACCGACCACGTCGACAACCCACACCAGGCCGTCCCCCGGCTTGACGCCGGACTGCGGGTTCAGGCCCTCGCCGATCAGCGCCTTCGCGGTGCCCTCGACCTCGAACCGGCTGCCGACCTTCTGCCCGGCCACCGCGGCCATCACCTTCTGCGGCAGCATCCGCTGCGCCGCCTGGTCGCTGACCTCGCTGACGACCTGGGTGCGCGCGGCCCCCGGCTTGGCACCGGGCTGCGGCGTCCAGGTGCTGCCCAGGTTGTCGCCCTTCATCGTCCGCGCCGAGAAGTCCAGCCGGACCACATCGCCCTTCTTGACGACCGCGCCGTCGCCCTTGATGAGGGTCTTGGTGACGGCCGTGTCGGACGGCTTGGCGCCCTTCGGTACCGTGATCTTGGGCTCCGCGCCCGCCTTGCCCTCGACCTTGACGACGGCTTCGCCGGACGAGCCCTTGCCGTCGTCGGACCCGCAGGCGGCGGTGAACAGCAGGAGGGGCACAGTCAGCGCTGCCGCGGCGGCGCGACGGGTGTTTTTCATGAGGTTCATCAGTCCAACTCGGGCTCGTGGGGTGTGGGCAGTGTCCGTCACTCTACGACCTGTCCCTATGGGCCCTCCCCGGCACAACACAGCAATGTGCCGGGAGCCACGCGCGCTCCCGGCACACCTCCGCATTCCCCGCGGGTCACATCCCGGCGATCAGCTTCTCCACCCGGTCGTCCACCGAACGGAACGGGTCCTTGCACAGGACCGTGCGCTGCGCCTGGTCATTGAGCTTGAGGTGCACCCAGTCGACCGTGAAATCACGGCGCTGCTCCTGGGCCCGGCGAATGAAGTCGCCGCGCAGCCGCGCCCGAGTCGTCTGCGGCGGCACCGATTTGCCCTCGAAGATCTTCAAGTCGTTGCAGATCCGCGCCGCTTGCCCCCTCCGCTCCAGGAGGTAGTAGAGCCCCCGACGGCGGTGGATGTCGTGGTACGCGAGGTCTATCTGCGCCACCCGCGGGTGGGACATGGTGATGTTGTTCTTGGCGCGGTAGCGCTCGATGAGCTGGTGTTTCATCACCCAGTCGATCTCGGTCGAGATGCGGTCGAGATCCTCGTCCCGGATCGCCTCCAGCGTTCGGCCCCACAGTTCCAGGACCCGCTCGACGGTGCCGGTGCGGATTCCGCGGCGGTCGCAGAAGTCCACGGCCTTTTCGTAGTACTCCTGCTGGACTTCGAGCGCGGACGCCTCCCGCCCGCTGGCCAGCCGCACCTTGCGCTGTCCCGTGATGTCGTGGCTGACCTCACGGATGGCCCGGATCGGATTCTCCAGCGTCAGATCGCGCATGACCGTACCGGCCTCGATCATCCGCAGTACCAGGTCCGTCGCGCCGACCTTGAGCATCATCGTCGTCTCGGACATGTTGGAGTCACCGACGATGACGTGCAGTCGTCGGTACCGCTCGGCGTCCGCATGCGGCTCGTCCCGGGTGTTGATGATCGGGCGGGAGCGGGTGGTCGCCGAGGAGACGCCCTCCCAGATGTGCTCCGCGCGCTGGCTCACGCAGTAGACGGCGCCTCTTGGAGTCTGTAGCACCTTGCCCGCACCGCACAGCAGCTGGCGGGTGACGAGGAACGGAATGAGGATGTCCGCGAGCCGGGAGAACTCACCGTGCCGGGCAACGAGGTAATTCTCGTGGCATCCGTAGGAGTTTCCCGCCGAATCGGTGTTGTTCTTGAAGAGATAGACGTCGCCCGCGATTCCCTCCTCATGCAGGCGGCGCTCGGCGTCGACGAGCAGGCCTTCGAGAATGCGCTCACCGGCCTTGTCGTGGGTGACCAACTCGGTCACGTTGTCGCACTCGGGAGTTGCATATTCCGGGTGCGAACCCACGTCCAAGTACAGGCGGGCGCCGTTCCGCAGGAACACATTGCTGCTGCGGCCCCATGACACGACACGGCGGAAGAGGTACCGCGCCACTTCGTCAGGCGACAGTCGGCGCTGTCCCCTGAACGTGCACGTGACGCCGTACTCGTTCTCCAGCCCGAAAATGCGGCGGTCCATGACTGAACATTACGCCTGATGGCCTGCTCTGAAACCGGGTTCGACGGCCCCGTTTCGATCATTTTCCGCCGGGCCCGCATCCACCGTGGGTCGGACCGGTTCGCCAAGAAATCGCTTCGTCGACAAAAAGACGGACAGCGCGACAAGGCCACCCGCACCGGCCACCGCGAAACCCGCCGCCGCCCCACCGCGCTCCACCATCGCCCCCGCCACCGACGTACCCACCGCCGATCCGACACCGAACGTCGTCACCAGCCACGAAAACGCCTCCGTCACCGTGCCCTTGGGCGCATGCCGGTCCACCACCACGAACGCACAGGCCAGCGCCGGCGCCAGGAACACCCCCGCCACCCCGGCCAGCACCGTCATCACCGCCACACCGGGCACCAGCGCCAGCGGCAGGTACCCCAGCGCCAGCAGCCCGACCAGCAGCCGCAACCGCCCCTCCGGCGACCCCGGCCACTCCCGCGCACCGTAGACGACACCGCCGACCAGCGCACCGACGCCGAGCGCGGACAACAGACAGCTGGACACCATCCCACCGCCGTGCTCGTCGGCGTACGCCACCGCCGCGACCGCTATCGACCCCAGCGCCAGCCCCACGAAGAAGAACGCGCCGATCAGCACCAGCATCCCGGCCGACCGCAGGGCCCCCAGCCAGTGCGCCTCGCGCGGCCCGCTGCGCCACCGCCGGGACGGCTCCGAGACGACGACGGAGAGCGCGCCGAGCACCCCGATGCCGTTGATCACCAGCAGCGCCGCCCCCTCCGACCAGGCCGCCACGCACAGCGTCACCAGCAACGGCCCGACCGCGAACATGACTTCCTGTGCGACCGCATCCAGCGCATACGCGGCGTGCACCCGCTCCGGACGCCTCAGCACCCCCGGCCACAGCGCCCGCAGCCCGCCCTCCAGAGGCGGGGTGAAGAAACCGGCGATCGCCATGGCCGCGAAGGCCGGCCACCGCCCCTCCGGGCCGACCACGACCAGCAGTGCCATCCCGAGAGCCGAGAGCACCGACGCGGGCAGCATCACCCGCGGCTGCCCGTGTACGTCCACGGCCCGGCCGAGCAGCGGCTGGCCGACCGCGTTGCAGACGGCGTAGACCGCGGTGAGCGCACCGGCCAGCGCGTAGCCGCCGCCCTCGGCCCGTACGAACAGGACCACCGCCAGCGCCGCCGTGGCGTTCGGCAGCCGTCCGACCAGCGTCCCCGTCAGCAGCCGCAGCGCGTACCGGGTCCTGAGCAGCTCCGCATATCCCGCGGCCATCGGTGCCCCTTCCCGCCCGGGCCGACGCCGGACGTGTTACGTATAACCTCGCCGTTATACGTATCATGGCGGCACCCCACGGTCCACCCCGCAGCGGCCGAACGCGAGGAGCGCACCCCCGGTGACCCACGACCAGGACACCCCGTCCACCCACCGTCCGGCCGCCACCCGCGCCACCAGCCGGGACGTGGCCCGCGCCGCCGGCGTCTCGCAGGCCACCGTCTCCCTCGTCCTCGGCGACAAATGGCGCGGCCGGGTCTCCCCCGGCACGGCCGACACCGTGCGCGCCGCCGCCCGTGATCTCGGCTACCGCCCCAACCTCGCCGCCCGCAGCCTCCGCATGGGCCACACCCGCACCGTGCTGCTCGTCGTCCCGGCCCTGACCACCGAGTTCTTCGCACGCGTCTACACCGGCGCGGCCCGGGTCGCCGCCGACCACGGCTTCGGCGTCGTCCTCTACCCCTCCCCCCAGGGCATCGGCCCCGCCCGCGACCCCTTCGACTCCGCCGCGGCGACCCTCGACGGCGTGCTCGCCTCCTCGATGGCCGCCGAGGCCCTCACCGCGCTGCGCGCGGCGGACCTCCCCCTCGTCATGCTCGACAGCGACCCCGACGACGAGCGCGCCACCGCCACCGTCAACCTCGACATCGCCGACGGCGCACGGCAGTTGACCCACCATCTGACCGCCCTCGGCCACCGCCGTATCACCCACCTCGCGGCCGACGTGCGGTCCTGGACCTTCGACGTCCGCTCCCGCGCCGTCGCCGCATCCCTCGCCCAGGTCCCCGGCACCCGGCTGCACCGGCAGCCCACCGCCCTCGGCGTCGACGCCGGACTACGGGCCGCACACGCCGCCCTCACCGGCCCCGGCCCCCGCCCCACCGCCCTGCTCTGCGACGACGACATCATCGCCGCCGGCGCCTGCAAGGCCGTCCGCCGCCTCGGCCTGCGCGTCCCCGACGACATCTCCGTCACCGGCTTCGACGACCTCGCCCTCGCGGTCGCCGTCGAACCCGAACTGACGACCGTACGGCTGCCCGCCGAGGAGTTCGGCGAAGCGGGCATGCGGGCCCTGATGGCGGCCCTCGACGGTCGCCCCGCCCAGCCCCCCACCCTCCCGGTGCAGTTGGTCACCCGCGGCTCCACCGCGCCGCCGCCGGCCACCCCCGACAACGCCGCGCGCCCCGGCGGTCGGTGACCACCGGGGCGCGCACACCGGGCAGCCGGCCCGGCAACGGTCGATCAGAGCAGCGGCTCCCCTTCGGGACCGTCCGCAGCGGTGCCGCCCTTGCCCTCCGAGCCCTTGGCGCCCGTGTCGCCGGACTCCTCGGCATCCTTGGCGCCCTTGGCTCCCTTGCTGCCCTTGACGGCCTTGGCACCGGCCTCGTCGGCGGCACCCGCGTCCTCACCCGCCGCCGGCTGCTCGGCTCCCGCCCCTTCGCCCTCCTCCAGCAGACGGGACAGCTGACGGCCCAGGATCCGCTTGAACTTGCGCTGCTGCGGCCGCGTACGGTCCAGCGTCGCCACCTCCAGCTGCTCGGCGGTCAGCCTGCGCTCACCGCCGTTGGTGTCCCGCGACAGCGACTCCACGGCCAGCTTCAGCGCCTCCGACAACGTCATCCCGTCCCGGTGACGCTGATCGAGATAGCTGCTGATCTGGTCCGCATTGCCGCCCACCGCCACCGAACCGTGCTCGTCGACGATCGAGCCGTCGTGCGGCAGCCGGTAGATCTGGTCCTCCTCCGGCGCACTGCCGACCTCGGCGACGATCAGCTCGACCTCGTACGGCTTCTCGGCGGCACTGGAGAAGATCGTGCCGAGCGTCTGGGCGTAGACGTTCGCCAGGCCGCGCGCGGTCACGTCCTCGCGGTCGTAGGTGTACCCCCGCAGATCCGCGTAGCGCACACCACCGATCCGCAGGTTCTCGAACTCGTTGTACTTACCGACCGCGGCGAAGGCGATCCGGTCATAGATCTCGCTGACCTTGTGCAGGGCACGGGAGGGATTCTCGGCGACGAAGACCACGCCGTCGGTGTACTGGAGCACCACGACGCTGCGGCCACGCGCGATGCCCTTGCGGGCGTACTCGGCGCGATCGGCCATGGCCTGCTGGGGTGAGACATAGAACGGCGTCGACACCGGCTATCCGTCCCTTCCTGTCAAAAGCTCTCTCACTGGCGGCATTGCGGAACGTCCGTCCCGTCAGAGCAGCGCGGCCCGCGGGCCGTCCGGCTGGTCGAGGCGGCGCTCATGGATGGCCCTGGCAATCTCCGAAACCTCGTCGTCGGAGAGCCTCTTGAAGCCCTCTTCGGTGATCACCGTGACGATCGGGTAGATCCGCCGCGCCAGGTCCGGCCCACCGGTCGCCGAGTCGTCGTCAGCCGCGTCGTACAGCGCCTGGACCACGGCCGTGGCGGCCTGGTGCTCCGTGAAGTCCTCCTGGAAGAGCTTCTTCAGCGCGCTGCGCGCGAACACCGAGCCGGAGCCCGTCGCCGTGAAGCCGTGCTCCTCCGAGCGCCCGCCGGTCACGTCGTACGAGAAGATCCGGCCCTTCTCGCGGTCGAGGTCGTAGCCGGCGAACAGCGGCACCACGGCCAGGCCCTGCATGGCCATCCCGAGGTTGCTGCGGATCATCGTCGACAGGCGGTTCGCCTTGCCCTCCAAGGAGAGTTGGGCGCCCTCGACCTTCTCGAAGTGCTCCAGCTCCAGCTGGAAGAGCTTGACCATCTCGACGGCGAGACCGGCGGTGCCGGCAATGCCGACCGCGCTGTACTCGTCGGCCGGGAAGACCTTCTCGATGTCGCGCTGCGCGATGACGTTGCCCATCGTCGCCCGCCGGTCACCGGCGAGCACCACGCCGCCGGGGAACGTCGCGGCCACGATCGTCGTGCCATGCGGCGCCTCGATGGCACCCTGCACTGGCGGCAACGGACGGTTGCCCGGCAGCAGACCGGGCGCGTGCGCGCCGAGAAAGTCCATGAACGAGGAGGATCCGGGCGTCAGGAAGGCGGCAGGTAGACGCCCGGTGCTTCGAGTATTGGCTTCCACACTTTTCCTTCCAGATATTCGATGGCTCTGCGCAACGCATCACGGCCGTCTTTCAAGTGGCCGAGTGCGGTGTTGCAGTTGAAGCACAGTACGCCTCGGACCTTACCCGTCTTGTGATCGTGATCCACATGCTCCGGGGGCACCTTGAGGCAGATCGGGCAGAGTCCGTACTGCTTGCTGAGCGGTTCCTCGCGCTCGGCCTCGGTCAAGCCGTACGCGCGCTTGAGGTGGCCCGCCCGGCTCTCGACGGCCCGGCACGCCTTGCAGCGCGTCGACAGTCCATCCGAAGCGGTTGCGTTGCGGTGCCACTCGCTATGCGGCTTGACGTCTCCGCACCTACGACACTGTTTGTACCCAGCTGGGGCGTCCGCCCTTTCACGGACCGTCTTGCCCAAAGCCGCCTGGCGGCGCCGGTAGCGCGCGGCACTGTACTGTGCCACGCACCCCCGGCAACGCACTTGGAGACCATCACGCCGGTTCTTGTCTGCGGCGAACGAGGTGAGCGGTAGCTGCTGCTTGCACCCGGTGCACCACTTACCGAGCGAGTCCGGCATGTCTGCTATTGCCCGCCTTTTTGCACAAATGAGCGCACGAAATCCTCCGCGTTCTCTTCGAGCACATCATCGATTTCGTCGAGCACAGAGTCCACGTCGTCCGACAACTTCTCCTGGCGTTCCTTGAGGTCCTCGGAGACCTGCGCGTCCTGCGCCTGCTCCTCGACCTCCTCGGTGGAACGCGTGGCCTTCGCCTGTCCGCCGCCGCTGTCCTTGGTCGCCATACCCTCACCCCGCTCGGTTCGCCCCGCTCGATGTGACTTTCAAGATCCGACCCTACAAGCAGGGTCCGACATCGGCCCTGCACTTGCTGCAACGCCCGGGAGTCACCTCGATGATTCCCGCACCGCGGCGATTTCAGCCGTGGATCAGCGATGGATCGCCGCGAATTCTGTCGTGCACCTGTCGTGGTTCAGCGGCCGGACAACGTTCTCACCAGCTCTTCTGCGGTCCGGCAGCGGTCCAGCAGCTCCTTGACGTGCTTCCGGGTCCCGCGCAGCGGCTCCAGGGTCGGGACGCGTTGCAGGGAGTCCCGGCCGGGCAGGTCGAAGATGACCGAATCCCATGAGGCGGCCGCGACATCGTCCGCGTACTGCTCCAGGCAGCGACCGCGGAAGTACGCCCTGGTGTCCTCTGGAGGCCGCTGCTGGGCCCGCTGGACCTCGGGCTCGTCCAGGAGGCGCTTCATCCTGCCGCGGGCCGCCAGACGGTTGTACAGGCCCTTCTCGGGACGTACGTCGGCGTACTGGAGGTCGATGAGGTGCAGCCGGGCGGCGTCCCAGTCCAGACCGTCGCGGCGGCGGTAGCCCTCCATCAGCTCGCGCTTGGCGACCCAGTCCAGCTCGCCGGACAGGCTCATCGGGTCGTTCTCCAGCCGGCCGAGCACGTCCTCCCACCTGGTGAGGACGTCCTTGGTCTGGTCGTCCGCATCCGCTCCGTAGCGGTCCTCGACGTACTTGCGGGCCAGCTCGAAGTACTCCATCTGGAGCTGTACGGCGGTGAGGGTACGGCCGCTGCGGAGCGTGATCAGGTGTTGCAGGGTGGGGTCGTGCGACACCTGGTGCAGGGTGCGGACGGGCTGGTCGACGGCGAGGTCGACGGCGATGAAGCCGTCCTCGATCATGGACAGGACGAGCGCGGTGGTACCGAGCTTGAGGTAGGTGGAGATCTCGGAGAGGTTGGCGTCGCCGATGATCACGTGGAGCCGGCGGTACTTCTCCGCGTCCGCGTGCGGTTCGTCGCGGGTGTTGATGATGGGCCGTTTGAGGGTCGTCTCCAGGCCGACCTCCACCTCGAAGTAGTCGGCGCGCTGGGTGAGCTGGAAGCCGTGCTCGTGGCCGTCCTGGCCGATGCCGACCCGGCCGGCGCCGGTGACGACCTGCCGGGAGACGAAGAACGGGGTCAGGTGCCGCACGATGTCCGAGAACGGGGTCTCCCGCTTCATCAGGTAGTTCTCGTGCGTGCCGTAGGAGGCGCCCTTGTTGTCGGTGTTGTTCTTGTAGAGGTGGATGGGCTGGGCGCCGGGGACCTGGGCGGCCCGCTCGGCGGCCTCGGCCATGATCCGCTCGCCGGCCTTGTCCCAGAGGACGGCGTCGCGCGGGTTGGTGACCTCGGGGGCGCTGTACTCGGGGTGCGCGTGGTCGACGTAGAGCCGGGCGCCGTTGGTGAGGATCACGTTGGCCAGACCGATGTCCTCGTCGGTGAGCTGGCTGGCGTCCGCGTTCTCACGTGCGAGGTCGAAGCCGCGGGCGTCCCGCAGCGGGTTCTCCTCCTCGAAGTCCCAGCGGGCACGGCGTGCCCGGTGCATCGCGGCCGCGTAGGCGTTGACGACCTGGGATGAGGTGAGCATGGCATTGGCGTTCGGGTGGCCGGGGACGGAGATCCCGTACTCCGTCTCGATGCCCATTACTCGCCGTACGGTCATGCGGCCCTCCTTGCCCGGCGGCGCCCCCTGATGGGGTCGGCGCTCACATACCGCGGTGCCTGCGTTCCGGGTGCGTGCCCCGCGCCCGCACTGCGTGACGCAGCGGTACCGAAGAGCCTAGAACGCCTTCGTGACCCTGGGGAGATCATTACAGTCATTGCTCCAGTCCGGTTTTCCCTGGTCCCTCGCCCATAACGAGCGCTTTTTCGGTGCTTCCGGAAAAGCGTCCGGCTGCGGACGCCCCGTGCAGGACATCCGCAGCCGGAGAGCGGTGTTACAGGTATTGGCCGGTATTCGCCACGGTGTCGATGGAGCGGCCGGTGTCTGCGCCCTGTTTTCCGGTGACCAGGGTGCGGATGTAGACGATCCGCTCGCCCTTCTTTCCGGAGATCCGGGCCCAGTCGTCCGGGTTGGTGGTGTTGGGCAGGTCCTCGTTCTCCTTGAACTCGTCCACGCACGCCTGGAGGAGGTGGGAGACCCGAAGGCCCTTCTGGTTGTGTTCGAGGAAGGCCTTGATGGCCATCTTCTTTGCGCGTCCTACGATATTTTCGATCATCGCACCGGAGTTGAAGTCCTTGAAGTAGAGGACTTCCTTGTCACCATTGGCGTAGGTGACCTCCAGGAAGCGATTCTCCTCGGATTCCGCGTACATCTGCTCGACGACGGACTGAATCATTCCGCTGACTGCGGCCTTGCGCGAGTTGCCGTGCTCGGCGAGGTCGTCGGAGTGCAGCGGGAGCTTCTCCGTGAGGTACTTCGAGAAGATGTCCTTGGCGGCCTCCGCGTCCGGACGCTCGATCTTGATCTTCACGTCGAGGCGGCCGGGGCGCAGGATCGCCGGGTCGATCATGTCCTCGCGGTTGGAGGCGCCGATGACGATCACGTTCTCGAGGCCTTCGACGCCGTCGATCTCGGAGAGCAGCTGGGGGACGATGGTGTTCTCCACGTCCGAGCTGACGCCGGATCCCCGGGTGCGGAAGAGGGAGTCCATCTCGTCGAAGAAGACGATGACGGGGGTGCCCTCGCTGGCCTTCTCCCTGGCGCGCTGGAAGACCAGCCGGATGTGCCGTTCCGTCTCGCCGACGTACTTGTTGAGCAGCTCGGGACCCTTGATGTTGAGGAAGAAGCTCTTCCCCGCGGGCTGCCCGGTCACCTCGGCGACCTTCTTGGCAAGGGAGTTGGCGACCGCCTTGGCGATGAGCGTCTTGCCGCAGCCGGGCGGGCCGTAGAGCAAGACACCCTTGGGCGGGCGGAGTTCGTGCTCCTTGAAGAGGTCGGGGTAGAGGTACGGGAGCTCGACTGCGTCCCGGATCAGCTCGATCTGGCTGCCCAGACCGCCGATCTTGGTGTAGTCGATGTCCGGGACCTCTTCGAGGACGAGTTCCTCGACCTCGCTCTTCGGGATGACTTCGTAGACGTAGCCGGAGCGGGATTCGAGCAGCAGGGCATCGCCGGGGCGGATGGTGGTGTCCAGCAGCGGCTCGGCGAGCCTCACCACCCGCTCCTCGTCGGTGTGCCCGATGACCAGGGCGCGCTCGCCGTCCTCAAGGATCTCCTTGAGGGTGACGATGTCGCCGGCCCGCTCGAACTCCATGGCCTCGACCACGTTGAGCGCCTCGTTGAGCATGACCTCTTGGCCGCGCAGGAGGTCCTCGGTCTCCACGCTCGGGCTGACATTGACCCGGAGTTTTCTGCCCCCGGTGAAAATGTCGACCGTGCCGTCCTCGTTCGCCTCCAGGAAGACGCCGAAGCCGGCGGGCGGCTGTGCGAGCCGGTCGACCTCTTCCTTGAGGGCGACGATCTGGTCGCGGGCCTCGCGGAGAGTGTTCGCGAGACGCTCGTTCTGCGCCGAGACGCCGGCCAGGTTGGTCTGCAGCTCGACGATCCGCTCTTCGAGAATCCTCGTGTGACGCGGAGAGTCGGCGAGCTTGCGTCGCAGGACGGCGATCTCCTGCTCAAGATAGGCAACCTGGCCGGCTGGATCTTCAGACCCTCGCCCCGGCCGGATGCCGCGGTTGATGTCGTCGTCGTGGGCTGCCACGGTCCTCACCTCCTCCAAGGAGCTGGACGCTTCCTGACCCTACCTGGGCCGGTGCAGGTTGAAACCCCTAGATCGAAAGACTGTCGGGGTGTGTCCGATCTTCACCCGTGCGCACGTCCTCACGCCAAGGGAATACCCACCCAACAACATCGGAAAGCGAGCGGTTGTATCGTCGAGTCGGTCAACACCCGTCAGGGCTGGCGCCACTTAGACACATACGGTTCACGTACGCAGGAACGGCAGGCGAGATGACCGCGCAGGACGAAGCCCCAGAGCTGGAAGTCTGGATCGACCAGGATCTGTGCACCGGGGACGGCATCTGTGCCCAGTACGCGCCGGAGGTCTTCGAGCTCGACATCGACGGCCTGGCGTATGTGAAGAGCACCGACGACGAGCTGCTTCAGGAGAAGGGGGCCACAACGCCCGTCCCGCTGAAGCTGCTCGACGACGTGCGGGACTCCGCGAAGGAGTGCCCGGGGGACTGCATCCACGTCCGCCGGGTCAGCGACCTCGTCGAGGTCTACGGCCCGGACGCTGAGTAGCCCGCAGGAAGCGGAACGCGCTCGAAAGCGCCCCTGCGGGCACGTCGCGCGACCGGTCAGACACCCTGGGTGCTCGCCGCGACGGGGAGCTCGCTCTCGATGAACTTCCCGCCCTGCCACTGCCACTTGACGCTCTTGTGCACGTCCGGGCAGCAGCGCGGCACGTCGAGGGTGGAGTAGCCCAGGACGCCCGCGGAGACCGCCCGGCCCTCGACGCCCAGCTCCTGGACGGTGAGCCGCTGGGCGGGCGCGAGGAGCGTCGCCACGATCCGTGGGGCGGCCTTGGGGTCGGAGGGCTGCGCGAGGACGTAGACGCCGCTGGGCGGGGTCCCGGTCTCGCTGTGGCAGCGGACCGCGGCGACGGTCTCGGTCGTCCCGTCACCGTCGAGGTCTCCGGAGGCCTTCTGCACCACGTCGAGACGGTTGGGGCCGCACTCGACGGGGAACCTCACCTTGCTCGGGTCGGGGGCGGCCGCCGAGCGCTGTCCGGCGCGGGCGTCGCGGGAGGTGGTGGCCGTGGCGTCCGGGGGCTGGACGAAGGAGGCGGCCGCCACGACCGCCGAGACGGCGGTGGCGGTGGCGAGCCAGTGCATGGGGCGCGGCTGGGTGTGCAAGAGGTCCTGGCCTGCCAAGGGCTGCACGCGGGGTAACTCCTGTGAAGTGCTGTGCTGGTGGGAGTGCCCAGCATCGTTCCACAGGAGCGGTCACCAAGGAACCAGCTGGGCCGGAGTTTTCCGAGCGGAAACGTGCAGATCCCGGGGTGGAACGCGGACGGCGCCGCCGGCGGCTCCCGGGGCGGGAACTCGTCGGCGGCGCCTGGTGGTTCGGTGGCCCGTCCGGACCTGCTGCGCAGGGGCCGGACGGGGGCCGTCAGTCGCGCCCGGAGGCCGCTGCCTGGTCCTTGCCCGGGCCGGTGTAGTCGTCCCCGTACGCGCCCTTCGCGGGCCGGCGACGGCGCAGCGGGGGCTCCACGCCGTCGGCGAGGCGGCGGGCGGTGAGCAGGAAGCCGGTGTGGCCGATCATGCGGTGGTCGGGGCGGACGGCGAGGCCCTCGACGTGCCAGGTACGGACCATGGTCTCCCAGGCCGACGGCTCGTTGAAGGTGCCGTGCTCGCGGATCGCCTCGACGGTGCGGGCCAGCTGCGTGGTCGTGGCGACGTAGGCGCAGAGGATGCCGCCGGGCACCAGGGCCTTGGAGACGGCCTCCAGGCACTCCCACGGGGCGAGCATATCGAGGATGACGCGGTCGACGTCGGTGTCGGAGAGGTTGTCCTGGAGGTCACCGACCGTGAGCGTCCATGCGGGGTGCGGGCCGCCGAAGTAGCGCTCGACGTTCTGCGTGGCGATCTCGGCGAAGTCGGCGCGGCGCTCGTAGGAGTGCAGCATGCCGTCGTCGCCGATGGCCCGCAGCAGGAAGCTGCTCAGCGAGCCGGAGCCCACACCGGCCTCGACGACGCGGGCGCCGGGGAAGATGTCGGCCATCGCCAGGATCTGCCCCGCGTCCTTGGGGTAGACCACGGCGGCGCCGCGGGGCATGGACAGGACGTAGTCGGGGAGCAGCGGGCGCAGCGCGAGGTAGGCGACGTTCCCGGTGGTACGGACAACGCTGCCCTCGGGAGCACCGATCAGCTCGTCGTGGGGGAAGGCTCCCTTGTGGGTGTGGAAGCTCTTGCCCTCTTCGAGCGTGAAGGTGTAGTGGCGTCCCTTGGGGTCGGTGAGCTGGACCTGGTCCCCGACCTTGAAGGGCCCGCGACGGCGGGCGGCACCGGTCGGTTCGGACATGTGACCAGCCTACCGGCCCGTCGGGGCGCCGCCGACCAGTGGGCGGGCGGGGGCGCAGCCGCGGGCCCCGGGTCAGGCCTTGCGGGCCATGGCGGAGACGAAGGCCTGTTCGACGTCGGCGGTGGACAGCACACCGTAGATCTCGCCGGTCTCCTCGATGACGAGGTACTCGGTGGCGGGGGTGGCCCGCAGGTACTCCAGGAGGTCCTCACCGGCGAGTTCGGCGGAGACCCGCATACCGTCCTTGAGGTCCTGGGCGAGGGTGCCGACGGCGACCCAGGGGCGACGGTGGTCGGGGACGCCGACGATGGCGGCCTCGCGGACCAGGGCGGTGGGGGTGCCCTGGGGGTCGACGACGACCAGGGCGCGGGCGCCGGCATCGTTGGCGCGGCGCAGCGCCTCGGAGAGCGGGGTGGCCGTTTCGACCGGGACGGCGCGCCGGGTCAGGGTGCGCGCGGTGAGGTCGGGGAGGCGTTCGCGCAGCCGGGCCATGCGCAGGCTGTTGCCGGCGCCGGTCCAGATGATGGCGGCGAGGATCGCGGCGAGCAGGGCGTCGGTGAGCGAGTCGCTGCTGCCGATGTCGGGGCGGGCGTTGCCCAGGGCGCCGGTGTGGGTGAGCAGCGGCAGGCCGATGAGGACGGTGACGGCGAGCGCCCGGCCGATCCAGGCGGCGGCGATGGTGCCGCTCATGGGCTTGCCGGTGATCTTCCATACGACGGCGCGCAGCATCCGGCCGCCGTCCAGGGGGAGGCCGGGCAGCAGGTTGAAGACCGCGACGATGAGGTTGGAGATCATCAGGCCGGCGAGCAGGACGCCGGGGACGGTGGCGGGTTCGACGAGGTGCATCCCGACGTAGAAGACGCCGGCGAGGACGAGGGAGAGCAGCGGGCCGACGAAGGCCAGGACGAACTCCCGGCCGGGGGTCTCGGTCTCCTTCTCGATCTCCGAGACGCCGCCGAAGAACTGGAGCTGGATGCGGCGCACGGGCAGCTTGAAGCGGAGCGCGGCGACGGTGTGGGCCAGTTCGTGGACCAGCACCGAGGCGTAGAAGGCGACGGCGAAGAAGAGCGAGACGAGGTAGCGGGCGACGCCGAGCTCGGGCAGGACGCGCTCCAGTTGGCCGCCGAAGACCCAGGTGATCAGGGCCGCCACGAGGAACCAGCTGGGTGCCACGTAGACGGGCACGCCGAAGGGACGGCCCATCAGGATGCCGCCACCGCTGGCCTTCTTGCCCGGCGGGGGCGCCTTGGGCCCGTCGGTGTCCCGGTGCGGTGCGGGCTCCTGGGGGTCCTGCGGCTTCCCGCTCTCGTCCACGGTGCGGCGTCCCCTCATCGAATACGGCATTCGCCCCTGCTCGGCCTGATATCTCGATCATGCAGGGCGAAGGGGTCCGGCGTCGATGGTATGCGGAGCATCAGGGACGGATCGGCTGCGGGGCGCGGTGCGGCGCACCCTGCTCCCGCGGCCCCCGCGGGACGGCTCGTCCGCGCCTGTCAGTGGCGGGCCGTAGGGTTTTCGGCATGGGATGGAGCACGGAGCAGACCGGGGCGGATACGCAGGGTGGGGACGTGGGGTCCCCGCGCGCGAGTGAGGACGGGTGCGGCAGCGGGTCCGGTGCCGCGGTGGCCGGTGCCACGGTGGCCGGTGCCGCGGTGGCCGGTGCCGCGGTGCCCGGTGCGGAGGCGGACGGCGGACGGCAGGCGCGGCCGCCGGAGGCGCTGTCGCCGTCGCGGGCCGGCGATTTCATGCAGTGCCCGTTGCTGTACCGCTTCCGGGTGATCGACCGGCTGCCGGAGAAGCCGAGCCCGGCGGCGACCCGTGGCACGGTCGTGCACGCGGTGCTGGAGCGGCTCTTCGACGCTCCGGCGGCACAGCGCACGGCGGCCGGGGCGCGCGCCATGGTGCCCGGCGAGTGGGAGCGGCTGCTGGCCAAGCGGCCGGAGCTGGCCGAGTTGTTCGCGGACGACGTGGACGGCGCACGGCTGGCGCAGTGGCTGGCGGAGGCCGAGGCGCTGGTGGAGCGGTGGTTCTCGCTGGAGGACCCGACGCGGCTGGAGCCGGCGGACCGCGAGCTGTATGTGGAGACGGTGCTGGAGTCGGGGCTGCAACTGCGCGGGTTCATCGACCGGGTGGACGTGGCGCCGACCGGCGAGGTGCGGATCGTCGACTACAAGACGGGCAAGGCGCCGCGGCCGCAGTTCGCCGAGGGCGCGCTGTTCCAGATGAAGTTCTACGCCCTGGTGGTGTGGCGGCTGCGCGGGGTGCTGCCGCGGCGGCTGCAACTGGTGTACCTGGGCAGCGGCGACCTGCTGACGTACGACCCCAGTGAGGCCGATCTGCGGGCCGTGGAGCGGAAGTTGCTGGCGTTGTGGGACGCGATCCGGCTGGCGACGGAGACCGGCGACTGGCGGCCGCGGCCGACGAAGCTGTGCGGCTGGTGCGACCACCAGGCGCACTGTCCGGAATTCGGCGGCACTCCCCCGGCATACCCGTTGCAGGTGCGCCCGACGGACGCCGCCGGGGGTCCGCAGGGCAGAATGGAGGCGATCTAGCCTGTCCGGCCGTATCGAACGGGCGTAACGAAGGAGAGCTCGTGGCCATCCGCGTCCTGCTGGTCGACGACCAGCCCCTGCTGCGTACGGGATTCCGGATGATTCTGGAGGCGGAGCAGGACCTGGCCGTCGTCGGGGAGGCCGGTGACGGTCTCCAGGCGCTGGAGCAGGTGCGGGCGCTGCAACCCGATGTGGTGCTGATGGACATCCGGATGCCTCGGATGGACGGTGTCGAGGCGACCCGTCAGATCACCGGTCCGGCGAAGGACGGCCCGGCGAAGGTCCTGGTGCTGACGACGTTCGATCTGGACGAGTACGTCGTCGAGGCGCTGCGGGCCGGGGCCAGCGGCTTCCTGCTGAAGGACGCGCCCGCCAATGAGCTGGTGCAGGCGATCCGGGTGGTGGCGGCGGGCGAGGCGATGTTGGCGCCGAGCATCACCCGTCGGCTGCTGGACAAGTACGCCGGTCACCTGCCGTCGGGCGAGGAGCCGGTGCCGGACACCCTGCACACCCTCACCGAGCGCGAGGTGGAGGTGCTGAAGCTGGTGGCGCGCGGCCTGTCGAACGCGGAGATCGCCGCGGACCTGTTCGTCAGCGAGACGACGGTCAAGACGCATGTGGGCCATGTGCTGACGAAGCTGGGGCTGCGCGACCGGGTGCAGGCGGCCGTGTACGCGTACGAGAGCGGGCTGGTGCGCCCGGGCGCCCAGTAGGGCACGCGGCGCGCGGAGAACGGCCCTGAGGGGCCTTTGTGGACGCCCTCACGACGGCGGGGCCGGCCCGGGAATCCCCCGGACCGGCCCCGCCGTCGTGCTGTGGGCGCCCGGTCAGGCGTCGGCCGCCTTGCTGATCTCCCAGAAGCGGAAGACGGTCGAGGAGTCCAGGGTCCATTCCAGGCCGGTGACGCCGTCACGGGCCACCGCGTACTGCTTGCCCTGCCAGATCGGGATGATCGGCACGTCCTGGGCGACGATGTTCTGCAGCTCCCGGAAGGTGGGCTTGGTGGCCCCGCGGTCCTGCTGGTCGGCGGTCTTGGGCAGCAGCCGCCCGGTGATCTCCGGCGAGTTGTAGTGGTTGGACAGCACGCTGTCCTTGCCGAAGAACGGCTGGGTGAAGTTGTCGGGGTCCGGGTAGTCGGGGATCCAGCCCTTGACGTAGACGCCGAACCGGCCGTCGGACACGCCCTTCTCGTACTCCTCGGTGGGCACCGAGCGCACCTTGGCGTCGAACAGGCCGCTGGCGTTGAGCTGTTGGGCGATCTCCTGGAAGGCCGGCACGGTGCCCGGCCCGAAGCGGTCCGGGGTGGCCCACAGAGTGAGCGGCACCTTGCCGGTCAGGCCCTCGGAGCGCAGCGCGGCCTTGGCCTTGTCGGGCTGCGGGCGGTCGCCGTAGGTGTCGAAGAAGGCGGTGTTGTGCCCGGTGATGCCGGCCGGGACGACCGAGTACAGCGGTTCGGCGGTGCGCTGGTAGACGTCCCGGACGAGGGTCGAGCGGTCCAGGAGGTACGCGATCGCCTTGCGCACGCCGGCCTGCTTGGCCACCGGGTCCTTCAGGTTGAAGACCAGGTACATGGCCTCGGCGCTGCCGCCCTCGATGACCTGGGTGCCGTGCTGCTGGTTCAGCGAGGCGTTGCCCAGGTGGGCGATGTCCTTCATGGCCAGGCCACGGTAGGCGAGGTCGACCTGACCGCTCTCGACGGCCTTCTTGAGCTTGTCGGTGCTGCGGAAGAACTTCACGGTCATCCCGGAGTTCTTCGCCTTGGCGGGGCCCTTGTACGAGCCGTTGACGGCGAAGACGGCCTGGTCGGAGCCGTAGTCCTTCAGCGTGTAGACGCCCGAGCCGGTGGCCTTGCCGTCGGCGCGCAGCCGGTCGGCGGGGTACGCGGCGTGGTCGACGATGGAGCCGGCGCCCGAGGCGATCTTCATGGGGAAGGTGGCGTCGGGTGCCTTGAGGTGGAAGACCACGGTCTTGGCGTCCGGGGTCTCGACCTTGTCGAGGGACGAGAACATGACGGCGGGGCCGTTCGGGTCCTTGATGCGCTTGGTGCGGTCGAAGGAGAACTTGACGTCCTTCGAGGTCAGCGCGTCACCGTTGCTGAAGTGGAGGCCGTCCCTGAGCGTGCAGCGGTAGACCTTGCTGTCGGTGTCGGTGAAGCCGCAGCTCTTGGCGGCCTCCGGCTCGGGGGTGGTACCGCCCTTGGGGAAGCTCAGCAGGGACTGGAAGACGTTGTTGAACAACAGCCAGGAGCCGGGGTCGTAACCGGCTGCCGGGTCGGTGGCCACGACCTTGTCCGTCATTCCCATGACCACGGGCTCGCCGTTGCCGGCCGCTCCCGGGTCGTCGGTGCCGCACCCGGCGAGCGCGAGCAGGGCTGTTGTCAGCCCCGCTCCGATCGGGGCGGCGAGCCACTGGTCACGCTTCCTCACTGAAGGGTCCTCACGATTCTGGGTGGTGCCTGTCGGGCCGCGGCGGGCAGGCCGCCGCGGCGGGGTGGTGCCGGGGGTTGGTCGGATGCGTGGGTTCAGTCGGCGACGCCGCGGCCGAGCTCCCAGATCTGAAGCCCCGAGGAGGAGTTGAGGGCCCACTCGATGCCGGTGATGTCATCGCGGGCGGCGACGTACTGCTTGCCCTGCCACAGCGGGAGCAGCGGGACGTCCTGGGCGATGATGTCCTGCGCCTGCTTGAAGTCGGCCGCGGCGGCGCTGCGGTCGGACTGCTGGCGGCTGGACGGGATCAGCTGCGACTCGATGGTGCCGTTCCGGTAGGGGGAGCCGAGGAAGTTCGCCTTGCCGATGAACGGCGCGATGTAGTTGTCGGCGTCCGGAATGTCGGGGAACCAGCCCATGTTGTAGACGGTGTACTTGCCGTCCTGCGCGTCCGTGCGGAACTGCTGCCAGCTGTCGACGCCCTTGACGCTGATGTCGAACAGCTTGCTGTCGTTGAGCTGCTGCTGCAACGCCCGGACCTCCTTGGCGGTGCTGGAGCCGTAGTGGGTCGTGGTGTAGGTGAGGGTGAACTTCACGGGGGTGGTGATGTTCGCCTGTTGCAGCGTCTTGCGGGCGGCCGCGACGTTGGGGTTCCCGTACTTGTTGAAGAACGAGTTGATGTGGCCGGTGAGGCCGGTGGGAACCATCGAGTAGAGCGGGTCGCCGGTGTAGGAGTAGACGTCCCGGACGAGCTGGGAGCGGTTGACGATCTGCGCCATCGCCTGCCGCACGGCCTTGTTGGCGACGACCGGCGCCTTGGTGTTGAAGGCCAGGTAACGGATCTCCTGACCCGGCATGGGCTCCAGCGTGATGTGCTTGTCGCGGGCGTTCTCCAGGCCCTTGACCTGGCTGGGCGACAGACCGCGGTTCATCACGTCGACATCGCCCCGGCGCAGCGCCTTCTCCGTGGACACGGAGTCGCCGAAGAACCGCATCTCGACCTTGTCGTTCTTCGTCTTCATCCCGCCCTTGTAGTCGGGGTTCTTGGTGAAGACGGCCTTGGTGATGCGGTTGCCGCTGTGCTCGACCTTGACGGTGTACGGGCCGGAGCCGACCAGGTCGAAGCCGCTGTAGAGGCGGTCCTTGGGGTACACCTCGGGGTCGACGATGGACGCGGCGGGCGTGGTGAGCTTCTGCGGGAAGGTGGCGTCCGGCTTGTTGAGGTGGAAGACCACCTCGGTGTCGCTGGGCGCCTCGACCTTGTCGATGTCGTTGAGCAGCGACACCGGGCCGTTGGTGTTGTTGATGGTCTTCATGCGCTCGATGGAGAACTTGACGTCCTGAGCCGTCAGGGCATGCCCGTTCGAAAACTTCAGGCCGCTGCGCAGGGTGCACCGGTACTGCTCGTTCTGGGTGTCGCGGAACCCGCAGGATTCGGCCGCTTCGGGCACCGGCGCGGTGCCGCTCCGGGGCAGCCGCATCAGCGTCTGGAGCGAGGCGCGCAGCACGTTCCACGCGTCGACGTCGTAGGCCTGGGACGGGTCGAGGGGGGCCGGCGCCGCCTTGGTGGCCTCGATGGGCGTGGCCACCCCCACGACAATGGGATCACCGCCGTCGCCCGCGCCGTCCGAGCTGCCGCAGGCAGCGAGTACGGGGGCGAGAAGACCGGCCAGCGCCGGCAGCACCAGGGTCTTGCGATTCATCGTGGGCAGGTTCCTTATCAGCGCAGAGGTGTTGCTCGCGTCGACATTAGTAGGAACGGCCAGCCGCGCTGGGACACAAAGGAGTTGTATCGATAAGGCTCTCGGATAACCATGCAGGGGTGATCGATATCCGGACGCCGGAACGATTCGCTCGTTGCTTCATCAACCCGGACACTTACCCCCGTAGAAACCCACGAAGAGGCCCTCTGGATCACCTGCCGGGCCCGCTGTCGACGGCCAGGAACGTGAGAAACGTCACGCAACCCGGAATCCGTGGGAGTGCAGCAATTCAGTCAGTGCATTCGTCACGGAAAATGAGCGGACCACTGCCCTCAGTTCTCGGCGGGCTTTCCGCGGAGCACGCTCAGTGCACGCGTCAACGGCTTTCCGTGATGAGTGCCTGGAGAAATGGCAGGTCGACTTCTTCCAGCGAACGCACGACCGTACGGCCCGGCGCCGGCGGGATCGCCGTCACCGAGGGCACCGCGACGACCGGGCAGCCCGCCGCCTCCCCCGCGGTCACACCGGTCAGGGTGTCCTCGACGACCGCGCAGCGTGCCGGATCCGCCCCCAGCCGCGCCGCGGCCGTCAGGTACGGGTCCGGGTGCGGCTTGGTGCGCGGCAGGTCGTCGCCCGCCAGGGTGAGCTGGAAGTTCTCCGGACCGAGGGAGTACAGCATCTGGTCGACGATCGCCCGGTGCGAGGCGGAGACCAGCGCGGTCGGCACCTCGTGGGCGGCCAGCTCGGCCAGCAGCCTGCGGGCGCCCGGCATCAGCGGGACGCCGCGCCTGATCCGGGCCAGGAAGGCGGCGTTGAGCAGCACGCTGAGCTCGGTCAGGCTGATGTCGACACCGGTGACCTGAATCAGATACCCGGCACTGCGGGTCATCGGGCCGCCCACCACGACCTCGCGGTGGACGTCGTCCAGGATGTGGCCGAGTTCGGCGAACACCTCCGCCTCCACCTCCCACCAGAACCCCTCGGTGTCGACGAGCGTGCCGTCGAGATCGAGGAACACCGCCTGGAGGGTCCCGGCCTCGGCCAGTCGGGTGCCGACCGCGGGGATGCTGCTGGTCATCCATCCACCTCCGTCGTGACGCCGTCCCCCAGGGGACGAAAGGGCCGGTCGCCATCCCCGGTTGGGGGGAAACGACCGGCCGCTACCGGACCGACCAGTGTACGACGTCACGCCCGAAAACGCGTGGCGGCGCAGGTCAGGGCCGCCCGGACGGGTGTCCGGACGGCCCTGCCGCACACATCGCGGCGGTCACCGTGCGTGACCGGTGCCCGAAGGTCGCCCGGCTCCCGGTGCCCGCTCCCCGGCTCCCCCGGGAAGCGGGCGCCGGGCTACCGCGCATTGAAGTACTTGGCCTCCGGGTGGTGGATGACGATGGCGTCCGTGGACTGCTCGGGGTGGAGCTGGAACTCCTCGGAGAGCTCGACGCCGATCCGCTCCGGCTGCAACAGGTCGGCGATCTTGGCCCGGTCCTCCAGGTCGGGGCAGGCACCGTAGCCCAGCGAGAACCGCGCACCCCGGTACTTCAGCGCGAACATGTCCTCGACGTCGGCGGGGTCCTCGCCGCCGAAGCCCAGCTCGGCACGGACCCGGGCGTGCCAGTACTCGGCCAGCGCCTCCGCCAACTGGACGGACAGGCCGTGCAGTTCGAGGTAGTCACGGTAGGAGTTGGCCGCGAAGAGCTCGGCGGTGGCGGCGCCGATCTTCGAGCCGACGGTGACCACCTGGAGGCCCACTACATCGGTCTCCCCCGACTCCTCCGGCCGGAAGAAGTCCGCCAGGCACAACCGCCGGCCGCGGCGCTGGCGGGGGAAGGTGAAGCGGGTGCGCTCGGTGCCGTCCTCGTGCAGCAGGATCAGGTCCTCGCCCTTGGACACGCACGGGAAGTAGCCGTGCACGACGGCGGCTTCCAGCAGGTTCTCGGTCTGCAGCTTGTCGAGCCAGCCCCGCAGCCGCGGACGGCCCTCGGACTCCACCAGCTCCTGGTACGTCGGGCCGTCGCCGGTGCGTGCCTCCTTCAGGCCCCACTGGCCCTTGAACAGCGCGCCCTCGTCCAGCCAGGAGGCGTAGTCGGCGAGCTGGATGCCCTTGACGACCCGGGTGCCCCAGAACGGCGGGGTGGGCACCGGGTTGTCGGTGGCCACGTCCGAGCGCACCGCGCCCTCGGGCTCCGTCACCTCCAGCGCCGCCGTGTCGCGCTTCGGCACGCGGCGCTGCTTGAGCTCGGGCAGGGTCGCGCCGGGCACCCCCCGCTTGACCGCGATCAGGGCGTCCATCAGGCGCAGCCCCTCGAACGCGTCCCGGGCGTAGCGGACTTCGCCCTCGTAGATCTCGTGCAGGTCCTGTTCGACGTAGGCGCGGGTGAGGGCGGCGCCGCCCAGGATGACGGGGAAGTCGGCGGCCATCTTGCGCTGGTTGAGCTCCTCCAGGTTCTCCTTCATGATCACCGTGGACTTGACCAGCAGCCCGGACATCCCGATGACGTCGGCGCGGTGCTCCTCGGCGGCCTCCAGGATCGCCGAGACCGGCTGCTTGATGCCGAGGTTGACGACGTTGTAGCCGTTGTTGGACAGGATGATGTCGACGAGGTTCTTGCCGATGTCATGGACGTCGCCGCGCACGGTGGCCAGCACGATCGTGCCCTTGCCCTCGTCACCGGACTTCTCCATGTGCGGCTCCAGATAGGCCACCGCGCCCTTCATCACCTCGGCCGACTGGAGCACGAACGGCAGCTGCATCTGGCCGGAACCGAACAGGTCACCGACGACCTTCATACCCGCCAGGAGCGTGTCGTTGACGATGTCGAGGGCGGGGCGCTCCTGGAGGGCCTCGTCGAGGTCGGCCTCCAGACCGTTCTTCTCGCCGTCGATGATGCGCCGCTGGAGGCGCTCGTCCAGCGGGAGGGCGGCGAGCTCCTCGGCCTTGCCCGCCTTGAGGGACTTGGCCGTGGCGCCCTCGAAGAGCTCCATCAGCTTCTGGAGCGGGTCGTACCCCTCGCTGCGCCGGTCGTAGATCAGGTCGAGGGCGACGGTGACCTGCTCCTCCTCCAGCCGGGCGATCGGCAGGATCTTGGAGGCGTGCACGATGGCCGAGTCCAGGCCGGCCTTGACGCACTCGTCGAGGAAGACCGAGTTGAGGACGATGCGGGCGGCCGGGTTGAGGCCGAAGGAGATGTTCGACAGGCCCAGGGTGGTCTGCACGTCCGGGTGGCGCTTCTTCAGCTCCCGGATGGCCTCGATGGTGTGGATGCCGTCCTTGCGGGACTCCTCCTGGCCCGTGCAGATGGTGAACGTCAGACAGTCGACGAGGATGTCCGACTCGAGGATGCCCCAGTTGCCGGTCAGGTCGGCGATCAGCCGCTCGGCCACGGCCACCTTGTGCTCGACGGTGCGGGCCTGGCCCTCCTCGTCGATGGTGAGCGCGATCAGTGCCGCGCCGTGCTCCGCGGCGAGCGCGGTGACCTTCGCGAAGCGCGACTCGGGGCCGTCGCCGTCCTCGTAGTTGACGGAGTTGATGACGGCCCGGCCGCCGAGCTTCTCCAGGCCGGCCTGGAGGACGTTCAGCTCGGTGGAGTCCAGCACGATCGGCAGGGTGGAGGCGGTGGCGAAGCGGCCGGCCAGCTCCTCCATGTCGGCGACGCCGTCCCGGCCGACGTAGTCGACGCACAGGTCGAGCATGTGGGCGCCCTCGCGGATCTGGTCGCGGGCCATCTCCACGCAGTCGTCCCAGCGGCCGTCCAGCATCGCCTCGCGGAACTTCTTCGACCCGTTGGCGTTGGTGCGCTCGCCGATCGCCAGGTAGGAGGTGTCCTGACGGAACGGCACCGTCTGGTAGAGCGAGGCCGCGCCCGGCTCGGGGCGGACCTCGCGGGCCGGCGGGGTGACACCGCGGACCCGCTCGACCACCTGCCGCAGGTGCTCGGGGGTGGTGCCGCAGCAGCCGCCGACGAGGGAGAGGCCGTACTCGGCGACGAAGGTCTCCTGGGCGTCGGCCAGCTCGCCGGGCGTCAGGGGGTAGTGCGCACCGTCCTTGCCCAGCACCGGCAGCCCCGCGTTGGGCATGCAGGCGAGCGGGATGCGGGAGTTGCGGGAGAGGTAGCGCAGGTGCTCGCTCATCTCGGCCGGGCCGGTGGCGCAGTTCAGGCCGATCATGTCGATGCCCAGCGGCTCCAGGGCGGTCAGCGCCGCGCCGATCTCGGAACCGAGGAGCATGGTGCCGGTGGTCTCGACGGTGACCGAGCAGATCACCGGGAGGTCGGCGCCGGTGGCCTGAAGGGCGCGGCGGGCGCCCAGGATGGCCGCCTTGGTCTGGAGCAGGTCCTGGGTGGTCTCCACGAGCAGCGCGTCGGCGCCGCCGGCGATCATGCCCTCGGCGTTCTGCTGGTAGGCGTCGCGCAGCGTGACGTAGGGGGCGTGGCCGAGGGTGGGCAGCTTGGTGCCGGGGCCCATGGAGCCCAGGACGTAGCGCTGCTGGCCGGTGGAGGCGGTGAACGCGTCGGCGACCTCGCGGGCGATCCGGGCACCGGCCTCGGAGAGCTCGAAGACCCGCTCGGGGATGTCGTACTCGGCCAGGGCGGCGAAGTTCGCGCCGAAGGTGTTGGTCTCCACGCAGTCGACGCCGACCGCGAAGTACGCCTCGTGCACGGAGCGGACGATGTCGGGCCGGGTGACGTTGAGGATCTCGTTGCAGCCCTCCAGCTGCTGGAAGTCCTCCAGGGTCGGGTCCTGGGCCTGCAGCATGGTGCCCATCGCGCCGTCGGCGACCACGACCTGCGAGGCCAGCAGCTCCCGCAGGGACCGGCCGCGGGATTCGATGCGGGATGTGCTGATGGACGATGGCGTGTTCGAGGCCATGGAGGTGCTCCCTGGTTGCGACGGCTGTCGGCTTTGCGCCCTCCGGCAGAGGACGCACCCGGCCAGCGTAGCTGCCGGTCCGGTACACGTGTTCCCCGTTTCACGCCGTGGACAGCACTGCACCACCCCCCTGTCGTGCACCATCCGTGATCGTTGACAAACTCCGGTTCGTTCACCAAGAACGCCCAGTTCGCTGACTCCAGTCGGCATGGGCCGATATCGTTCAGCATTGTCGAACCGCATAACTTCGGAGGTTGCCCGATGGCACGGACCATCCAGTCGCTGGAGCGCGCCGCCGCGATGCTGCGGCTGCTCGCGGGGGGAGAGCGGCGGCTGGGGCTGTCCGACATCTCCTCTTCCCTGGGGCTGGCCAAGGGCACGGCCCACGGGATCCTGCGCACGCTCCAGCAGGAGGGGTTCGTCGAGCAGGACGCCGTCTCGGGCCGCTACCAGCTCGGCGCCGAGCTGCTGCGGCTCGGCAACAGCTACCTGGACGTCCACGAACTGCGCGCCCGCGCCCTGGTGTGGACCGACGACCTGGCCCGCTCCAGCGGCGAGGCGGTCTACCTGGGCGTGCTGCACCAGCAGGGCGTGCTGATCGTGCACCACGTCTTCCGCCCGGACGACAGCCGGCAGGTGCTGGAGGTGGGGGCGATGCAGCCGCTGCACAGCACGGCGCTGGGCAAGGTGCTCTCCGCGTACGACCCGGTGGCGCACAGCGAGGTGGTCGAGGCGGAGCGGGCGGCGTTCACCCCGCGCACGGTGACCGGCCTCGAGGACTTCGAGGGGCTGCTGGACCTGACCCGGGCGCGCGGCTGGGCCGCGGACGTGGAGGAGACCTGGGACGGCGTGGCGTCGGTGGCGGCGCCGATCCACGACCGGCGGCGGATGCCGGTGGGCGCGGTGGGGGTCACCGGAGCGGTCGAGCGGGTCTGCCGGGAGGGCGAGCTGCGGCCGGAAATCATCGCTGCTGTGAGGGATTGCGCACGTGCGGTGTCCCGGGATCTTGGTGCGGGGCGGTTTTGACCGTTTTTACACCTTAAGTTCACCTAAGTTTTTCGCCAAGGAAGCCTTGACGCGGTTCTTACCGTCAACAAAACTGCCGTTCGTCGGTCGGCATTGCCGAACACCTAACGGCAATATTCGCTATGGTGAGCACTGCCGCGGGCCGACCACCGCCCTCTAGGAGGGCGCGAACCGCCGGAGGGACCCGGGGTTCGCCTTCCCCTGGACGAAGGACAAAGGAGTCGCGGGTGTCCAGCTCCGACATCTTCATCAGCGAAACCATCGGTACCGCTGTACTGCTTTTGATGGGTGGCGGCGTCTGCGCCGCCGTCACGTTCAAGCGCTCCAAGGCGTTCAACGCCGGATGGGTCGCCATCGCCTTCGGGTGGGGCTTCGCCGTCCTCACGGGTGCCTACATCGCCGCCAAGTCCGGCGCACACCTCAACCCGGCAGTCACCATCGGCATCGCCATCAAGGGCGGTATCCCGTGGAGCCAGGTGCCGGTCTACCTCGCCGGCGAGATGCTCGGCGCCATGATCGGCGCCGTACTGGTGTGGATCGTCTACTACGGGCAGTTCCGGGCCCACCTCACCGACCCCGAGGTGCTGGCCGACCACCAGACCGAGGAGGGTCTGGTCGACCCGAAGGCCGCCCCCAAGGCCGGCCCGGTGCTCGGCATCTTCTCCACCGGCCCGGAGATCCGGAACGCCGTGCAGAACCTGGCCACCGAGATCATCGCCACCGTCGTGCTCGTGCTGTCGATCCTCACCCTCGGGCTGAGCGACAACGGCAAGGGCGTCGGCGTGATCGGCACCCTGCTGGTCGCCCTGGTCGTCGTGGGCATCGGCCTGTCGCTGGGCGGCCCGACCGGGTACGCCATCAACCCGGTCCGCGACCTCGGCCCGCGCATCGTGCACGCGCTGCTGCCGCTGCCGAACAAGGGCGGCTCAGACTGGGGCTACGCCTGGATCCCGGTCGTCGGCCCGCTGATCGGCGGAGCCATCGCCGGAGGCATCTACCAGGTGGCCTTCGCCTGAGCCAGCCGACCGCCCCGCCGCCCGCACAGACTTCTTGGAGCACACCATGAGCGACACCCACACCACCTCCTCCCACGGGCACGGCCCGTTCATTGCGGCCATCGACCAGGGGACCACCTCCAGCCGCTGCATCGTCTTCGACAAGGACGGCCGGATCGTCTCGGTCGACCAGAAGGAGCACGAGCAGATCTTCCCGAAGCCGGGCTGGGTCGAGCACGACGCCTCCGAGATCTGGACCAACGTCCAGCAGGTCGTCGACGGCGCCGTCCACAAGGCCGGCATCACCGCCGCCGACGTCAAGGCCATCGGCATCACCAACCAGCGCGAGACCACCGTCCTGTGGGACAAGAACACCGGTGAGCCGGTCCACAACGCCATCGTCTGGCAGGACACCCGCACCGACGCGCTCTGCAAGGAACTCGGCCGCAACGTCGGCCAGGACCGCTTCCGCCGCGAGACCGGCCTGCCGCTGGCGTCCTACTTCGCCGGCCCGAAGATCCGCTGGCTGCTCGACAACGTCGAGGGCCTGCGCGAGCGCGCCGACCGCGGCGAGATCCTCTTCGGCACCATGGACTCCTGGGTCATCTGGAACCTGACCGGCGGCGTCAACGGCGGCCACCACGTCACCGACGTCACCAACGCCTCGCGCACCATGCTGATGAACCTGCACACCCTGGAGTGGGACCAGCGGATCCTGGACTCCATGGACATCCCGGCGGCCGTCCTGCCGGAGATCAGGTCCTCCGCCGAGGTCTACGGCCACGCCGCCGGCGGCGTCCTCGCCGGCGTCCCCGTCGCCTCGGCACTCGGCGACCAGCAGGCCGCCCTCTTCGGCCAGACCTGCTTCGACCAGGGCGAGGCCAAGTCCACGTACGGCACCGGCACCTTCATGCTGATGAACACCGGCCACGAGCCGGTCAACTCGTACAACGGACTGCTGACCACCGTCGGCTACCGCATCGGCGACCAGCAGCCGGTCTACGCCCTGGAAGGCTCCATCGCCGTCACCGGCTCGCTCGTCCAGTGGATGCGCGACCAGATGGGCCTCATCAACAGCGCCGCCGAGATCGAGACCCTGGCCAGCAGCGTCGAGGACAACGGCGGCGCCTACTTCGTACCGGCCTTCTCCGGCCTGTTCGCCCCCTACTGGCGCTCGGACGCCCGCGGCGTCATCGCGGGCCTGACCCGCTACGTCACCAAGGCGCACATCGCGCGCGCCGTCCTCGAGGCCACCGCCTGGCAGACCCGCGAGATCACCGACGCCATGACCAAGGACTCCGGCGTCGACCTGACCGCACTCAAGGTCGACGGCGGCATGACCTCCAACAACCTGCTGATGCAGACCATCTCCGACGTCCTGGACGCACCCGTGGTGCGCCCGATGGTCGCCGAGACCACCTGCCTCGGCGCTGCCTACGCGGCCGGACTGGCCGTCGGCTTCTGGTCCAGCACCGACGAACTGCGCGCCAACTGGCGCCGGGCCGCCGAATGGACCCCCCGGATGGACGCGGCCACCCGTGACCGCGAATACAAGAACTGGCTCAAGGCCGTGGAGCGGACCATGGGCTGGCTCGACGACGAGAGCTGACGAGGAGCACAACATGAGCACCCTGCAGAGCGTCCCGGCACTCGGGACGCACCCGGCCAACGGTTCCCACGCGAGCCGCGCCGAGACTCGGGAGCAGCTTTCCAAGGCGACATACGACCTCCTGGTGATCGGTGGCGGCATCCTGGGCATCTCCACTGCCTGGCACGCCGCACAGGCCGGGCTGCGGGTGGCCCTGGTGGACGCCGGTGACTTCGCCGGCGCCACCTCCTCCGCCTCCTCCAAGCTGCTCCACGGCGGTCTGCGCTACCTCCAGACCGGCGCGGTCAAGCTGGTGGCGGAGAACCACTTCGAGCGGCGCGCGGTCTCCCGCCAGGTGGCCCCCCACCTGTCCAACCCGCTCACCTTCTACCTGCCGGTCTACAAGGGCGGCCCGCACGGCGCGGCCAAGCTCGGCGCGGGCGTCTTCGCCTACTCCGCGCTCTCCGCGTTCGGTGACGGCGTCGGCCACGTCATATCCCCGGCCAAGGCCCAGCGCGACGTCCCCGAGCTGCGCACCGAGAACCTCAAGGCCGTTGCCGTCTACGGCGACGACCAGATGAACGACTCCCGGATGGCCCTGATGACGGTCCGCGCGGCCGTCGCCGCGGGCGCCACCGTCCTCAACCACGCCGAGGTCACCGGCCTGCGCTTCACCCAGGGCCGGGTCACCGGCGCGGAGCTCAAGGACCGCACGGACGGCCACGAGTTCGGCGTGAACGCCCGCCTGGTCCTCAACGCCACCGGTCCCTGGGTCGACCACCTCCGCAAGATGGAGGACCCGAACGCGGCGCCCTCGATCCGCCTGTCCAAGGGCGCGCACCTGGTCCTCAAGCGCACCGCCCCCTGGAAGGCGGCGCTGGCCACCCCGATCGACAAGTACCGCATCACCTTCGCCCTCCCCTGGGAGGACATGCTGCTCCTCGGCACCACAGACGAGGAGTACGAGGGCGACCCGGCGGACGTCGCGGTCACCGAGAAGGACACCGCCCAGATCCTGGACGAGGCCGCCTTCTCCATCCGCGACCAGCAGCTCTCCCGCGACCTGATCACCTACTCGTTCGCCGGCTTGCGGGTGCTGCCCGGCGGCCCCGGCGACACCTCCAAGGCCAAGCGCGAGACGGTCGTCACCGAGGGCAGCGGCGGCATGCTGTCGGTCGCCGGCGGCAAGTGGACGACCTTCCGGCACATCGGCCGTACGGTGATGAACAAGCTCGCCGCGCTGCCCGGCCACCCGCTGGCCGACGACATGGAGCCGATCGCCCACCTGCCGAAGAAGCTCCCGCTGCCGGGCATCGCCAACCCCAACGCGGTCGCCCACCGACTGCTCGTCGACGGCGGCACCCCCGGCCCGCGCATGGCCCCGGACACCGCCCGTCACCTCGCCACCCACTACGGCTCGCTGTCCTTCGACATCGCCCGCCTGGCCAACGACAACCCGGCCCTGGCCGAGCGCATCCACCCCGACGCGCCCGAGATCTGGGCCCAGGTCGTCTACGCCCGGGACACCGAGTGGGCCGAGACGGTCGACGACGTCCTCCGCCGCCGGACCACCCTGACGATCCGCGGCCTGGACACGGAGGACGTCCGCGCCAAGGTCAAGGAGATGCTGACCGACTGACTCCCCCTCCGCCGCGCAACAAGGCGGAGCCCCCCGCACCACCCCGCACCACCGCCGGGGCGGCCCACTGGGCCGCCCCGGCGTCTTTGTGTCCGGACCAAGGCGGCTGGCGATCACAATGCAACTACGCGTCCGGAACCAATCACTCTCCGTAATCGTTGCCGTAAACAAGGAGGAGGCAAGCAGGGAGGCAGGGAGGCAGGGAGGCAGGCAAGGGGTAGGGCACCGGGCAGAGGGTGGGCAACGGGCAGGGGGCAGGGGGGCAGGGCGCCCCACAGGAGGTGCTTGGGGCTCCACGGAAGGTACTGCGGAGGTTTCGCAGGAGGCATCCGCGGCCGGGAGGCCATAATGTGGCTCAGACATCGGATGTCTGCGTCGACGGCCGTGTGGTGATGAGGCCGGCGGCGGGCATGGGCATCCGGACGACACCGGGCGGGTCACAGCGGGGAGGTCGGCATGGCGGTCACCGACGAGGCCATCGAAAAGATCAAGGGCATGATCGTCTCCGGCGCGCTGAGGCCGGGCGACCGGCTGCCCAAGGAGAGCGAACTCGCCGCCGAACTGGGCCTGTCCCGCAACTCGCTGCGGGAGGCGGTGCGCGCCCTCTCCCTCATCCGCATCCTGGACGTGCGCCAGGGCGACGGCACCTACGTCACCAGTCTCGACCCCCAACTGCTGCTGGAGGCCATGAGCTTCGTGGTGGACTTCCACCGCGATGACACGGTGCTGGAGTTCCTCGCCGTCCGCCGGATCCTGGAGCCGGCCGCCACGGCGATGGCGGCCGGCCGGATCGACGCCGAGGAACTGGACGCCCTGGAAGCCCAGTTGAACGCGCTGGGGCCCACACCCTCGGTGGAGGACCTGGTCGCCTGCGACCTGGAGTTCCACCGAGGGATCGTCGCGGCGTCCGGCAACTCCGTGCTCTGCTCGCTGCTGGACGGCCTGTCCGGGCCGACCACCCGGGCCAGGATCTGGCGCGGGCTCACGCAGAAGGACGCGGTGGCCCGCACCCTCACCGAGCACCGGGCGATCCTCTCCGCGCTCCGGGACCGGGACGCGGAGGCGGCGCGGTCGTGGGCGACGGTGCACATCGCCAGCGTGGAGCAGTGGTTGCGCGCGTCACTCCGACCCGACGTGCGGTGACATGCGTCGCGCTGACCTGACGTGCGGTGTGGCGTGCGCGGTGTGACATGCGCGGAGAGACATGCCGGGTGTGGCGTGCAGGGTGTCGTCAGATCGCGAAGCCGCCGTCGACCGCGACGGAGGCGCCCGTGATGTAGCGGCCGGCGTCGCCCGCGAGATGGGCGACGGTGGCTGCGACGTCCCAGGCCTGGCCGTACGCCCCCAGGGCGGTCAGTTCGGCCTGCATGGTGGCGCTCTCGCCGTCGGCCGGGTTCATCTCCGTGTCGATGGGCCCGGGGTGCACGACGTTGGCGGTGATGCCGCGCGGCCCCAGCTCCTTGGCGAGGGTCTTGGTCAGGCCGGTGAGTGCGGCCTTGCTGGTGGCGTAGAGGGTGCCGCCGGGGAACGCGACCCGTTCGGCCATGCAGCTGCCGATGGAGATGATGCGGCCGCCCTCGGTGAGGTGTGCGGCGGCGGCCTGCGCCGCCAGGAACGGTCCGCGGACGTTGGTCCGCAGGACCCGGTCGACGTCCTCCAGGGAGATCCCCTCGAAGGGACCGAGCACGCCGACGCCCGCATTGTTGACCAGGATGTCGAGTCGTCCGAAGCGGTCGACGGTGCCGGCCACCGAGGCCCACACCGCCTCCGCGTCGCCGCTGTCGGCCTGCACCGCCCAGGCCCGACCGCCGGCCCCTTCGATCTCCTTGACGGCCAGTTCGGCCGCTTCCCGCCCGGAGTGGTACGTCAGGGCCACCGCCGCGCCGTCGGCGGCCAGCCGCAGCGCGATCGCCTTGCCGATGCCCCGGCTCCCGCCGGTCACCAGCGCCACCTTGCCAGTGAGCGGCCGGATGCCGCCGTCCCTCTGTGCCGTCTTCGGAGTCATCACCGTTGCCGTCATCGTCGTCTCCCGTCGCCCTTCAAATGTCGTGTGGCGGAACGCCGTCTGTCGGTCGTCCGGTCGGGGCCGGACGAGCACCGCGTCGTGGTGCGGTACGACTCGATCTTCGGGCGCGGGCGGATCCGAGGCTGGCGGAATCCGGACGCCGACGCGGAGCGGTCCGGGGCCTCCTGCTTCTCGTGCTTCTCCTGCCGGTTGCGGTGTTCCGGTTCCGTAGACCCGGGCGGCCGTGGTGCCGAAGACGGCGGCGCGTTCCGGGCCGTCGAGTCGGTCGGTGGCGGCCTCGGCGAGGGCGAGGACGTCGTCGTAGGCAGCGGCCGGGGCGCACCGGCCAGTCGGGGCCGAACATCACCCGGTCGGTGCCGAAGGCGTCCGTCCAGCACATGCCGGACGTAGGGCAGGACCTGCCGCGGTCGCCAGGCGTCCCAGTCGGCCTCGGTGACCAGTCCGGACAGTTCGCAGTTGACGTTGTGAAGCAGAGGCCGTGTCCTGGTGGGCCGCCGTCGGGGTGCAGCACGAGGTGGGCGGCGGAGTAGTCGGGGTTCACGGCGTTCGAGCCGTCGAGCTGCTCCGAGGTGGGGAACCGGACGTCGTGGACCTCGAGCCCGGTGACGGTGTCGGTCACGGCCATGCGCATGCCCCTGGGATGTTGCGGGAGAACATCGGACTGAACGGTGCGGCAGAACATCGGACCTTTCTGGGTCATCCGATGTATAGGCCCGTGTGTCGGGCCACGCCCAGACCTCGTACCGAAATACGTGGGAGAGTTGAGCGAACAGCACGCGAACAGGTCGGATGTATAGGTACTCGTTCGTGCACAGGGGCTGCGGACCGGCACCGCGCACGCCGTAGTCTTGGTGACGCACGCAATGGAACTGCTGCCGGCGGCCGCCCCCAGACGGTCGAACCGGTCGGAAGGAGGCGCTGGGTGATCGAGCTGGAGGGGGTGCCCGAGCTGATCGACCCGGTCATGGTGGCCGCGTTCGAAGGCTGGAACGACGCCGGTGACGCCGCCTCCGCCGCCGTCGCCCACCTGGACCGGGAGTGGAAGGGCGAGGTCTTCGCCGCGCTGGACGCCGAGGACTACTACGACTTCCAGGTGAACCGTCCCACCGTCTCCCTGGAGGGCGGCGTACGGAAGATCACCTGGCCGACGACCCGGCTCTCCGTCGTCCGCGTCGGCAGTGCGCGCGGCAAGGGGCGGAAGCGCGATCTGGTCCTGGTCCGGGGGATCGAGCCCAGCATGCGCTGGCGCTCGTTCTGCAACGAAATCCTCGGCTTCGCCCATGAGTTGGGCGTGGAGATGCTGGTGGTGCTGGGCTCACTGCTGGGCGACACCCCGCACACCCGCCCGGTCCCCGTCAGCGGCGTCACCTCCGACGCGGACCTGGCCCGCCGGCTGGATCTGGAGGAGTCCCGCTACGAAGGCCCCACCGGGATCGTGGGCATCCTCCAGGAGGCGTGCACGCATGCGGGCGTCCCCGCAGTGAGCCTGTGGGCCGCGGTCCCGCACTACGTCTCCCAGCCGCCCAACCCCAAGGCCAGCCTCGCCCTCCTGAACCGTCTGGAGGACCTGCTCGACATCAGCATCCCCTTGGGTGAACTGAGCGAGGACGCACGGGCCTGGCAGCTGGGCGTGGACCAGCTGGCGGCCGAGGACAGCGAGGTCGCCGAGTACGTGCAGTCGCTGGAGGAGGCACGGGACACCGCGGACCTTCCGGAGGCCTCCGGCGAGGCCATCGCCCGCGAGTTCGAGCGCTACCTGCGCCGCCGCGACCCGCAGGCCGGCCCCGGCGTCGCCTCCGAGGGCGGGCTCACCGACAGCTCGTTCCTCCGCGACACGAGCAGTGGCCGCACCCGACCGCCCCGCCCCCTCCCCAAGGAACCGAACCGTCCGGAGGACGAGGACCCCGAGGAGGGGTAAGCCCTCCTACGTTTTCGTCTGCGGCCTCCCGCCGGGGCCTTGGCGGCCGGCGCTCCCCCCACGTTGTCGGCTGTCCCGCCGCGGCCTGGCGGCCGGCGTTCGCCCCACGTTTTTGGCTCTCCCACCGTGGTGGTTTCTCGCCGTGGCGCCTGCGGCGGGCTGTGCCGCTGCGCGGGGCTGTCGGGTGCGGTGACGGGCCGGAGGGGTAGGGGTGTGGGACTGCTTCGCTTTACGTCCCACACCCCTACCCCTCCGGCCCGTCCCCTCCCGTTGAGGGGTGGGAAGAAGACCGTAGGGGTGAACGCCGGTGGTCACCTGCGCACAGTGGACGGACCGCACCAGCCCCCACAATCAGTCACCCCCACTCACGGGAGGGGCCGCTCCGCAGGACGAAGTCCGGAGGAGCGGCACCGCACCCGACACACAACGCCCGCCGCAGGCGAAACGGCGAGACGAAGCGCGGCGCCGCAGACAAAGACGTGGGGCTATAGGGCCACGCCCAACAACGCATCGACGGCCCGCGACACCAGCCCCGGTGCCCCCTCGTCCGTCCCCCCGTCGGCCTCCTGGGCGGCGGCCCATGCGTCCACGGCCGCGAGGGCGGCCGGGGAGTCCAGGTCGTCGGCGAGCGCCGTGCGGATCTGCTCCAGCAGGGCGTCGGCTGACGGGCCGTCGGGGCGGGAGACCGCGGCCCGCCAGCGCGCCAGCCGTTGCTCGGCCTCCTCCAGCACCGCGTCGGTCCACTCCCAGTCGGCGCGGTAGTGGTGCGCGAGGAGCGCCAGTCGGATCGCGGCCGGGTCGGTGCCGGCCCGTCGCACCGCGGAGACGAAGACGAGGTTGCCCTTCGACTTGGACATCTTCTCGCCGTGCAGGGCCACCATCCCGGCGTGCACATACGCCTTGGCGAACGGGTGCCGGCCGGTGAGCGCCTGGGCGTGCGAGGCGCCCATCTCGTGGTGCGGGAAGGCGAGGTCGGAGCCGCCGCCCTGGACGTCGAAGCCCATGCCGAGGTGGTCCAGGGCGATGGCGACGCACTCGATGTGCCAGCCGGGTCGGCCGCGGCCCAGCGAGCCGCCGTCCCAACTCGGTTCGCCGTCGCGGGCGGCCATCCACAGCATCGGGTCGAGCGGGTTCTTCTTGCCTTCGCGTTCCGGGTCGCCGCCGCGCTCGGCGGACAGCAGCCGCATCGTTTCGGCGTCCAGGCGGGAGACCTCGCCGAAGTGCGGGTCGGACTCGACGGAGAAGTAGATGTCGCCGTCCAGCTCGTAGGCGGCGCCGGCGTCACGGAGCCGCTCCACCAGCGGGACGATGCCGGGTATCGACTCGACCGCGCCTATGTAGTGGCGGGGCGGCAGCATCCGCAGGGCCGTCATGTCCTCGCGGAACAGGGCGGTCTCGCGTTCGGCGAGCGCGGTCCAGTCGTCGCCGGTCGCCTGCGCCCGCACCAGCAGCGGGTCGTCCACGTCGGTGACGTTCTGCACGTAGTGCACCTGACGCTTCGTGTCGAGCCACACGCGTTGGACCAGGTCGAACGCGTTGTAGGTCGCCGCGTGCCCCATGTGGGTGGCGTCGTAGGGCGTGATGCCGCAGACGTAGATACGGGCGACGGGACCGGGGTCGAGGGTTACCCGTCCGCCGGTCGCGGTGTCGTGGATCCTCAGGTCGCGGCCCTGACCAGGCAGGGCGGGGACCTCAGAAGCGGGCCATGCATGCATGCCTTGAGCGTAACCGGACGGATGTTCCGCATACGAACCGGACCAGGGGTCTTGGCCGGAAAGGCGGTCTTGCGTTTGACAGGCGGACGTGCAAGGGGTGCGCGGACGGGGTGGCCTTTGCACGTCCGCGAGATCAGACCGGCGGCCAGGGGATGGCGGGCCACTCGCCGCTCGGCTCGGGGTGCCGACCGCTGCGCAGCAGCCCGGCCACCCGTGCCCGCAGTGCGTCGATCTCGGTGTCCGTGAGGAGGTCGGCCAGTCGGACGGAGAGCTCCGCCGCGTCCTGAAGCGCCGCCCGGAGGCCTCGCAGGACCTCTAGCGCCTCCGGGGTCAGCGGCTCCCCCGCCCAGCCCCACAGGAGCGTGCGCAGCTTGTCGTCGGCGTGGAAGGTCACGCCGTGGTCGATGGCGTAGAACCGTCCGCCGGCACCGGGTAGCAGGTGGCCGCCCTTGCGGTCGCCGTTGTTGATCACGGCGTCGAGCACCGCCAGGCGCCGCAGCCGCGGGTGGTCGGCGTGCACCAGCAGCGCGGTGCGGTCCGCGTCGAGCTGGGCGTGGCCGACCGCCTTCCAGTCGGGCCCCGGTTCGTCGCCCTCCACCAGTGCCAGCAGCTCGGGGACCTCGTCGCTGTTCTCCGGAGGGTCGATCCACTCCTGGACCATGCCGGTGCCGTACGGGCCGTCGCGCAGCACGGTCGGCGGGATGAGGTCCCAGCCGCAGGCGCGGGAGACCTCGTAGGCGGCGACCTCGCGCTGGGCGAGGGTGCCGTCGGGGAAGTCCCACAGCGGCCGCTCGCCGGCGACCGGCTTGTAGACGCAGGTGGCGGTGTGGCCGTCGTACGCGATCGTGCAGAGCAGCACGGCGTTGGACGCCTCCTGGATGCGGCCGCGTACGGTCAGCTCACCTTCGGTGAGGAAGGCGGCGGACAGGCCCGTGGCGGGCTCTGGTGCCGTCGTCGGGGCGTCCTGGGGGTCCGCGGGGTCGGGCGGCGGTCCGGCCGGCTCCACGGCGGGCTCCGTGGCGCTCAGGCGTCCCGTCGGTATCCGTTCTGGCGCGGACATACGTGTCCCTCCGGGTCGAGCGGCAGGCTGCACAGCGGGCACGGGGGGCGGCCGGCGTTGACGACGTCCAGCGCCCGCTTGGCGAACGCCCTGGCCATGGTTCCGGTGAGGCGCACCCGCAGCATCGGGGGGCCGTGCTCGTCGTCCTGGAGGAGCCGCTCCTCGGCGTCGGCGAGGTCCTCCTCGCTGTCGGCGTCCAGCTCGACCAGGGCCTGCGCCTCGACGATCATCCGCTCGTCCTCGCCGTCCCAGGCCAGTGCCATGGTGCCGACCCGGAACTCCTCCTCGACGGGGGTCTCCAGCGGGGCGGTGTCGGTGAGCTCGGTGGGCGAGACGGCGGGCACCGGGGCGTTGCCGCCGCTGCGTCGTACGACCTCGTCGAGCAGTTCGTCGATGCGTTCGGCGAGGGCCGCGACCTGCGTCTTCTCCAGGGCGACGCTGGTGGTGCGGCCGGCCGCGGTGGCCTGGAGGTAGAAGGTGCGGCGGCCAGGCAGCCCGACCGTACCGGCCACGAAGCGGTCCGGCGCGTCGTAGAAGAACACCTGACGGGACAAGGTCCTGCTCCGATTGCTCGACTGCGGGGTCACTGCGGTCGCTGCACGTCCTGCGGAGGGCAGGGGCGTGGCGGGCAGCGCCGTCGCACCACCCTACTGCGCGGACTGATCACGCTGCGCCCGCACCACCGCCGACGGCCGCGTCCCGGGCGTCCGCGGCGCTGCCGCCGTCCTCCCGGGGCACCAGGGAGCCGAAGTCGCCGGTGTCGCCCAGCCGCACGAGGTAGGGGCGCAGCCGGGTGTAGCGGATCACGGTGATCGAGCAGGGCTCGACGGAGATCCGCTGGAAGAGGTCGAGGTGCAGGCCGAGTGCGTCGGCTACCAGCGCCTTGATGATGTCGCCGTGGGAGCACATGGCGTAGGTCGCTTCGGGGCCGTGCGTCTCCTCGACGCGGGTGTTCCAGTCGCGTACCGCGTCCACCGCGCGGGCCTGCATGGCCCGCATCGTCTCGCCGCCGGGGAAGGCGGCCGCGGAGGCGTGCTGCTGGACGACCTCCATCAGCGGCTCGTCGTTGAGCTCGGCGAGTTTGCGGCCGGACCAGTCGCCGTAGTCGCATTCGGTGATCCGGTCCTCGATGTGCAGCGTCAGCCGGGGACGGGCGTCCAGCAGGGGCTGCACGGTCTCCCGGCAGCGTTGCAGCGGGCTGGAGACGACGGCGGCCAGCGGCACCCGTGCCAGCCGGGCGGGCAGCGCGGCGGACTGGGCGGCGCCGCGTTCGTCGAGGGCGACGCCGGGGGTCCGTCCGGCGAGCACGCCGGCGGTGTTGGCGGTGGAGCGGCCGTGCCGCACCAGGATCAGCGTGGGCATGACCGCCAGCCTACGTTCGGGGTCGTCTTCCTGGCAGGTGGCGGGGGTACGCGCGAGAATGCCTGGTGTGATCGTGGACTGCGCCATCTACCGGGAGGGCCGCCGCGCGGAGTGCGCGACGGACTTCTCGGACGCCCTGGAGGCGGCGCGGGCCGAGGGCCACTCCTTCATGTGGCTGGGCATGCACGAGCCGACGGAGGACGAGTTCGCGCTCGTCAGCAGCGAGTTCGCGCTGCATCCGCTGGCGGTCGAGGACGCGCTCAAGGCGCACCAGCGGCCGAAGCTGGAGGTCTACGACGACTCGCTGTTCGTGGTGCTGAAGCCGATCACCTACGACGTGCAGGCCGACACGGTGACCGCGTCGGAGCTGATGGTCTTCGTGGGCGACTCGTTCGTGGTGACGGTGCGGCACGGGGAGGCCAGTCCGCTGCGCGCGGTGCGGCACCGGCTGGAGGAGCACCCGGAGATCCTGCGGCACGGCCCGGGCGCGGTGCTGTACGCGGTCAGTGACGCGGTGGTCGACCACTACATCGAGGTGGCCGCCGAACTCCAGCTGGACCTGGAGGAGTTGGAGGCGGAGGTGTTCGCTCCGGTACGGGGGCGGGACACCCGGAACACCGCCGCCGAGATCTACGTCTTCAAGCGTGAGGTGATGGAGTTCCGGCGGGCGACGGGTCCGTTGGCGGAGCCGATGGCGCGCCTGCAGAACCCGGGGGTGCCGTTCATCCACGACCACGCGCGGCCGTTCTTCCGCGACGTCGAGGACCATCTCACCCGCGCCAACGAGTCGGTCGAGGGTCTGGACCGACTGCTCTCGGACATTCTCTCCGCCCATCTGGCGCAGATGGGCGTGCGGCAGAACGACGACATGCGCAAGATCTCGGCCTGGGCGGCGCTGGCGGCCGTCCCCACCCTGATCGCCGGGGTCTACGGCATGAACTTCACCTTCATGCCGGAGCTCAAGTGGCATCTGGGGTATCCGGCGATCCTGGTGCTGATGGTGCTCATCGAGGTGTCGCTGTACCGGTTGTTCAAGCGCCGCGGCTGGCTGTGACCCCGCGCGGCGCACCGCCTCTGGGGGTGCGGCGGCTCAGGCGAACTCGGGTGCGGAGGTGGTCGGGCCGCCCAGCGCGTTGCGCCGCTCGGGCATCCGGAGGGTGACCATCCGCCGCCAGCCGACCAGCCGCTCGTAGCTGTACATCGCCCGGATCGCGGCGGCGAGCACCGCGGACTTCGGCTTCGGCCAGTGCAGGATGCGTCCCATGTGGTCCATCACGGCCAGGCTGACGTCCCGGTAGACGGCGATCTCGGCGCGTGCGCAGTCGTGCAGGATCCGCTGGATGGTGCGGCCGTGTCCGGCGCGGGCCAGTCGCAGCAGCTCCTCGTGGCAGTAGGCGAGGTGGTTGTCCTCGTCGTGGGAGATCATCCTGATCGCCTTGCCCACCTCGGGGTGGTCGCCGAAGTGCCTCTTGAGCATCACCATCTGGTCGGCGGCGCGCTGCTCGGTGACCCGGCTGTGCGCGAGGTAGGTGATGATGTCGAGCTCGGTGAGCGGCTCGTCGCGGCGCAGCTTGTCGTGCGCCAGGCCGATGCCCCGGCGCTCCAGCAGCATGGTGTAGTCGGTCGCTTCGGGGACGTGGGTGGGGGTCAGTCCGCGGCGGCGCATCAGGGCCTGGAAGATCCGTCCGTGCTTGTCCTCGTCGGCGCCGTGCCGGGTGACCTTGGGCGCCAGATCGCGCATGGACGCGGGCAGCAGTGCGGCGATCCGGCCGTTCTCCCAGCCACCCTGGGCCTCGCCGCTGGCCGCGATGGAACAGAACAGACGGTAGGAGTTGTCGTTGTCGACGATCTCCTGGAACAGGCTTCGGGCCGAGAACATCTGAGCCACCTCCGAATGCACACACCCGTAAAGAAAAAGTCAAGTGGTGTGTGCTGTTCGCGGCAACTGGAGGGGGCGCCCGTTCGTCCGTTGGAACGAGGCGGGACCGGTGGCGGGGCGTAACCCGCCGCGCACCGTGGCGTTGTGCAGCCCGACGGCCGTGGCGGGGAGGATCCCCCGAGCCCCCACCACGGCCGCGGGTCCGCCGGGCCCGGCGCTCCGGGCGCCGGGCCCTCCTTGTTGGTCCCGCAGGCCCTCCCGGCCCACCCACGGGCTCCCTGCGGCCCGTCCTCGACTACGCCAGTCCGGCGCGCTCCAGGGCCTCCACTCCGGCCCGCAGCGAGGCCAGCCGCTCCTCCAGGGTGAAGCCGGCCGGCGCCAGCGTCAGGGTGGTCACGCCGGCCGCCGCGTAGGCCTGCATCCGGTCGGCGATCCGCGCGACGGAGCCGAGCAGCGTGGTCTGGTCGATCAGCCGCTCCGGGATGGCGGCGGCGGCGCCGTCCCTGTCGCCGGACAGGTACTTGTCCTGGATCTCGGCGGCTTCCTTCTCGTAGCCCATGCGCTGGGCGAGCCGGTTGTAGAAGTTCTGCTTCCGGCTGCCCATCCCGCCGACGTACAGCGCGGTGTACGGGCGGAACATGTCGGCGAGCGCGCCGATGTCCCCGTCACCGTTCCCGGGGCCGACGGCCAGCGGCAGCGTCGGGCAGATGTCGAAGCCGTCGAGCGTCCGGCCCGCCTTCTCCCGGCCGGCGCGCAGGTGCGCGACGGCGGTCTCCTCCAGGTGGTCCGCGGACGGGAAGATCAGCAGTGCGCCGTCGGCGATCTCGCCGGTCTGCTCCAGGTTCTTGGGGCCGATCGCGGCGATGTAGAGCGGGATGTGCGGGCGCTCGGGGTGGACGGTGAGCTTGAGCGGCTTGCCGGGGCCGCCGGGCAGCGGCAGCGTCCAGTGCTCGCCCTCGTAGGACAGCCGCTCGCGGCTCATCGCCTTGCGGACGATGTCCACGTACTCGCGGGTGCGGGCCAGCGGCTTGTCGAACCTGACGCCGTACCAGCCCTCGGAGACCTGCGGCCCGGAGACGCCGAGGCCGAGCCGAAACCGGCCCCTGGAGAGGGAGTCCAGGGTCGCGGCGGTCATCGCGGTCATCGCGGGGGTACGCGCCGGGATCTGGAAGATCGCCGAGCCGATGTCGATCCGCTCGGTCTGGGCGGCGACCCAGGAGAGCACGGTGGCGGCGTCGGAACCGTAGGCCTCGGCGGCCCAGCAGACGGCGTAGCCGAGGCGGTCGGCCTCCTGCGCCACCGCGAGATTGTCGGAGTCCATCCCGGCGCCCCAGTAGCCGAGGTTGATGCCAAGCCTCATGCCGCTCCCCTTACCGATCAGTAACGTCGTTGTCGCGGGGGACTGTAGCGCGCACCGCCGCGAGCCGTCACCGGCGGGTTGTCCACAGGTCCCCTGATCCCGGGCCACGGCGCGTAATCTCAGGCCCCATGGAGCAAAGGCACCTCGGCCGAACGGGCCTTCGCGTGTCCCGGCTCGGGCTCGGCACCCTGAACTGGGCCCGCGACACGGACGAGCAGGAAGCCGCCGACCAGCTCAAGGCGTTCTGGGAGGCCGGCGGCACCCTCGTGGACACCGCCGACATCTACGCCGACGGCGGCGCCGAATACCTCCTGGGCCGGCTCACGGAGAGCCTCGTCCCCCGCGACGACCTGGTGATCGTCACCAAGGCCGGCAGCGTCCTGGAGGCGGACCGCCGCGTCGACGGCTCCCGGCGCCATCTCCTCGCCGCCCTGGACGCGTCCCTGGAACGGCTCGGCACCGACTACGTCGACCTGTGGCAGCTGCACGCCCACGACCCGCACACGCCCCTGGACGAGACGCTCCAGGCCCTCGACCTCGCCGTCACCAGCGGCCGCGCACGCTACGTCGGGGCGGCGAACTTCTCCGGCTGGCAGCTCGCCAAGGCCGCGACCTGGCAGCTCGCCGCGCCCGGCATACGCAATCGGCTGGCCGGCACACAGATGGAGTACTCCCTGCTCCAGCGCGGCATCGAACGCGAGGTGCTGCCCGCGGCGCTCGACCTCGGCATCGGCGTACTGCCGTCCTCCCCCCTCGGCAGGGGCGTGCTCACCGGCAAGTACCGCCACGCCACCCCGGCGGACTCGCGCGGCGCCTCGGACCACCTGGCGGCGTTCGTCGCGCCGTACCTCGACGAGACGGCGGGCCGGGTCGTCGAGGCGGTGGCGACCGCCGCCGACGGACTGGCCGTCACCCCCCTCCAGGTCGCGCTGTCCTGGGTCCGCGACCGCCCCGGAGTGACCGCCCCGATCCTGGGAGCGCGCACGGCGCAGCAGCTCAGAGCGGCATTGTCAGTGGAGACCCTTAGTCTTCCTGACGAAATCTGCCGGGCGCTGGACGATGTGTCGGCTCCGGTGCACCGCTACCCCGATCACGACTGGAGCACGCTGTGAGTACCGACCGCCTCGCCGGCGAAACCCCGCCCGAGCAGGAGGGCGCGGCCGGGACCGCGGACGCCCGCAGCGCGGATGCCGCGGCGGGGAACGAGCAGACCACGCAGCCCGCACCGGCCAAGGCGAGCGCGGCGGCGCTGGCGGCGGCCGTACGCGCCGTGGAGAGCGGTGAGCGCTCGGCGGCCTCCTTCTTCACCGAGGCCCCCCGCCCCACCCGGCCGGCCGGCCCCGCCGCCGGCCCCGCCGGTAACGCCCCGGCCGGTGGCCACCCCGCACCGCAGGCCGGGCCCGCCGCGACCACACCGCAGGTGACCCGGCAGCGCCCGGCCCACGCCACCGACGCCGGCGAGGGCCCGGCCCGCCCCTCCGCGCCGGACGCCACCGCTCCCGGGCCCGCCGGCACCACTCCGGCCGGCGTCCCGGCGACCGCTCCCCCACCCCGCCCCACGGCCCCCGGCCTCGACGGCGTACGGCAGGTCCTCGCCGCGGGCGGCGCCCCCGAGTCGCTGGCCGAGCGGACCGCCGAGGTGCTCGGGGAGCGGGCCGCCGAGGCCCTCGGCGAAGACCCCTGGCAGCTGCTCGCCGTTCCCGGAGTCCGCCCCGAACAGGCCGACGGCTTCGCCCGGGCGCTGCTCGGCGCCGCGGCCGGACCGGGCGACGAACGGCGCGCACAGGCGTTGGTCGGCTGGCTGCTGGAACAGGCCGCCCTCGCCGGACACTCCGCCCTGGAAGCGGCCGCGCTCCGCGCCGCCCTCGCCCAGCGCTCGGTGCCCGACCCCGACGAGGCCCTACAGACCGCGATCACGGACGGCTCGGTGCTGGTCTTCCAGGACGCCATCGACGAACCGGGCCGGGCCCGCCCCACCACACCCGACGACGAGGACGAGGAACAGCCGGTTCGGGTCCTCCTCGGCCTGGACCGCTACGCCATGGCCGAGGAGAGCGTCGCCGACGGCCTGGCCCGGCTGCTCAACACCTTCGAACCCTCCGAGTCCGTCGATTTCGAGCCCTCCGAGACCTTCGATCCCGCCACCGCCCCCGAACCGTCCACGACCGCGGGGACGGCCCCCGCCACGGGCGCCGACGACGACACCGGCGACGCCCACGACGACACCGGCGACGCCGAGGACAGGGACGGCGACGGCGAGGACGGGGACACCAGCCCCCAGGACGGTGACGGAAACGCCGGGGACGGAACCGGCAACGCCGAAGGGCCGGCCGGCGCCGACGCGATCCACGCCCCGGACGCCGATGAGGACACCGCCCGCTCCCCCATGCGCCCCTCCCCCTCCGCCGCCGACTGGGAGGCCGCGGCCGTCGCCGCGCCCTCGCCGTCCGCCGCAGAGCTGATCCGCGCCGCCGCCCACAGCGGACTGGTGACCCACACGGGCGCCGAGGCGGCCCGCGCCGAACCCGCCGCACTGATCGCCGCGGCCCGTTCACTGGGCCTGCGGGCTTACGGCGCCGCCCACACCGACGACGGCCGCCGGCGCCTGGCCGCCCACCTCACCGAGAGCGCACCGAACGAACCCGCCGAGGACCTCGACGCGGCAGCCGTGACCGTATCGGGCCTGCTCTCCGGCCGGCAGGGCCCCGGCCGGGACGCGGACGGCGCCCTCGCCCTCGACCTCCTGGTGGTGCTGGACGCCCCACAACTCGACCTGGAAACCGCCGCGCTGCTCGTCGAATCGCTGACCGACAGCACCCGCCTGGTCCTCAGCGGCGACCCCGGCGTCCTGTGGTCCGCCGGCCCCGGCCGGCTCTTCGCCGACCTCCTCACGGCGCGCTTCTGCCCCCAGGTCTCCTCCCGCACGCCGGACTTCGGCCCGATCGGCGAACTGGTCTCGGGCATCGGCATCGGCGAACTCAGCGAGGTCGAGGCGCCCGGCAAGGAAGTGGTGATCGTCCCGGTGCGGGACGCCGGCGAGGCGGTGCACCGCACCGCCCAACTGGTCGCCGACTCCGTGCCCCGGGCGCTCGGCATCCCCGCCGACCAGACCCAGGTCATCACGGTCGGCCACGGCGGCGCGGCCGGTACCCGCGCTCTCAACACCGCCCTGAAGGAACGCCTCAACCCCGGCCCCGGCCGCTTCGGCGGCTTCGACCCCGGCGACCGCATCGCCTACACCCCGGCCCCCGGCCGTACGATCCCCGGCACGGTCACCGGCGCCGACGCCTCGGGTCTCCATCTGGACTGCGCCGGCTCAGCCGTCGTCGTACCCCGCGAGCAGGTGGGAGCAGGAGCCGTACGCCACGGTTGGGCACTCACCGCCCACCAAGCGGCCGGCACACGCTGGCCGGCGGCCGTGGTCGTCCTCCCCGGCGACGCGGCCGGCGGCCTGACCCGGGCCTGGGTCTACACGGCCTTCAGCCGCGGCGAGCGCCACCTCTCCGTCGTCCAGGGCGCCGACCAGGCACTACCGCGCGCCGTCGCCGAAGTCCCCGCCAAGGAACGCACCACCCGCCTGCGCACCCTCCTCCAGCACCAAACCCCCCACCCCGAACCAACCCCATAACTCCGCCCCACCCGCTCATCCGCTCATCCACTCACCCACTCACCCACTCACCCACCCAAACTACAGACGGCAACAACAGGCCCGGAACTAATAACTCTCCGTAATCGTTGCCGTAATAAGGAACCGCGGCGCCCCACAGGCCAACCACGCCCACCCCGCTCCACCCGCCCCTGCCCGAGGCCGCACCGAGTCGGGCAGCCCGGGTATGCCGGACAGGTCGACCCGGTCGGCCAGGTCGACGAGGTCGGCGAGGTCGGCCAGGGCCTCAACAACACTGGGGGCGGTGCAGGGGCACCGCCCCCACACCGCCCCCAGCCACAGGCCGCGCGCTCGGGACTCCCAGCCCGGAGCCCGAAGTACAGGATTCCAAGGCGTGAGCCCGAAGTTCAGAGTTCGGGGTTCAGAGTTCGAGAGTTCGTGGTTCCGGCCCGGAGCACAGAGTCGAAGCCCCAAACGCGGAACCCGGAGCCCGGAACTGATCACTCAGCCCCAGACTCCGCCGTCCCTTCTCCCCTCGCGACCGACCCTCACCCCTCGTGGTCGAGCGGCTCCAACACGTCGTCGCCGAGTTCCTCGTCGAAGACTGCGCTGACGTCGAAACGGCACACCACCCGCTGGGGATCCGCCTGATCGAACGGTGCCGACAGCCACTCCCCGGGCTCGGCCGGGTCGTCGGTGGCCGCCACCCACAGCGTGGAGTCGCCCTCCTCCAGGCCGAACTCCTTGTGCCGGGAGGCGATCTCGTCCGGTTCGAACTCGCCGAACAGGACGCCGAGCGCCGCATGCACGCTGCTGCCGACGACCGCGGCGGCATCGGCGCCGTTGCCCACGGCGCCGTCGGCGGCGTCCGGGTCGAGGTCGGCGATGCGCTGGGCCTGGTGCAGTAGCCGCTGCGGTTCCGCGACGGTGTAGTCGCGCCGGATCAGCACGCTCAGGGCACTCGGTTCCTCGGGGCCCGCGTAGGCGGGCAGGGTGTCGCTCCCGGGGATCTCGAAGGGGGTGACCTCGTCGTAGGTGTCGTAGAGCAGCTCGTCGTAGAGCTCGGCGGCCGCGGCGAGCTCGTCGAACGCGGCGTAGACGGCCGGGTCGTCCTGCCCCGAGCGGCGTTCGACCGCGTCGAGGTGACGGTCCAGCGCGGCTTTGACCGCTTCGGCGGCGGCACGTACCTCGGCAGCGGAGGGCTGCGCAGCATCAGACATAGTGCAGACGCTATCCGTACCGGGGCCGGTCCCGCACAATAGATGCGATGCCGGAATACGAATTCTGCGATGTGTACGTGCCCCGGGGGGTTTCCCGGAAGGCCGCCACTCGCCTGCTGACCGACCATGCCGAGTACGGACACTGGGAGTTGGACCGACTGCGCCTGAATCCGGACGGTAGCCGCAAGGTGCGGCTGCGTCGCCGGATCATCCGCCAACTGCGCGCCACGTGGTGAGTGCCTCCGGCGTGTGAGCGGTGTTCGGCGGTGAGCGGAGTTCAATGGGCCTGCGGTCAGGTGCGCGGGGGTGTGGTCACACGGGCGTGCGGTCGAGCGTGCGGTCAGGCGTGTGAGCAGGGAAGAGCGGGCCCCGTTGGGACGGGGCCCGCTCTGTGGTGCGCGGGTGCGCTGTGTGTCGTGATCAGCACGCTAGGTGCGGCTGATCATCGGCGGGCGATGCGTGCCTTGCGGTAGAGCACCGCGCCGCCGAGCAGCAGTCCGGCACTGGCCGGGACTGCGTAGCCGAGCGCTCCGGCTCCGGTGTGCGCGAGCTGCGCGCCCGGTGCGTGGGGCGTTGCGGCCTGGGCGTGCGGCGCGGTCTGTGGCCGCACTCCCGGGGTGTTCTGGGTGTGCTGGGTGTTCTGCCGGTCACCGTGGTGCGGGGTGTCCGGGTGGTGGGCCTTCCCCGAGTGGGGTGACGTACCGGGGTGGTGGGGAGTGCCCGGCTGGCCCGGGTGCCCGGGGTGCCCGGGGTGACCCGGGTGACCCGGGTGGCCGGGGTGGTGCTGGTGGCCCGGGGTGGCCGGCGAGCCGTTGGCGCAGCCGTTGTCGGACGTGGGGTTGAGCAGTCCCACGACGTCGACGGTGTTGCCGCAGACGTTGACCGGTACGTGGACCGGGGCCTGGATGTTGTTGCCGGAGGCGATGCCGGGTGAGTGGGCTGTGCTGCCGGTGGCGCCGGAACCGCCGTGGTTCCCACCGTGGTTCTGATGTCCCCCTTGGTGTCCCCCCTGGTGGCCCCCGTGGTGGTGACCGCCGGCGTCGTTGGCGCAGCGGTTGCCGAACGTGGGGTTGAGCAGCCCGACGACGTTGACGGTGTTGCCGCAGACGTTGACCGGTACGTCGACCGGGGCCTGGACGTTGTTGCCGGAGGCCACTCCGGGCGAGTCGACCGCGCTTCCGGCGGCCCTGGCGTCCGCGTGTGCGTAGCCTGCGGCCGCGGCGAGTACGCCGCCTGCTGCCGCCATGGTGATCAGGCCCTTGCGTGCGACCTGTCTCATAGGTAGTTCCCCTGCCTCGTGCGTTACAGGAATGCGTGCGGGTGGTGAGGCCCGTGGTGAGTCCACGGGGGCCACCCGTCCACCGAAATACCCAGCGGCTCCGGAATGCATGGCATGCATTTCGGAGCCGAACCGGATCAGACCCTTACGGGTGCGATGACGACGTCACCTGACGTCAGAAGTCACTTGTTGGTGCAGGTGTTGCCGAAGGTGGGGTTGAGCAGCCCGACCACGGAGATCGTGTTGCCGCAGACGTTCACCGGTACGTGGACCGGGGCCTGGACGACGTTGCCCGACGCGATGCCGGGAGAGTGCACGGCAGCACCCTGGGCACCCGCGTCGGCAACGGCCAGACCGGCGCCGGCGAGCGTGAGGCCGCCGGCGACCGTCACCGCAGCGACGATCTTCTTGATCATTGTTCCTCCTTGTGGGCACAAGCGGTCCCATGCCGCGGACCGCACACCCTGCAACGAGGAAAAGGCCTTTGAAGCTACGAACACATCAGAGTGTTCATCCTTTTCGGCGAAGCCGGCGCGAACGGCAGGAAATCCACGCCGGTTTGGGCCCGCGCCACGGGTCGGGCCCGCGCCGTGGGCCGGGGGCACGTGTTGAGGGGATCTGCGGGTGCCACCGCGGGCGTCAGCTCTGGTCGATGAACCGGTCGAGGACCCGCACGCCGAACTTCAGTCCGTCCACCGGAACCCGCTCGTCGACGCCGTGGAACATTCCGGCGAAGTCCAGCTCCGGCGGCAGCTTCAGCGGGGCGAAGCCGAATCCGCGGATGCCCAGGTCGTCGAACGACTTGGCGTCCGTGCCGGCCGAGAGCATGTACGGGACGGCCCGTGCGATGGGGTCCTCGGCCTGGAGTGCGGACTGCATCGCGTCCACGAGGGCCCCGTCGAAGGTCGTCTCCAGCGCCTTGTCGGCGTGCACGTCCTCGCGCTTGACGCGGGGGCCGAGGATGCGGTCCAGGTCGGCCAGGAACTCCTCTTCGTAGCCGGGCAGGAACCGTCCGTCGACGTGGGCGGTGGCCTGTCCGGGGATCACGTTGACCTTGTAGCCGGCGCCGAGTTGGGTCGGGTTGGCGGTGTTGCGCAGCGAGGCGCCGATCAGTTTGGCGATGCCGCCGAGTTTGGCGAGGGTGTCGTCCATGTTCTCGGGGTCGAGTTCGGTGCCCAGGGCGTCGCCGAGCTCGTCCAGGAAGCCCCGGAGCGTCTTGGTCACGCGTACCGGGAACTGGTGGCGGCCCAACCGTCCGACGGCTTCGGAGAGTTCGGTGATCGCGTTGTCCTTGTGGATCATCGAACCGTGTCCGGCGGATCCGTCCACGGTCAGCTTCATCCAGTGCATGCCCTTCTGGGCGGTCTCGATGAGGTACAGCCGCAGTTGTTCGTTGACCGTGAACGAGAAGCCGCCGACCTCGCTGATCGCTTCGGTGACGCCCTCGAACAGCTCCGGGTGGTTGTCGACGAGGTAGCGCGCGCCGTAGGTGCCGCCCGCCTCCTCGTCGGCGAGGAACGCCAGGACGATGTCGCGCGGTGGCTTGCGCCCGGTGCGCAGCCGGTCCCGGACGACGGCCAGCGTCATGGCGTCCATGTCCTTCATGTCGACCGCGCCGCGGCCCCAGACGCACCCGTCGGCGATCTCTCCCGAGAAGGGGTGGTGGGTCCAGTCGTCGGCGTTGGCCGGGACGACGTCGGTGTGGCCGTGGATGAGGAGGGCGGGGCGTGTGGGGTCCTCGCCCGCGATCCGGGCGACGGTCGAGGCGCGGCCCTTGTGGGATTCGAAGATCTTCGGTTCCAGGCCGACCTCGGCGAGCTTCTCGGCGACGTACTCGGCGGCGGCCCGCTCTCCCGGGCCGGAGTGGTCGCCGTAGTTGCTGGTGTCGATCCTGATGAGGTCCCGGCACAGGTCGACCACCTCGTCCTCGCCGGTGACCGTACGGGCCGGCTGCGACTCGCTCACACTGCCTCCTCTTGGTTCACGGCCGCGTCGCGCGCCGGGGGGGCGCGGTCCGCGGCGGGGGGGTCCACTGCCATCCTCCACCCGCCGGGCGCTGTGCCCAAGGCCGCAATGTTGCCGACATGCCCTGGTCACAGGCGTTTCCCGGGCCGGGCGTGCGGGTGATCGACCACCGCCGAAGGTTTGCTATTGTTTTCCACGTCGGAACGGCGCAGGCCGGATCGGCAGACACCTTGTCCGGGTGGCGGAATGGCAGACGCGCTAGCTTGAGGTGCTAGTGCCCTTTATCGGGCGTGGGGGTTCAAGTCCCCCCTCGGACACTTTTCATCACCAGATGCCCGCCTAGGCCCCGCCCAGGCGGGCATTTGGCGGTTTGTGCTCCGGGCGGGGCGTGAGGGCACCGCCGGGCCCGGAGGCCGTTGCCCGAGAGATCGCCGCCCGAGCCGAGGTGTGCCACCGCCATGAGACGTAGATCCCCCGTTCCGTCGGCTCCGCTTCCGCAGCGTGCGGGGGTGGATCCGGTGCGGGTGCGGTTGCCTGCGGATCCGGGTGGGGTGTGGGGGACGGTGGGGGATCACCTGGTGGACCGGTTCCGGGGGGCGGTGGGGGCCGGCCGGGTGGCGGAGATGTTGGCGGAGGGGCGGTTCGTCGGGGCGGACGGGGTGCTGAGTGGGCGCGAGCCGTATGCGGCGGGGCGGTTTGTGTGGTTCCACCGGGATTTCGCGCCGGAGGTCGTGGTGCCGTTCGAGGTGGGGGTGGTGTATCGGGACGAGCGGATCGTGGTCGCCGACAAGCCGCACTTCCTGGCGACGATTCCACGGGGGCGGCATGTGACGCAGACGGCGCTGGCGCGGCTGCGGCAGGAGTTGGGGGTGCCGACGTTGCAGCCGGCGCACCGGTTGGACCGGTTGACGGCGGGGTTGGTCCTGTTCGTGGTGCGGCCGGAGGACCGGGGGGCGTATCAGGGGCTGTTCGCGGGGCGGCGGGTGCGCAAGGAGTACGAGGCGGTGGCGGCGTACAACGGGGCGGCGGCGCTGCCGGTGACGGTGCGCAGTCGGATCGTGAAGGAGCGGGGGGTGCCGGCGGCGCGGGAGGTGGCGGGGGCGGTGAATGCGGAGAGCCGGGTGGAGTTGGTGGCGCGGCGGGGCGGGTTGGGGCGGTTCCGGCTGGTGCCGGTGACGGGGCGGACGCATCAGCTGCGGGTGCACATGAGTGGGCTGGGGCTGCCGATCCTTCATGATCCGCTGTATCCGGCGGGTGCGGTGGCGGGGGCTGGTGGGTCGGAGGACTTCTCGGCGCCGTTGCAGTTGTTGGCGAGGGTGTTGGAGTTCACCGATCCGTTGGACGGGCGGGTGCGGCGGTTCGAGAGTGCGCGGCGGTTGGCGGCGTGGGAGGGCGGGCCGGTGGCCTGAGGTGGGGGTGCTGGGGGTCTCCCCCCGCGGTATTTGCGGTGCGGGTGGGAGGGGTGGGTGCGTAGGGTGCGCGGGTCGTCGGTGTGTGGGAGGGGTGCGGTCCGATGTTGATCTTCGATGCGGATGACACGTTGTGGGAGAACAACGTGATCTTCGAGCGGGTCATCGACGAGTTCCTGGACTGGATGGCGGGTCCGGGGCTCGATCGGGCGGGGGTGCGGGAGGTGCTCGACGGGATCGAGGCGGCGAACGCGGTGACGCTCGGGTACGGCAGCAGGGTGTTCCTGCACAGTCTGCGGGAGTGTGTGGAGCGGTTGCGGGGGCGGGCGGTGACGGCCGGGGAGGCGGCGCGGATCTCCGGGTGGGCGGCGGCCTTCGAGGGGGATGGGGTGGAGCTGATCGCGGGGGTGGCGCAGACGCTGGCGGAGTTGGCGCGGCGACACGCGTTGGTGTTGTTGACCAAGGGGGACGTGGCGGAGCAGGAGCGGAAGGTGGCGGCGTCGGGGCTGGCCGGGAACTTCCGTGGGGTGCACATCGTGGCGGAGAAGAACGTGGCCACGTATGAGGAGCTGGTGCGGGCCTATGACGTGGTGCCGTCGTCGGCGTGGATGATCGGGAACTCCCCCAAGTCGGATATTTTGCCGGCGCGTTCGGCGGGTCTCAATGCGGTGTTCATTCCGCATGACCACACGTGGGTGCTGGAGCACGCCGAGGTCGATCCCAAGGACGCCGGGGTGTTGCGGCTGTCGGCGTTCGGGGAGTTGCTGAAGCACTTCTGAGTCGAAGCGCTTCTGAGTCGGGTGGTCGGTCGAGGGGAGCGTCGTGGTGGAGGTGGGTGTGCGGCCGAAGGTGTCGTGCGTGTTCGTGTGTCATGACGGTGCGGGGCGGGTCTTGCTGGCGCGGCGGGCCGCGGGGGCTCGGGACGAGCCGGGGACGTGGGACTGCGGTGCCGGGGCGCTGGAGTTCGGTGAGACGTTCGAGGCGGCCGTGGTGCGGGAGGTGCAGGAGGAGTACGGGGTGCGGCCGCTCGATGTCGAGCAGATCGGGGTGCGCAATGTGCTGCGCGGGGACCCGGTGGAGTCGCACTGGGTCGCGGTGGTGTTCGCGGTGCGGGTGGATCCGGGTGGGGTGCGGATCGGGGAGCCGGAGAAGTTCGATGCGCTGGTGTGGTGTGCGCCGGACGCGTTGCCGGTGCCGTTGCATTCGCAGTGTGCGGAGAGTCTGGCGCTGTTCGGGTCGTTTGTGTCGGGTGGGTAGGCGGTGCCGGTGCCGGCCGGCACCGCCGGGCGGTGGTTACTGCGGTTCGGTGTCGGTCAGTTCACCGTCGTGGAGGGCGAGCCAGCGGGTGATGCCGAGTTCCTTCAGGAACGGCAGGTCGTGGCTGACGACGAGGAGGGCGCCCTCGTAGGACTCCAGGGCGGTGACCAGGCGGCGGACCGAGGCCATGTCGAGGTTGTTGGTGGGTTCGTCGAGCATCAGGAGTTGCGGGGCGGGTTCGGCGAGCATCAGGGCGGCGAGGGAGGCGCGGAAGCGTTCGCCGCCGGAGAGGGTGCCGGCGGGTTGGTCGGCGCGGGCGCCGGTGAACAGGAAGCGGGCGAGCCGGGCCCGGATGCGGTTGTTGGTGGCGTCGGGGGCGAAGCGGGCGACGTTCTCGACGACGGTGCGGGTGTCGTCGAGGATGTCCAGCCGCTGGGGGAGGTAGCGGTGCGGGACGTGGGTGTGTGCCGTTCCGTTCCGTGGGGGGAGATCGCCGGCGAGGGTGCGCAGCAGGGTGGTCTTGCCGGAGCCGTTGCGGCCGGTGAGTGCGATCCGTTCGGGGCCGCGGACCTCCAGCTCGGCGTGGGTGCCGTGGCGGGTCCGTAGGGCTTGCAGGGTGAGGACGGTGCGGCCGGGCGGGACGGCGGTGTGCGGGAGGTCGATGCGGATCTCGTCGTCGTCGCGGACCGCTTCGGTGGCCTGGTCGAGGCGTTCGCGGGCTTCTTTGAGGCGTTCGGTGTGCAGGTTGCGGTGTTTGCCGGCGGATACCTGTGCTTCTCGTTTGCGGGCGTTCATGACGATCTTGGGTTCGCGTTTGGTGGCGTACATCTTGTTGCCGTAGCGGACTCGGCGGGCCAGTTTGACGTGGGCGTCGGCGAGTTCGCGTTTCTGTCGTTGGACGTCGGCCTCGGCGGCGCGGACGGTGCGCTCGGCGGCTTCCTGCTCGATGGCGAGGGCGTCCTCGTAGGCGCTGAAGTTGCCGCCGTACCAGTGGATCTCTCCGTTGCGGAGGTCGGCGATCCGGTCGACGAGTTGGAGGAGTTCACGGTCGTGGCTGACGACGACGAGGATGCCGTGCCAGCCGGCGACGGCTGCGTGGAGTCGTTGCCGGGCGGGTCGGTCGAGGTTGTTGGTGGGTTCGTCGAGGAGGAGGACGTCGGGGCGGCGCAGCAGCAGGGCGGCGAGGCGCAGCAGGACGGATTCGCCGCCGGAGACGTCGCCGACGGTGCGGTCGAGGTCGATGCCGGTCAGTCCGAGCTGGTCGAGGGTGGCGCGGGCGCGTTCCTCGACGTCCCAGTCGTCGCCGAGGGTGGTGAAGTGTTCTTCGGCGGCGTCGCCGTTCTCGATGGCGTGCAGGGCGGCGCGGATGTGGGCGATGCCGAGGGCCTGGTCGACGCGGAGGTGGGTGTCGAGGGGGGCGTGCTGGGGGAGGTAGCCGATGTCGCCGGTGACCTTGATGCTGCCTGCGGTGGGGGTGAGTTCGCCGGCGATCAGTTTCAACAGGGTTGATTTTCCTGATCCGTTGAGGCCGATGAGGCCGGTGCGGCCGGGGCCGACGGTGAGGTGGAAGTCGTCGAGGACGGGGGTGCCGTCGGGCCAGGTGAAGCCGAGGCCGGTGCAGACGAGGGAGCGGCCGGCGGCGGGCGTGGTGGGCTGTGACATACGGGTCTCCTGGGCGCGTGGGTGGGTGTGGGGCTGCGCAGAGACACCGCGGTGGGGACGTCGAGGCTCGCCGGGTATGCCGTGCGGCACTCCGAGGTCGCAGACAGGGCCGCGCGATGCGGGGCATGCGCGGGCGCGGTGTCTCAAGACCTCAGAAGAGCAACGGCCTTCTCCAATCGGCGGCGGTGGGACCGGTGATGACCGTAGAGGAGGCACCGCCGAAATGCAAACGCTATTTTCGTTGCGTTTGAGTGAGGGGGCGTGGGCTTCGGGTGGGCGGGGCGGCCCGGCGCGATCGGTTCACTACCGCCGGCGGGCCGCCCGCCCCCGTCCTACTCCCCCGCCCCGTCGCGCGGCCGCAGCCGTACCCGGGCCGGGCCGGTGGCCTGGAGGGTGATCCCGGCGGCCACCGACACCTCCTGGTCGACGGCCTCCAGTTCGTAGGCGCGGAGCAGGGTGGCCAGTGCCAGGACCGACTCCAGCATCGAGAAGTGCTGGCCGATGCAGGCCCGCGGGCCGCCGCCGAACGGGAACCAGGCGTAGCGGTGCCGTTCGGCCTCCCGCTCGGGTGCGAAGCGCCGCGGGTCGAAGCGCTCCGGGTCCTCCCAGAGCGCCGGGTTGCGGTGGGTGACCCACGAGGCGACGACCACGTCGGCGCCGGCCGGGATGTGGTACCCGCCGATCTCGGTGGCGGCCACCGCCCGGCGGCTGACGACCGGGGCCGCCGGGTACAGCCGCATGGACTCCTTCAGCGCCTGCGTCAGGTACGGCAGCCGGTCGAGGTCGGCGGCGGTGGGGGTGCGGTCGGCGAGGACGCGGTCGATCTCCGCGCGGACGGTGGCCTGTTCGTCGGGGTGCCGGGCGAGGAGGTGGAGGGTGAAGGCGAGTGAGGTGGCGGTGGTCTCGTGCCCGGCGAGCAGGAAGATCAGGACCTGTTCGCGGAGCTCGGTGGCGTCCAGGGTGCCGTCCTCGTCGTTGCCGGCGGCGGACAGCAAGGACAGCAGGTCGTCGCCGTGCGGGTCGGCCGGGTCGCCGACCGGGTCGTCGGCCGGCCGGGACGCGGCCCGGCGGTCCGCGATGATCCGGTCGCACAGGGCGTTCAGCTCGTCGGTGGCGGCCCGCGCACGCAGGTTGCCGGGCGTGGGCCAGTGGCGCGGGAGCTTCACGGGGACGTAGCCGCGCTGGACTACGTAGGCGTTGATGACCGGGGCGCAGCGGTGGATGGCGTCCACGGCCTCCTCGGCGTCCAGGCCGAACAGGATCCGGGCGACGGTGCGCAGCGCGAGGCGGTTCATCTCGGGGACCAGGTCGACGGTGCCGTCGCGGGCGGTGCGCCAGCGCTCGGCGAGGGTGGCGGCCTCGGTCGTCACGGCGGAGGCGTAGCCGTCCACCCGGCGCTTGGTGAACAGCGGCTGCACCAGGCGGCGTTGTCGGAGGTAGTCGTCGTCCTGGCTGGTGAGCAGGCCGTTGCCGAAGGACTGCCGGACCTCCTCGTAGAGCGGGTGGTCCTTGCGGAAGTTGGCGGCCTGGGAGGCGAGGATCTGCTGGACGCCCTCGGGGGAGAAGACGGCGTGGAAGACGCTGCGCAGCCCGGGCGGGCCTGCCTGGAGGCGTATCACGTCGCCGTGGGCGCGCTGGGCGCGGAGGAAGGTGGCGAGGGAGTCGTGCCGCAGGTCGAGCATCGAGCCGAGCAGGGGCAGGCCAGTCGGGCCGGGGATGTGCGTCCGGGCCACGGAGCCGGGCTGGGGGTGGGACTCGGTTAGGGACATGCTGGGATCTCTATCCCGTCGGGGCCCGTTCCCATGCCACGGTGCGGCCGGAATCCGCCTCGGGTGGCCCGCGTACCATGGGCCGGATGATCAACGAGCGTGCTGGCCGGGCGGGCTCCGCGGCGGCCCCGTGCCGGGTCACGGTGTGCCGTGGCTGCTGCTGCGGCGATCCGGCGAAGATTCCGGGTGTCGACCACCAGGGGCAGATACCGCGGCTGCGGGCCGCGCTGGACGGGGCGGCGCCGGTGCGGGCCTCGGAGTGCCTGGACGTGTGCGACCAGGCGAACGTGGTGGTGGTGCAGCCGTCGGCGGCGGGCCGGGCCGCGGGCGGGCGCCCGGTGTGGCTGGGGCTGGTCAACGACGACGAGGCGCTGGCGGACATCGCGGCCTGGATCCGGGCCGGCGGGCCGGGCCTCGCGGAGCCGCCGGGGGTGCTCGACCTGTACGCGATCACGGTGTCGCGGCGGGTGCGGGAGGGGCTGACGGGCTGACGGGCGCCGAGCGCCCGCGCGGGCGGGGTGGCCCGGATCCCCGCGGAACCGGTTACCGGATTCTTACGGAAGGGAGCCCGGGCGCGCACCGCGGTGCCGACTGGTGTTGGCTGGGGGCATGACGTTCCTGCCCCGAAGGGTGCGTTGACCCCGTGCACCGTGCCACGCCGCCCTCCGTGCCGCCTGCCGCCCCCAAGCCCTCGACTCCGCTCGGCCAGGGGGGACCCCCATCCGTGCCGGGGCCGCCGCGCCGTGTCCTGGTGGTCGAGGACGATCCGACCGTCGCCGAGGTCGTCACCGGCTACCTCGCGCGCGCCGGCTACGCCACCGAGCACGTCGCCGACGGCTTCGCCGCGCTCGACCAGGCCGCGGTGTTCCGCCCGCACCTGGTCGTCCTGGACCTGATGCTGCCCGGCATCGACGGCCTGGAGGTGTGCCGCCGGCTGCGGGGCGCGGACGGCGGGCCTGCGGTCCCGGTGGTGATGCTGACGGCGCGCGGTGAGGAGGCGGACCGCATCCTGGGGCTGGAGCTGGGCGCGGACGACTATGTGACCAAGCCGTTCAGTCCGCGGGAGCTGGTGCTGCGGATCGGCTCGGTGCTGCGCCGCGCGGAGTCCGCCCCGCCGGCCGCGGCGCCCTCGCCCGTGCTGCGCGCCGGTGACCTCCGCGCCGACCCCGGCGGCCGACGGGCCGACCGCGCCGGGCGGGAACTCTCCCTGACCGCCCGCGAGTTCGACCTGCTGGTCTTCCTGATGCGCAACCCGGGGCGGGTCTTCTCCCGGGAGGAGCTGCTGCACCGGGTGTGGGGCTGGGAGTTCGGCGATCTGTCGACGGTGACGGTGCATGTGCGGCGGCTGCGGGAGAAGATCGAGGCGGATCCGGCGGCGCCGCGGCTGGTGACGACGGTGTGGGGCGCCGGCTACCGCTTCGACCCGGCCGACGACGTCGCCCCGGCGGACGAGGTCGACCGCGCGGGCGGCGGTGCCTCCCCCGCCGACGGGTCGCGCCCGGGCGGCGGGCCGCTGCCGGAAGGCGGGTACCGGGCATGACGGACTTCCTGGTGATCGTGGCGCTGGCGGCGCTCGGCGCGGCGCTGGCGGGGCTGCTCGCCGCGCCCGCGGTCCGGGCGCTGCGGCGGCGTTCGGTGGCGCTGTCGCTGTTCGCGGTGGCGGCGCTGGCGGTGGCCGCGATGGCGGCGGGCACGGTGGCGGTCGCCCAGGCGATGTTCCTGTCGGGGCACGACCTGGGCGTGGTGATGGCGGTGGTCGCAGTGTCCGGGGTGGTGTCGCTGGCGGCGGCGCTGCTGTTCGGACGGCGGATCGCGGCGGGCAGCCGGGAGCTGGCCCGCTCGGCCCGTACGGTCGGCAGCGAGGGCGGGTTCGTGGCGCCCGCCGAGCCGCCGACGGCCGAACTGGCGGCGCTGTCACGGGCGTTGGAGGAGACCAGCGCGCAGCTGGCGGAGGCGCGGGAGCGGGAGCGGGCGCTGGACGCCTCCCGACGGGAGTTGATCGCGGGGATCTCGCACGATCTGCGGACGCCGCTCGCCGGGCTGCGGGCGATGGCGGAGGCACTGGAGGACGGTGTCGCCGAGGACGCCGGGCGCTACCACGCCCGGATGCGGATCGAGGTGGACCGGCTGGCGGCGATGGTCGACGACCTGTTCGAGCTGTCGCGCATCCAGGCCGGGGCGCTGGCGCTGACGCTCTCGCGGGTGTCGGTGTACGACCTGGTGGACGAGGCGCTGGCGGGGGCCGGACCGTTGGCGAGGGCGAGCGGGGTGCGGCTGGTGGACGGCGGGGTGGTGCCGCTGCCGGTGCGGGTGGACGCCCAGCAGATCACCCGCGTGCTGGGCAATCTGCTGGTCAATGCGATCCGTGCGACGCCGGCCGACGGCACCGTCGCGGTCAGTGCGCGGCAGGTCGAGGGGCGGGTGGTGGTCGCGGTGCAGGACGGCTGCGGCGGCATCCCGCCGGAGGATCTGCCGCGGGTGTTCGACACCGGGTGGCGGGGCGGAGCTGCCCGGACGCCGCGGGCCGACGGCCGGGGTGGGGCGGGGCTGGGCCTGGCGATCGTGCGGGGCATCGTGGAGGCGCACCAGGGGCGGGCCACGGTGCGGAACGCGGGCGCGGGTTGTCGCTTCGAGGTGGCGCTGCCGGCGGCGGAGGCACCGGGCGCGGCTCACGAGGAGCTGCCGGCGGGCTGAGCCGTCGCGGTGCGGTCCGTCGTGCGGTCCGTGGGGCGCGCCGGCAGGTCGCGGACGGTCCGGACCGGGGAGCAGAGCAGGATGAGGGCGGCCAGTGGAACGCCGGCGGTGGTGATCCACAGGGCGGTGCGGACGCCGAGGGCGGAGCCGAGTGCGCCGCCGAGGAGGGCGCCGAGCGGCAGGGTGCCGTAGTTGAGGAAGGCGCTGCTGGCGACGAGCCGGCCGAGCAGCGGCGGCGGGCAGTAGCGCTGCTGGAAGCCGACCTTGAGGATGTTGCCGGCCACCACGCCGGCGCTGACGCCGAAGCCGCCCACGACGAACAGCAGGGTTCCGGGGCCGCGGGTGGTGAGCGGGATGAGCAGGGCGGTGGCCGGTACGGCCAGTTCGTACAGCAGCATCGCCCGGGCGGTGCCGAGGCGGGCGGCGGTCCGGCGGACGGCGAGGGCGCCCGCGATGCCGCCGGTGCCGGCCAGTGCCAGCAGTCCGCCGACGGCGCCGGGTGCCAGGCCGACCTCGCGGACCAGGAAGACGGTGAGCAGGGACTGGTAGCCCATCAGGGCGAGGTTGGAGGTGGCGCCGAAGAGGGTCAGGGAGCGCAGCCACCGGTCACCGGCGACCAGGCGGAGCCCTTCGGCGATCTCCGCGCCGAGGGAGCGCCGGGCGCGGGCGGGGGTCGTGGGCCGCGGTTCGCGGTGGCGGATGCCGAGCAGGCACAGCAGCGCGACGAGGAAGGTGGCGGCGTTGGCGAGCAGCCCGTTGACGGCGCCGGCGAGTTGGGCGAGGAGGCCGCCCGCGCCCTGGCCGGCGATCTGCGCCGCGGAGGCGCTGCCGTGCAGTTTCGCGTTGCCCTCGGCCTGGTCGTCGGGGGTGAGGAGGGTGGGGAGGTAGGCGCTGTAGGCGGTCTGGAAGAGCACCGCGGCGGCGCCGGTGAGCAGGGCCACGGTGGTGAGCAGGCCGAGGTCGAGCGCTCCGCTGCGGGCGAGGACCGGTACGGCGGTGAACAGCAGCAGGGACGCCGCGGCGGAGCCCACCATCAGGGGGCGGCGGCGCAGCCGGTCGACCCAGACCCCGACCGGGAGGCCGATCAGCAGCCAGGGGAGCCAGCTGCTGGCGCTGAGCAGTCCGACGGCGAAGGGGTCGGCGCGCAGGGTGGTGACGGCCACCAGCGGCAGGGTGACGGTGGTGACCGCGGCCCCGAACTTGCCGGCGGTCTCACCGCACCACAGCAGGCGGAAGTCGCGGTGGCGGCGCAGCAGTCCGCTCATCGCGCGCCCCGTTCCCGGCGCGGGAAGGACTGGAGTTGGACGAGGACCGGGCGGGCGTCCGGGTCGGCCAACGGGTCGCCGGCGGGGCTGCGGTAGCGGTCGATGACCTGCTCCAACTCGGCGTTGAGGGCCGTGAGTTGGTGTGGTGTGAGATGGAGGTCGCCGCGCCGGAGGAGGGTTCCGGCGTCCCGCCACCGCGGGTCCCAGTCCTCGGCGAGGTAGGTGGTGACCTGCTCGAAGTCGCGTTGGACGGTTTCGTGCAGGTAGACCGAGAGGGCGCCGCGGCTGTCGGGGTCGTCGCGGAAGTCGTTGGTGTCGAGGCGGCGGGAGGCCTGGACGGCCTGCCACCAGCGTTCCCGTTTCGTGCCGCGGCCGGTGTCCTCCTCGATGAAGCCGTGGTCGGCGAGGTGGCGCAGGTGCCAGCTGACGGTGCCGGTGTTCTCGCCGAGGCGGCGGCCGAGTCCGGTGGCGGTGTCCGGGCCGTCGAGGGTCAGCAGGTCCAGGATGCGCATCCGCAGGGGGTGGGCCAGGCCCCGCAGACTGCGGGCGTCCATGCGGCGTACGGGGCGGGCGGCCGGCGACGGCGGGGCGGGGTGCTGCTCGGAGGCATCGCTCATGGGGCGTCAGCATAGGATTGCAGAGACTTCTCTGCACAGGTTTCTCTGCACAGGTTTCTCTGCACAGGTTTCTCTGCACAGGTTTCTCTGCAAAGAGGTCTCTGCATTCCGGGCGTGCTGCTGGGCGCGCCAACGCGGCGCCCGTCAGCGGGACGTGGCGTCCTCGTCACCGTGCTCCCACAGCGGATGCTCGCGCCGGGCCCACCGGGCGTCCACCGAGCCGGTGCGCATCCCGCGGCGGGACTCGGGGTCGGCGTAGGCCTTCCCGATGTGGCCGGCGACGACGAGGACCACGGCGAGGGCGAGCCAGTCGTGGACGAAGGTGGCGCCGGTCCGCCACACCAGGGGGGCGAGGTGGGTGAACCACATCAACAGGCCGGTGCCGGCCATCACCAGCACGGCGCCGGCGATCCAGGCGGCGTAGAGCTTCTGGCCGGCGTTGAACTTGCCGGCCGGGCGGCCCCCCTTGCGGCGCAGCGCGGCGCGCAGCCAGCGGCGGTCGTGCGGGCCGAAGCGGTTGAGACGGCGGAGGTCGGCGCGCAGGGCGCGGGAGGCGAGGCCGAGCAGGAGCGGGACGGGCAGCAGGATGCCGGACCACTCGTGGACGGTGACCATCAGGGCGCGGCGGCCGACGAGTTCGGCGAGGAAGGGGAGGTAGAGGCAGCCCGCGGTGAGCACGCAGACGGCCATCAGGGTGGCGGTGGCGCGGTGCACCCGGTGTTCGGCGCGGGTGAAGCGCGGCACCCGCCCGCGGGCCGCGGCCCACTCAGGTGGTCGGGACATCGTCGCGTCCGTTCGACCGGCCGACCCAGGCGTCGACGTCATAACCGAGGTTCTCCCAGTATCCGGGCTGGACGTGGTCGGTGAGGGTGATGCCGGAGAGCCACTTCGCCGACTTGTAGAAGTACATGGGCGCGACGTAGAGGCGTACCGGTCCGCCGTGGTCGTGGCCGAGCGGCCGGTCCTGCATCCGCAGGGCGACCAGGACGTCGTCGCGGCGGGCCTGTTCGAGGGTGAGGGATTCGCTGTAGGCGCCGTCGAAGCAGGTGAAGCGGACGGCTCGGGCCTCGGGGCGGACGCCGACCGCGTCGAGCAGGTCGGCGAGGCGCACGCCTTCGAAGGGGGTGCGGGGCACCCGCCAGCCGGTGACGCACTGGACGTCGCGGACGAGCCGGGTCTGCGGCATGGCGCGCAGGTCGGCGAGGCGGTAGGAGGCGCGGTGGCGCACCAGGCCGTCGACGGTGAGGCGGTAGCTGTGCTCGTCCTTGTGCGGGACGGAGCCGGTCACCGAGTAGTAGCGGAAGCCGCCGCCGGCCGGGAGCAGTCCGGACAGGCCGGTGGGGTCCTTCTGGGCGACGGCGCCGACGGTGTCGTCCCAGGCGCGCTGGAGGAAGGGGGCCGCGGCGACGCCGGCGGCACCGGCGGCGAGCATGCCGAGCACCACGCGGCGCCCCACCGGGGTGCCGCGCCCGTCCTCGCCGCCGCCCGCCGCGCGGGCCGGGTTCGGGTCCTTGGTCACCCTTCGATTCGAACACCGTGCGGGCGGCGTGGCCAGCGTCCGGGCCCCGACGTCAGACTTTCGTCACCTGGCCCTCCGGACGGTCCCGGACCCGGCGGAGCACGGCGTCCCTGGCGGCCCGGAAGGCGCCTTCGGCGTCGCGGCCCGCGTACGACCACGGGGCCCGGGTGGGGTACGGGCCGATGCGCTGGAAGAGGGCGGCGGCCTCGGCGGTCCGGCCCTCGTGGAACGTGGCGTGGGCGAGGAAGTTGAGGTCGATCTTGCCGCGCGGGTGGTCCTCGCCCTCCCACTCCAGCCACCAGTCGACGGCGGCCTGGAGGAGCTGGTGGGCGTGCCGGGTGGACCAGTGGCCGGAGTCGGCGGGGTCGGGGGGCGCGAGGCCGGCGGCGGCCCGTACGCGGTAGCGCTCGGCGTGGGCGACGACGGGCAGCAGGGCGAGCGGGGAGTCGGCGGGGGCGCCGGCCGCGACCCGGGCGGCGAATTCATGGGCGGGGTGCCGGGGGTCGTCGGCGCTGTCTGGGTGTTGGTCGGCCAGGCACGCGGTCATCAGGTGGTGCGCGTGGTGGTGGTCGGGGTGGCGGGCCAGGATCTGCCGGAAGGCGTGCGCGCGGGCGTCGGGGGTGCCGATGCGGCGGGCCAGGATCAGCGCGGCGAGCCAGGGCGTGGGGTCGTCGGGCAGCATCCGGGCGGCGGCCTCGCAGGCCTCGGCGGCGGCGTCCGCGCTGCGCTCGCCGTGCAGGGCGTCCCGGACGGTGGCGAGGGCCAGCAGGGTGGCGGCGTCGCCGCTGTCCGGTTCGGCGAACTGCCAGTCGCCGGCCCAGGCGGCGCTGCCGGGGCAGACGGCCAGGACCGCCAATCGGTGGCCGCGCCGGTCCCAGTCCGTGCCGGTCTCGGCGAGCAGGGCGCGCACCCGGGCCCACTGGCCGAGCGCCAGGGCGTCGGCGGCGATGGCCAGTTCGGAGTCGTCCAGGGCGGGGGCGAGGGACGGGGCGCCGGGGTGGCGGGCGCGTCGGAGGGTTGGTGGTGGCGGCACGGGTGAAGGGAAGAGGGATATCACGGGTCCGGGGGCTCCAAGGCGCGCCGCACGGTCCGGGCACCGCCCCGTCGTCCTGGTGGGGTGGCGCCGGGCCTGCGCGCGCCGCTGCAGAGGGTGACGGACTGGACCGCACCAGTCATCACGGACAGCAAAGCGCTACGCAGAGCTCCGCGTCAAGGCGCCAAAAGGAATGGCTGGATCCGTCAACTCGCCTGCCGTTGAACGGGGTTGGGCCGTCACCTGGCGCGCTCCGCGCGGTCCGCCACGCCACTCCCCCGGCCCACCCCGCCGGTCCCTCCAGGCCGTCGCCCGGCCCGCCCCGCGGGCCCCTTCGGGCCCATCGCCCGGCCCGCCCCGCGGGCCGCTCAGCCCACCGCCCGGGCCGCCGCCCGGCCGGCGGTGCGCCCGGAGAAGAGGCAGCCCCCGAGGAAGGTGCCCTCCAACGAACGGTAGCCGTGCACCCCGCCGCCGCCGAACCCGGCCGCCTCGCCCGCGGCGTAGACGCCGGGCAGGGGCGCCCCGCCCTCGGTCAGCACCCGGGAGGCCAGGTCGGTCTCCAGCCCGCCGAGGGTCTTGCGGGTGAGGATGCTCAGCCGCACGGCTATCAGCGGGCCGGCCTGGGGGTCGAGCAGCCGGTGCGGGGCGGCGGTGCGTATCAGCCGGTCGCCGAGGTACTTCCGGGCCCCGCGCACCGCGGTCACCTGGAGGTCCTTGGTGAAGGGGTGGCTGATCTCGCGGTCCCGCGCCACGATCTCGTCGCGCAGCGCGGCCTCGTCGATCAGCGGCTCCTCGGTCAGCTCGTTCATCCGCCGTACGAGGTCGGACAGGGAGCGTTCGACGATGAAGTCCGCGCCGTGGTCCATGAACGCCTGCACCGGCCCGGGGGCACCCGCCCGGGCCCGGCCCAGTACCTCGCGGATGCTCTTGCCGGTCAGATCGGGGTTCTGCTCCGAGCCGGAGAGGGTGAACTCCTTCTCGATGATCTTCCGGGTGAGCACGAACCAGGTGTGGTCGTGGCCGGTCCGCATGATGTGCGCGAGCGTGCCCAGGGTGTCGAAGCCGGGGAAGAGCGGCACCGGCAGCCGCCTGCCGCGGGCGTCCAGCCACAGCGGCGACGGGCCGGACAGGATCCGTATGCCGTGCTGCGGCCAGATCGGGTTCCAGTTCTCGATGCCCTCGGTGTAGTGCCACATCCGGTCCCGGTTGATGATCCGGCCGCCGGCCGCCTCGGCGATGCCGAGCATCTTGCCGTCCACGTGCGCCGGCACCCCGGACAGCATCCTCCGGGGCGGCTCGCCCAGCCGGGCGGGCCAGTTGGCGCGCACCAGCTCGTGGTTGCCGCCGATGCCGCCGGAGGTGACGATCACGGCCTGGGCCCGCAGCTCGAAGGCGCCGCTCACCTCGCGGCTGCTGGGCCTGCCGCGGGCCACGTCCGAGGGCTCGAGGACCTCGCCGCTGACCGTGTCCACACTGCCCGCGCTGCCCGACAGCCCGGTGACGCGATGCCGGAAGCGCAGGTCCACCAGGCCGCGGGCCACGCCGGCCCGCACCCGGCGCTCGAACGGCGCTACCAGGCCGGGCCCGGTGCCCCAGGTGATGTGGAAGCGCGGGACGGAGTTGCCGTGGCCGGTGGCGTCGTAGCCGCCGCGCTCCGCCCAGCCGACGACGGGGAAGAACCGGACGCCCTGCCGGTGCAGCCAGGAGCGCTTCTCCCCGGCCGCGAAGTCCACGTACGCCTCGGCCCACTTGCGCGGCCAGTGGTCCTCGGGCCGGTCGAACCCTGCCGTGCCCAGCCAGTCCTGCCAGGCCAGCGCGTGGCTGTCGCGGATCCGCAGCCGGCGCTGCTCGGGGGAGTCCACCAGGAAGAGGCCGCCGAAGGACCAGTGCGCCTGCCCGCCCAGGGACTGCTCGGGCTCCTGGTCGAGCAGGATCACCGTGCGCCCGGCGTCCACCAGCTCGGCGGTGGCGGCCAGGCCCGCGAGCCCCGCTCCGATCACGATCACATCAGCGTCGTACGCCATTTCGCCTCTCCTCACCGGGGCACGCCGGCGCGCGCCGGCCGCCGTGGAGCACGATCCTCAGCGCACCCGACTGCCGCGTCAACCGTCTGATTACCGCGCAGTACGCAAGGGCGCGCGAGAGAATGGGGGTGACCGGGGCCGAGCCGCGGGCGTGGCCCCGCGCCCGCCGTCGGACGGCTGTTCTCGGGCGCAGCCCCGCCCACGCACGATACGAGGTGTGCGACGTGACGGTGATACTGCTCGCCCTCGGAGCGGCCTGCTGTCTGGGGCTCGGCTTCGTACTGCAACAGGCCGCCGCACAGCACGCGCCGATGAAGGACTACCTCTCGCTGCGGCTGCTGCTCGACCTGGTGCGGGTGCCGCAGTGGTTGGCCGGTATCGCCCTGATGGTGGTGGGCATGGCGCTCGGTGCGGTGGCGCTGGGGATGGGCGACATCACCCTCGTGGAGCCGTTGCTGGCGACCAATCTGCTGTTCGCGATGGCGCTGTCACGGCGGCTGACCCGGCAGCGGCTCGGCCGCACCGGATGGGGCGGGCTGTGGCTGCTGGCCGGTGGGGTGACGGCCTTCATCGTGGCCGGGCGCCCGCAGGGCGGCAGCCGGAGCACCGACCACCTGTGGCAGTGGCTGATCATGGGGATGGTGCTGGGCACCGCCCTGCTGCTGGCCGCCGTCGCCAAACGGGAGCAGGTACACGTGAGCCTGGAGGCCGCCCTGCTCGGCGTCGCGGCGGGCCTGCTCTACGGGCTCCAGGACGCCCTGACCCGGATCAGCGGCGAGCACTTCGGGCAGGGCGGCTGGTCCGCCCTGCTCGCCAGCTGGCAGCCGTACGCCATCGTCGTCCTCGGGGTGCTGGCCCTGGTGCTGGTGCAGAGCGCCTTCGAGTCGGCACCGCTGCGGCTCTCGCTCCCCGCGCTGACCGCCGCCCAACCACTCGCCGGCATCGCCTGCGGCGTGGGCTTCCTCGGCGACCAGCTACAGGTGACGCCCGGGGCGCTGGCCTGGGAGGCGGCCGGGATCGTGGCCATCGTCTCCGGCATCGTCCTGATCGGCACCCATCCGGCAATGCCGCCGGGCGCGGGACGCGCGGAGAGTCCGACCTCCCACGTGTTCGGCTGACCGTGGCCTTGGCGGCCGGCGTTCCCCCCACGTTGTTGGCTTTCCCACCGTGGCCTGGCGGCCGGCGTTCGCCCCACGTTTTTGGCTCTCCCATCGTGGTGGTTTCTCGCCGTTTCGCCTACGGCGGGCGGTGCCGCTGCGCGGGGCTGTCGGGTGCAGTGACGGGCCGGAGGGGTAGGGGTGTGGGACTGCTTCGCTTTACGTCCCACACCCCAACCCCAACGGCCCGG
>NZ_JBEZIX010000040.1:0-99289 GCF_040651315.1 Streptomyces sp. NPDC048506
TTATTAAAACATCCACCCCCCCCCCGGGCCCCCCCCCCCCCCCCCGCGGTGGGTGGGGGGGGGGGGGGGGGGGGGGGGGGGGGGGGGGGGCCCCGGAGGAGGAGCACACCCACCCCGCCCCACCCTGCCCCCTCTCCCCACCACCGCCGAACGTCCCGCCCGCCACCCGCCCACGCACGCACGCACGCAAACAGCCCCAACGCCCTACATGCTGATGTGGTACGCCTTGCGCAGAGTCTCGTGCACGGTCCACCGCGTGCGGTCGCCCTCGCGGAGGACGCAGGCGTCGCCCGGGCCGACCTCAAGGACGGAGCCGCCCTCGACCTCGATCGTGGCACGGCCGCTGACCACCACGAACAGCTCGTTGGCCTCGGTGTCCGTCACCACCCCGGGCGTGATCTGCCAGATGCCGCGGATCTGCCGGCCGTCCGGAGACTCCCAGAGCACCTTGCCCGTGACCACCGGCTCCCCGGAGACGATCTGGGCGGGGTCCAGGGGGTCCGGCTCCAGATCGGCGTCCGCGATGCCGGGAATGTTCACCACGAACGAGGCAGGTGCCGAGGCGCCGTCGGACGTGGAGCCGGCCGCCGAGCCGGAGAGGTCGCCGGAGCCGGATGCGTGCTCCGGTGCGGAAGCGGGAGCGGGATCGCTGCCGGGAACGTTGCTGTCGAGGTCGGTAGCTGCTGTCATGGCGGCGAGGGTACCGCCCGGCCTCACACCTCCCGCAGGCGCTCCCACACAGCGCGGACCTGCGGCTCCAGGGCCTCCAGCGGGCCGTCGTTGTCGATCACGAGGTCCGCGACAGCCAGGCGCCGTTCACGGGTCGCCTGCGCCGCCATCCGGGCCTTCGCCTCGTCCTCCGCCATACCGCGCAGCCGCACGAGCCGGTCCAACTGGGTCTGCGGCGCGGCATCGACCACGACCACCAGGTCGTACAACGGCGCCAGGCCGTTCTCCGTCAGCAGGGGCACGTCGTGGACCACCACCGCGTCCGGTCCGGCAGCCGCTTCGAGTTCGGCCGACCGCGCGCCCACCAGCGGGTGCACGATCGCGTTCAGCGCCTTGAGCTTCTCGGCGTCGGCGAACACGATCGCGCCCAGTTTCGGCCGGTCCAGCGTGCCCTCGGGCGTCAGGACGCCGTCCCCGAACTCCTCGACCACCGCCGCCAGTCCGGGCGTCCCGGGTTCGACGACCTCGCGGGCAATCTTGTCCGCGTCCACGATCACCGCGCCGTACGACGCCAACAAGCGCGAAACCTCGCTCTTGCCCGCGCCGATTCCGCCCGTCAGCCCCACCTTCACCATGGGCCCACGCTATACGGTCCGTCGGGGTGGGCGGAGCACGGGAGGCCCGGAAGCCCGCCTCGTTCCACGCCCGCGCCAAGACCGGCGCCCACCCCGCTCCCCCTCGCCGGTGGTCGATTCCCCCCTCCAGCTCGGAGCCTCCCTCCAGTTCGGAGCCCCCCTCGGCTCGGAGCCTTCCCCGGCTCGGGGCCCCGTTCAGCGCCCGTCCGCGCGGCCGTCGCCCTCCCGCTCCGCCAGGAAGCGTTCGAATTCCCTGCCGATCTCGTCAGCCGACGGGAGTTCCACCGGCTCGGCCACCAGATTTCCCCGGGTCTCGGCGCCGGCCACCGCGTCGTACTGGTGCTCAAGCCCGCTGACCAGGGCGACCAACTCCTCGTCGCCCTCCGAGATCTGCCGCTCGATCTCCTCCTGGGTCCGCAGCGCCTCCGTGCGCAGCGCATGGGCCGCGGCGGGCAGCACCAGACCGGTCGCAGCCGTCACCGCCTCCAGGGCCGTCAGCGCGGCGTCCGGATATGCGGACCGGGCGATGTAGTGCGGCACGTGTGCAGCCACGCCCAGCACGTCATGTCCCGCCTCGGCCAGCCGGAACTCGATCAGCGCCTCTGCACTGCCCGGCACCTGGGCCTCGTCGAAGAAGCTGGCGTGCCCGGGCATCAGGTCGGTGCGGTTGCCGTGCGGGGTGAGGCCTACCGGGCGGGTGTGCGGGACCCCCATGGGGATACCGTGGAAGTTCACCGAGAGGCGTACGCCGAGCCGCTCCACTATCTGCTTCACGGCGGCCGCGAAGCGCTCCCACTCGACGTCCGGTTCGGGTCCGGACAGCAGCAGGAACGGCGCATCGGTGGTGTCGCGCACCAGCCGGAGCTCAATGCCCGGCGTTTCGTATGCGGTCCAGCGGTTGCGCTCGAAGGTGAGCAGCGGCCGGCGGGCCCGGTAGTCGACGAGGCGGTCGTGGTCGAAGCGGGCGACGACCTCGTTCGGCAGGCCGTCGAGCAGTCGCCGAACGATCTGGTCGCCGGTCTCGCCGGCGTCGATGTACCCGTCGAAGTGGTACAGCAGCACCAGTCCGGCGGAGTCCCTGGAGGCGAGCGCCTCGACCTCCGCGAGCCCGCTCGGCTCCCATGCGTACAAACTCTGGGGATCCAACACAGTGACCGCTCCTCCTCGTTCTCATGAACGGCAACGCACGATCATCCGCAGGCATTCCCGGCCCTGGATGCGCCCCGTCCCTTTCCGGACACGTTCCGTGCGGCCATGAGCGCTCCGCCCCACGCCCCTCGCCCACTCCCCCTCCCCGCCCACCGGCCGCCCTTTCCTCTCTCCAGACCTGCCGTTCAAGTGGATGAACGCAACTCCCTCACGAAGGAGCCTGGTTCGCCCCGCCACCCCCACCACCAGACCTCTTGACGCCCATAGCCCCCGGTTCTACCTTCACCCCGCGGAACACCGTCACATCCACACCCAACGTTCATATACAGGAAGAAAATTGGATGCGTATCCGCCGTTCCAGGCAGCCGCTCCACTCCCCCCACTCCCTCCGCCCTCACCGCCCCCGCCTGACAGGCCCCGGCGCCGCCCTACTGGGGGCGGCCGCCCTCCTCCCACTGGCCGCATCGGCCACGGCCACCACCGGAAGCGCCCCGCCCGCCGCACCCACCCGGGTCGTCGACCTCTCGACGGCCGCGCAGCTCAAGGACGCCCTCGCCGCAGCCAGGCCGGGTGACCGGATTCAACTCGCCGACGGCACGTACCACGGCAACTTCACGACCGCGGCCGCCGGCACCGCCTCGTCCCGGATCACGCTGACCGGCTCCTCCCAGGCCGTACTGACCACGAGCGGCGGCTACGGGCTGTATCTGAACGGCGCCCCCTACTGGACCGTCCAGGGCATCGCCGTCACCGGGGCCAGAAAGGGATCATGATGGACGCCTCCGACGGCGTCGTCCGATCTGAGCGGCGCCACCGGATCCGGCCGCTACGGATTCAATATCACCAACTACGACGCCTCCGGCTGCCCGGTGACCATCACGGGCGACAACACGGTCTCCGGCGGGCGCGGCGTCGCCAATCCGGGCGTTCCGGTGGGCTCACGCGCTGCGCCTCCCGGACACGCCGAAGGCCCGCTCCCCTGAGGGAACGGGCCTTCGTCGATCAGCTACTGCCTACCGGCGCGAGCTCAGCTCTGGCCGCCGGCCAGCTTCTCGCGGAGCGCGGCGAGCGCCTCGTCCGACGCCAGGGCGCCGGAGTTGTCCGCCGACTCCGAGGAGTACGAGCCGCCACCGGCGTTGCCGCCGCCGTTGCCGCCGCCCTGGGCCGCCGGCGCCGCAGCGCCCTCGGCCGCAGCCTGCTCGTCGGCCTCGCGGGACTTGATGACCTGCGCCTGGTGCTGCTCGAAGCGCTGCTGGGCCTCGGCGTACTGCTGCTCCCAGGCCTCGCGCTGGGCCTCGTAGCCCTCCAGCCAGTCGTTGGTCTCCGGGTCGAAGCCCTCGGGGTAGATGTAGTTGCCCTGGTCGTCGTAGGACGCGGCCATGCCGTACAGGGTCGGGTCGAACTCGACCGCCGACGGGTCGGCACCGAAGGACTCGTTGGCCTGCTTCAGCGAGAGGCTGATGCGGCGGCGCTCGAGGTCGATGTCGATGACCTTGACGAAGATCTCGTCGTTGACCTGGACGACCTGCTCCGGGATCTCGACGTGGCGCTCGGCCAGCTCCGAGATGTGGACCAGGCCCTCGATGCCCTCGTCGACGCGCACGAACGCACCGAAGGGAACGAGCTTGGTGACCTTACCCGGGACGACCTGACCGATCTGGTGGGTCCGGGCGAACTGCTGCCACGGGTCTTCCTGGGTCGCCTTGAGCGACAGGGACACGCGCTCGCGGTCCATGTCGACGTCCAGGACCTCGACCGTGACCTCCTGGCCGACCTCGACGACCTCGGACGGGTGGTCGATGTGCTTCCAGGACAGCTCGGAGACGTGGACCAGACCGTCGACGCCACCCAGGTCCACGAAGGCACCGAAGTTGACGATGGAGGAGACGACGCCGGAGCGCACCTGGCCCTTCTGGAGGGTGGTGAGGAAGGTCTGGCGGACCTCGCTCTGGGTCTGCTCCAGCCAGGCACGGCGGGAAAGGACCACGTTGTTGCGGTTCTTGTCGAGCTCGATGATCTTGGCTTCGAGCTCCTTGCCCACGTAGGGCTGCAGGTCGCGGACGCGGCGCATCTCGACCAGGGAGGCGGGGAGGAAGCCGCGGAGGCCGATGTCGAGGATGAGACCACCCTTGACGACCTCGATGACGGTACCGGTGACGATGCCGTCCTCTTCCTTGATCTTCTCGATGGTGCCCCAGGCACGCTCGTACTGGGCGCGCTTCTTCGAGAGGATCAGGCGGCCTTCCTTGTCCTCCTTCTGGAGGACCAGGGCCTCGATCTCGTCACCGACGGCGACGACCTCGTTGGGGTCGACGTCGTGCTTGATCGAGAGCTCGCGGCTCGGGATGACGCCTTCGGTCTTGTAACCAATGTCGAGCAGGACCTCGTCCCGGTCGACCTTCACGATGACGCCGTCGACGATGTCGCCGTCGTTGAAGTACTTGATCGTCTCGTCGATCGCGGCGAGGAAGGCTTCCTCGTTACCGATGTCGTTGACCGCAACCTGCGGGGTGGTGGCGGTGGTCTCGGTGCTGCTCGTCATGTGGGAAAGGGCTCCGGTACGGACATTGAAGTCGTAGGTACTGCTACGCCGAGAGCCCGTATCGCCTCTGCATAAGCCGGACAGTGTCAGAGACGCCTTGATCGGAAGCCCGTAAATGCCGGAGCATTCGGGACGACCGAAACGCCTCAAAACCGAGGGGTACATACAGATGCGAGCGCGGCCTGCTCCGTCTGAGGCGCGCAAGCCCGCAGCGCAACTTGTAGCATACGGGGGCAGCCGGACACGGTCAATGCGCGAACGCGCACACCCGGGACGGAACGCCCCAAAAACGGCACACGCGATGTTCCGCGAGGTCGTACGGCCTCACAGTCCCTGCAGCGACAAGCACAGCGAAGACTACGACGACAGGCGCGATGAACCAAGACCACGAGCCGGAAGCGACCCGCCGTGACGCCTCCGACACCGAAAGCAGCCGCGCCAACCGGGGCTGGTGGGACCGCAACGCCGACGAGTACCAGAGCGAGCACGGCGCGTTCCTCGGGGACGACCGGTTCGTCTGGGGACCGGAGGGACTCGACGAGGCGGACGCCGCGCTGCTCGGCCCGACCACCGAGCTGAAGGGCCGACGCATCCTGGAGATCGGGGCCGGCGCGGCGCAGTGCTCCCGCTGGCTGGCCGCCCAGGGCGCGCTCCCGGTGGCGCTCGACATCTCCCACCGCCAGCTTCAGCACGCCCTGCGGATCGCCGACACCACGACGGACGAGGTGACCGAGCTGGTGGAGGCGGACGCCGGGGCGCTGCCGTTCCGGGACGGCAGCTTCGACCTGGCCTGCTCCGCGTACGGTGCGCTGCCGTTCGTCGCCGATCCGGTACGGGTGCTGCACGAGGTCCGGCGAGTGCTGCGGCCCGGCGGACGGTTCGTCTTCTCGGTGACCCACCCCATCCGGTGGGCCTTCCCCGACGAACCCGGCCCCGAGGGGCTCTCCGTGGCGGCCTCCTACTTCGACCGCATGCCGTACGTCGAGCAGGACGAGACCGGCCGGGCGGTGTACGTCGAGCACCACCGGACGCTCGGTGACCGCGTACGGGACGTGGTGGCGGCCGGATTCCGGCTCGTGGACCTCGTCGAGCCCGAGTGGCCGGCATGGAACACGCAGGAATGGGGCGGCTGGTCCCCGCTGCGCGGACACCTCATCCCGGGAACCGCGATCTTCGTGTGCGAGCGCACGGACGCCTGAACCCGAGACGGCGCCCCCCGCAAGCTTGGGCGGAGGCCCGAGGAGACGTGGCGAGCAGCCCGCGGTGGCGTGGTGACCGGCCCGCGGCAGCACCGCAGTGACAGCGGCACCGCACTGTCAGTGGCGGCCTGCACACTGGGGACGTGATCGCTCGTGACGCCCTCGCCCAGCTGCCCGTACGGACCGCCCTGCCCGCGCTGCGCGCCGCCCTCGACGAGGCCGGCAGCGCGGTGCTGTGTGCCCCGCCGGGCACCGGAAAGACGACCCTGGTGCCGCTGGACCTCGCGGGTCTGACCGGCGAGGGCCCGCGCCGGCGGGTGCTGGTCGCCGAGCCGCGACGGATCGCCGTCCGGGCCGCCGCCCGGCGGATGGCCTGGCTCCTCGGCGAGAAGACCGGCGAACAGGTCGGCTTCACGGTCCGTGGTGAGCGGCGGGCGGGACCGCGTACCACCGTGGAGGTGGTCACCACCGGAGTGCTGCTCCAGCGGCTGCAACGCGATCCGGAGCTGGCCGGTGTCGACGTCGTGGTGCTGGACGAGTGCCACGAACGGCATCTGGACGCCGACACCTCCGCGGCCTTCCTGCTGGACGTACGGGCGACGCTGCGGCCCGAGCTGCGACTGGTGGCCGCGTCGGCGACCACGGACGCCGAGGGGTGGGCAGGGCTGCTGGGCGGCACCGCCGGCCCGGCTCCGGTAGTGCAGGCGTCGGGCGTGTCGCATCCGGTGGACGCGGTCTGGGCACCGCCGGAGCGGCCGGTGCGGCCCGCGCACGGGATGCGGGTGGACCCCGCCCTGCTGAGCCATGTGGCGGGTGTGGTGCGGCGGGCGCTGCGCGAGCGGACGGGCGACGTGCTGTGCTTCCTGCCCGGCGTCGGGGAGATCGGGCGGGTCGCCGGGGAGCTGGCCGGGGTGGACGCCGACGTGCTCCAGGTGCACGGGCGGGCGCCGGCCGAGGTACAGGACGCGGTGCTGGCGGGCGGCGACGGAGTCCGGCGGGTGGTGCTGGCGACCTCGGTGGCGGAGTCGAGCCTGACCGTGCCGGGCGTGCGGGTGGTCGTCGACAGCGGACTGGCGCGGGTGCCGCGGATGGACCACGCACGGGGTCTGAGTGCGCTGACGACCGTACGGGCCTCCCGCGCGGCGGCCCGTCAGCGTGCGGGCCGGGCGGGTCGCGAGGCGCCGGGCGTGGTCTACCGGTGCTGGTCGGAGGGCGAGGACGGGCGGCTACCGGCGTTCCCCGAGCCGGAGATCAAGGTCGCCGATCTCACCGCGTTCGCCCTACAGGCGGCCTGCTGGGGCGATCCGGCCGCGAGCGGTCTGGCGCTGCTCGACGCCCCGCCCGCTGGTGCGCTGGCCGCGGCCCGGGAGGTGCTCACGGCGATCGGCGCGGTGGACCCGGACGGCCGGGCCACGGACCGGGGCACACGGATGGCACGGCTCGGCGTCCACCCCCGGCTGGCGCGCGCCCTGGTGGACGGCGCGGCCGAGGTCGGCGTACGGCGGGCCGCAGAGGTGGTCGCCCTCCTGAGCGAGGAGCCGCCACGGGCCTACGGGGACGACCTGGCGGCCGCCTGGCGCACGGCGCGCCGCGGTGGCGACGGCTACGCCGCCAGGTGGCGGCAGGAGGCACGACGGCTCGCCTCGGCGGGCCGCGAGCCGGGGGCGGACGGCGGCCGGAACGAGAGCGCGTCCGGCACCGGCGCCTCGGGTTCCGGTACCGGCGTCGGCGCAGGGGGCGGTGCGGACGCGGGCGCCACCGATGACGCCGTCGCCGGGCTGATCGCCGCGCTGGCGTTCCCGGAGCGCGTGGCGCGGGCCCGTGGCGCCGGGAGCTTTCTGATGGCATCCGGGACCGGTGCCGAGCTGGCGGGGGCCGGCGCGGGGCCCGGCGCCCGGGCCGGGGACGGTTCGCGACTGCGGGACGCCGGGTGGCTGGCCGTGGCGGTCGCGGACCGGCCGGTGGCGGCGGCATCGGCGCGGGTGCGGCTGGCGGCGGTGATCGATCAGGAGACCGCATGTGCGGCGGCACGGGCATTGTGCTCCTCGGGTGAGGAGGTGCACTGGGCAGACGGTGATGTGGTGGCCCGGACGGTGACCCGGCTGGGCGCGATCGAGGTGGCATCGCGCCCACTGACCGCCCCCGACCCGGCGCTGCTGCGCGATGCCGTGACGTCCGGGCTGCGGCGGGAGGGGCTCGGGCTGCTCCAGTGGCCGCCCGCCGCCGTGACGCTGCGGCAGCGGATGGCGTTCGCGCATCGGGCGTTGGGCGCGCCGTGGCCCGAGGTGTCGGACGCGGCGCTGCTGGAGCGGGTCGAGGACTGGCTGGGCGTGGAGCTGGGCCGGGCGCGGCGGCGGGCCGATCTGGAGCGGGTGGACGCGGGCCAGGCGCTGGCCCGGCTGCTTCCGTGGGCGACCGGCGACGCGGCCCGCTTCGACGAGCTGGTGCCGGAGCGGATCGAGGTACCGAGCGGTTCTCGGATACGCATCGACTACGGCGGCGAGCAGCCCGTGCTGGCCGTGAAGTTGCAGGAGCTGTTCGGCCTACAGGAGTCCCCGAAGGTGGCCGGCGGCCGGGTGCCCGTACTGGTGCATCTGCTCTCACCCGCGGGCCGCCCGGCCGCCGTCACGGCCGATCTCGCGTCCTTCTGGCGGGACGGATACCGGTCCGTGCGCGCGGAGCTGCGCGGCCGCTACCCCAAGCACCCCTGGCCGGAGGATCCGTCGACCGCCGAACCGACCCGCCACACCACCGCACGCCTCCAATGCGGCTGAAGCCCCACCTCACGGAAACCGAGCAACACGCGACAGCATCGGAGCACCGCACCCCCGCTGACGCTCCGGCACACACCAGGACCACGGACCACCCACCAGAACCGCCTCTACACGCACACCCCGTGACACGCACACCGCGCACACCCCGCTCGCAACCCCGACATGGACCCTTAGACCACCCCCGACACCCCCCTGAAATCACAGAACGTCACGCCCCGCAGGAACGAATTCACCGTCCGTAATCGTTGCCGGAAAAGAAGGAGGCACCACACGGCGAACGAGGCACCCCGCGGCAGAGGAGGCATCGCAAGAGGCACCTCATGGAAACGGAAGGGGAGGCATAGCAAGCAAGAGGAGGCATCACACGGCAGGCGTCGGCCGGGGCTGTGGTTCCGGGGCCGGGTCGGCGTTGACGGCACCGGGGCCGGGGCCGGAGCCGGGACGCCGACCACGGGCTTCCAGGTACAGGGACAGCGCCAGCAGCACGGCACCCAGGACCAGGAACCCCCAGGGGAGGTAGCGGGTGAGCAGCAGAACCAACTGGCGTTGAGAGGTGACGAGGGCCACGGTGGAGTCGACGTAGTCGTCACGCATCTTCACGTGGCCGGCGAACGCAGTGACTTTGCCGCCACCGGGCAGGAGGTCGCCACCCCGCAGCTCCTCCTTGTGGATCTCCTGGCCGTTGACCGGTGCACCGGTGACCGGGTCCACCCAGAACATCCGCTTGGTGGTGTACCAGCAGGTGGTGCCCATCTTCTCGACGGACTGCGGGGTGATGCCCTTGACGGGCATCTTCTTGGGCAACGGGACCTTGGTCCAGGGGATGGTCTGCTCGAAGTAGTAGACCTCCAGGCCGCGGAAGGTGCGGGTTCCCTTGTAGTGGATGGGGGCGGAGGTGCGGGTCTGGGCGTCGAAGTAGGTGTAGTCGCGCTTCTCGGTGAGGAACGGCCACTTGTACTCGATGCCCTCGCGGCGTACGGGGTCGCCGTCGACCATCTCGCCGGTGGCGTGCACGGGTTCCTGGGAGTGCGCGTCGAAGATGTAGCGCTCGGGGATTTCGGAGACCATCTTGCCGTCGGGGCCGGCGATGTAGGACAGGGCGTCCCAGACGACGACGTCGCGGCCGGCGGTCTTCTCGATGCGCTCGGATGCGGCGACGTCTCCCTTGAGGGTCTGGACGATCGTCACCTTGGGGACCTGCTTGGCCTTCATGGTGCCGTAGTCGATGAGGGTGGCGGGCCTGGCCTCCAGGACCATGTCCTGGTACTGGCTGGGCGGGATCTTGGCGAGCCTCGGGAAGGCGTACCACCGCATCAGCGGGGACAGCGCGGTGAAGAAGACGGCGAAGGCGAGCAGGACCAGGCTGGCTGTGCGGCGCATGGCGGGGGCGTCCCTCCCTCAGGGGTGCTTGGGGACGGTGGTCAGCAGCGGCTTGGGCGAGGTGGTGCCGCTGGGCGCGCCGATCGCGGTGAGTGTGAAGACGAGGGCGAGCGCCGCGGCCAGTCCGACCGCGGCTGCCGTGAGTGCACGCATGTCGGCCTCCCGTGAGCTGATACAGCGTCAGGCGGGGGCACCGTAGCAACGGGTGGCTGAGATGAGAACACGTTGCACCTGAGGACCCTGGGCGTCGGGTTTCCTGGTGACCCGTGGGCGGTGGGCGTTGCCCGGTGGGCGTGGGTGGTACCTGGTGGGCGTGGGCGGTACCCGGCGGGCCGAGGGGGGCGTTGCCCGGTGGGTGTAGGTGGTACCCGGTGGGCGGGGCAGTTGGGCAATACCTGTTGGCGGTGGGTGTTGGGTGTTGGGGGTTGGGTGTCAGCGGTTGGGGGTTGGGTGTATGAGCGTTGGGGGCTACCCGTTGTCCCGTTGCCTGGTCGTCTCGTTTCGTTGTGCCCGAGTCTCTTTGCCCCGCCGGCTCCTTTGGCCCGTCGGCTCCTTTGACCCGTCGGCTCCTTTGACCCGTCGGCTCCTTTGGACTGTTGTCGCATTGGGGCGCTGGGGGTGGTTCACGGTGTGCCGCCGCCGTCCGGCCTGGTGGTGGCGGGACGGCGGCGGGTGTGGGTGGATGGTGGGGGCAGGTCAGGGGTTGGCTGGGGCGGCGACCTTGAGGTGGATGGTGAGGGTGGTGCCGTCGGCGGTGGTCAGTCGCAGCAGGAACGTCCCGGTGTGGGTGTCCGTGTAGATCTTGGGGAGTTTGAGCAGGCCGTTGGCGTCCGTGGTGAGGCCGGTGAGGGTGCGGACCGGCTCGTCCTTCTTGTCGTCGTCGGTGGCCTGGGGGTCCTTGAAGTAGGGGCCCTGGTCGTCGGTGACCATGGTCGCGGTGATCGGCACGCCCGCGACGTCCTTGCCCTGGTACGTGGCCTTGATCTCGACGGCGTCCTCCGCGAAGGCCTGGCCGGCGGTCGCCGTGAGCTCCTTGTCCGATGTGCGGGCGAGTTGGTCGACCTTGGGCGCCGGCTTGGGCTCGACGGTGGCGTCGAAGCTGACGGCGGGTGCGGTGCGGTCGGTTCGGTCGGTGCGGTCGACGGCGGTGGCACGGAGGGTGAAGGTGCCGGTCGTGTCGCCTGCGTGCAGTGTGGGCGCGGTGGCCAGGCCGTCCTTGCCGGTGGTGACGGTGACGGCGGTGGCGCCGCCGGCGAAGCGGGCGTCGGTGGCCGGCGGGAGGGTGAAGCGGACGGGGGCGCCGGCGACCGGCTTGCCGGCGGCGTCCTCGGCGCGCACCTGGGGTGCGGTGGCGAAGTCCGTGCCGGCGGTGGCGGTCAGGCGCTGGTCGCCGATCCGCTGGAGGGTGGTGCGGGGGGCGGTTGGCGTGGGCGGTTTGGGGGTGGGCGGTTTGGGGGTGGGCCGGTGGGTGTCGGGCGTACGGCCGTTGCCCGGCTCGTGTGGCGTGGTGGGCGCCTTCGGGCGTGTCTTGCCGGGGCGGGGCTGGGTGCCGGGCGTGTTGCCCGTGCCGCGGCCGCGGTCCGTGCGGCTGTCGGTGCGGCCCTTGCCGTGGCTGTCGTCTCCGGTGGTGGCGTGGTGGCGTCCGCCGTTGTGATGGACGGGAAGTACGCCCTTGCCGTCGGGCACCTGGTGGGTGCCGTGACGGTAGAAGGCGTACCAAGACAGCACGGTGCGCAGGTAGTCCTCGGAGTCGTTGTAGCCGAGGATCGCCCGGTCCAGGTCTTGTGGGGTTGCGAGGTCGCGGCCGCCGGCGCAGAGGTAGTGGCCGGCCGCGAGTGCCGCGTCGAAGACGTTGTTGGGGTCTTTCTTGCCGTCGCCGTTGCCGTCGGCGCCCCAGCCGGTGCCAAGGGGGCCGCCCTGGGACCAGGTGGAGGGGATGAACTGCATGGGGCCGACGGCGCGGTCGTGGGTGAGGTCGCCGTCGTAGCGGCCGCCGTCGGTGTCGAGGATGCGGGCGAAGCCGTGGCCGTTGAGTTGGGGGCCGAGGATCGGTTGGAGGGTGGTGCCGTCGGCGTCGACGGCTCCGCCGCGGGCCTGGCCGGATTCGACCTTGCCGATGCCGGCGAGCAGTTGCCAGGGGAGGCGGCAGCCGGGGTCGGAGGTGTCGATGCTGGAGGCGGCGTTCTTGTATGCGGCGAGGAGGGTGGCGGGGATGCCGGCCTCGGTGGGGCCGATGCGGCTGTTGGTGCGGGGGTGGTGGGAGTCGTGTGGTGGTGCGGGGCGTTTGGCGGGCGGCAGGTCGGTGTAGAAGGCCGATCCGCCGTCGATGGGGGTGTCGACGGGGGGCGGGGTGGGGTGTTGTTCCTCGGCGGCGCTCCGGGTGGCTGCGGGTGATTGAGAGGCCGTCAGGGCGGCGAGCACCAGGGCCACCACGGCCGACGAGGCCGCTCCCCTTTGGAGACGCCTTCGGAATGTGGCTGCCATGTGTGGTCCCCTCCGCGTTGACCCGTCGCGTTGTTGACGCGGTATCGCGCTCCCCGGCGCTCCAACTCAGGCGACACTACGACAACTCGGGCCAGTCATCTACCACCCTCATCGGACACATAATGTTCCGAATCGATCGAGGAGGGGACGATGCCGTTCACGCTCAGCCATGCCGCGGCGGTGCTGCCGGTCGTGCGGCGGACCGGTGCGGCGCGTGGTCCGCTGGTTGCGTCGGCGCTGGTGGCGGGGTCGTTCGCGCCGGACGTGACGTATTACGCGGATTCGATGGTGCCGGGCGGGATGGCGTTCGGGGCGTTCACGCATGCGCTGTGGGGCGTGCTGACGGTGGATGTGGTGGTCACCGTGGCGCTCGTGGCCGGCTGGTTGTGGGTGCGCGAGCCGTTGCTGGCGTTGTTGCCCCGGGCGTGGCGGGGGCGGGTGGGGGCGTTGCTGCGGGGTCGGCCCTGGCGGCCGCGGGGGGCTGGTGGTGTCGCGGCGTTGGTGGGCTGGTTCGTGGTGTCCGCGGTGCTCGGGTCGGCGACCCATGTGGTGTGGGATGCCTTCACCCATGCGGGGCGTTGGGGGACGCGGCTGGTTCCGGGGCTGGGCGGGGTGGTGGCGGGGGTGCCGGTGGCGGCGTATGTGCAGTACGGCACGTCGGCGGTGGCGTTGGGGGCGTTGGGGTGGTTCGTGGGGTCGGCGCTGCGGGGCGGGCGGGCCGGTGGTGGGGCGCCGGTGGGCGTGTCAGGGCCGGGCGCCGTGCCGTCGTTGACGGTGGGGGTGCGGCTGTTGCTGACCGTGCCGGTGGGGCTGTGTGTGTTGCTGGGGGCGGTGCAGCGCGTGGTGCGGGCGTACGGGGAGTACGGCGGCGCGGTGGGGTGGTTCAGCTATCTTCCGACGGCGCTGTTCGGTGCGGGTGCGGGCCTCGGTGTGGGGCTGTTGCTGTACGGGGCGGCCGTGCGGCTGCTGGTGTGGCGGGCGGGCCGGGGCCGGTGTGCGGCGGGGGTGGCGGTGGGCTCGTCGGCAGCCGGTGCGGCGGCGGGCGCGTCGGCGGTGTCGTCCACCGCCGACTGAGCCGCGCCGCCGCGTGGGTCAGTGTGCTGCCGACTCCCAGTCCTCGCCGGAGCCGACGGAGACGTCGAGGGGGGCGCGGAGTTCGACGGCGGCGGCCATTTCGCGGCGGACGAGGTCTTCGACCTTGGTGCGTTCGCCGGGGGCGACCTCGACCACGATTTCGTCGTGGACTTGCAGCAGCAGCCGGGACTCCAGCTTCTCGGCGCGCAGTGCGGCGTCGACGCGGAGCATCGCGATCTTGACGATATCGGCGGCGGTGCCCTGGATGGGGGCGTTCAGCGCCATTCGTTCGGCCATTTCGCGGCGTTGGCGGTTGTCGCTGTTGAGGTCGGGGAGGTAGCGGCGGCGGCCGAGCATGGTCTCGGTGTAGCCGGTGGCGCGGGCCTCGTCGACGACGCGGCGGAGGTAGTCGCGGACGCCGCCGAACCGTTCGAAGTAGGTGTCCATGAGTTTGCGGGCCTCGTCGGGCTGGATGCCCAGCTGTTGGGAGAGGCCGAAGGCGGACAGGCCGTAGGCGAGGCCGTAGGACATCGCCTTGATCTTGCGGCGCATTTCGGCGTCGACGTCGTTCTTGGCGACGGAGAAGACCTGGGAGGCGACGGTGGTGTGGAGGTCCTCGCCGGAGGTGAAGGCCTCGATCAGGCCTTCGTCCTCGGAGAGGTGGGCCATGACGCGCAGTTCGATCTGGCTGTAGTCGGCGGTGAGCAGCGAGGCGTAGCCGTCGCCGACGACGAAACCGCGGCGGATGGCACGGCCTTCGTCGGTGCGGACCGGGATGTTCTGGAGGTTGGGGTCCGTGGAGGACAGTCGGCCGGTGGCGGCGACGGTCTGGTTGAAGGTGGTGTGGATCCGGCCGTCGGTGGCGATGGTCTTGATCAGGCCTTCGACGGTGGTGCGGAGTTTGGCCTGTTCCCGGTGCCGGAGCATGATCACCGGGAGTTCGTTGTCGGTCTGGGTGGCCAGCCAGGCGAGGGCGTCGGCGTCGGTGGTGTAGCCGGTCTTGGTCTTCTTGGTCTTGGGCAGGCCGAGTTCGCCGAAGAGGACTTCCTGTAGCTGCTTGGGCGAGCCGAGGTTGAACTCATGGCCGGCGGCGGCGTGTGCTTCCTGGACGGCCTGCTGGACGGCGCCGGCGAACTGCTGCTCCATGCGTTCCAGCCAGCCGCGGTCGGCGGCGATACCGGCGCGTTCCATCCGGGCGAGCAGGTGGCTGGTGGGGAGTTCGATGTCGCGGAGGAGTTCGGCGGCGCCGACCTCGGACAGTTTGGTTGCGAAGGCGGTGCCCAGGTCGAGGACGGTGCGGGCCTGTCCCATGAGGGCGTCGGCCTCGGCCTGTTCGTCGGCGCCGAACGCCAGCTGGCCGTCGGCGGCCGCGGCGGGGGCGAGGTCGCGGCCGAGGTACTCGATGGACAGGGCGTCGAGGGCGAAGGAGCGGCGGCCGGGCTTGACCAGGTATGCGGCCAGGGCGGTGTCCATGGTGACGCCGTCGATGTGCCAGCCGTGTTCGGCGAAGACGCGCATCAGGCCCTTGGCGTTGTGCAGCACCTTGGGGCGGTCGGGGTCGGCGGTCCAGGTGGCGAAGGCCTGCTCGTCGGCCTGGTCCAGCTGGGCGGGGTCGAACCAGACGGCGGGGCCGGCGGCGGTGGCGAGGGCGACTTCGGCGACGCTTCCGCTGCCCAGGCTCCAGGTGTCGACGGTGGCCATGCCGAGGGGACCGGTGCCGTGTTCGGCCAGCCAGGGGGCGAGCTCGCCGGTGCCGAGGACGGTGCCGTCGACCTCGACGCCGGCGGCGGGGGTGGGTTCGTCGGTGGTGTCGGCCGAGCCGGGGTCGACGGCGTGGAGCCGGTCGCGGAGGCCGGGGTTGCGGATCTCCAGGGCGTTGAGGAACGTCTTGAGGGCTTCGCGGTCGTAGGCCTCGCGGGTCAGGTCCTCGGGGCCGCAGGGCAGCGTGACGTCGCGCACCATTTCGGTGAGCCGGCGGTTGAGCTTGACGGCATCGAGGTGTTCGCGGAGGTTGGCGCCGGCCTTGCCCTTGACCTCGTCGGCGCGCTCCACGAGTTCCGCGAACGACCCGAACTGGGTGATCCACTTCGTGGCGGTCTTCTCGCCGACGCCGGGGATGCCCGGGAGGTTGTCGGACGGGTCGCCGCGCAGGGCGGCGAAGTCCGGGTACTGGGCGGGGGTGAGGCCGTACTTCTCGAAGACCTTTTCCGGGGTGAAGCGGGTCAGCTCGGAGACGCCCTTGGTGGGGTAGAGGACGGTGACGTCGTCGGAGACCAGCTGGAAGGAGTCGCGGTCGCCGGTGACGATGGAGACCCGGAAGCCGTGGGCGGTGGCCTGCTCGGTGAGGGTGGCGATGACGTCGTCGGCTTCGTAGCCCTCGACGGCGAAGCGCTTGACCCGCATCGTGTCGAGGAGCTCGCCGATCAGCTCGACCTGACCCTTGAATTCGTCGGGGGTCTTGGAGCGGTTCGCCTTGTAGTCGGCGTACTCCTCGGACCGCCAGGTCTTGCGTGAGACGTCGAACGCCACGGCGAAGTGCGTGGGCGCTTCGTCGCGGAGAGTGTTCGCGAGCATCGACGCGAAGCCGTAGATCGCATTGGTCGGTTGCCCTGTGACGGTGGTGAAGTTCTCCACGGGCAGGGCGAAGAACGCCCGGTATGCCATGGAATGCCCGTCCATCAGGAGCAGGTGGGGGCGGCCGCCCGCCGCCGCCTCGGTGCCGGTCGCTTCGCTCTTCTTCGCTGCCTTTGCTGCCACGCCCCCGATCCTGCCACGCCCCACTGACAATCCCCGCCGCGACCGCCCCGGCTCCCTCTCGCTCCGACGTCGCGCCCGCCCTGGCCCAGTCCGCCCCGATCCGGCCCACGCCCCGCCCCGGTCCGGTCCGTACCCCGCCCCGGTCCGGTCCGTACCCCGCCCCCGCTCCGCGTCGCGGCCCTCCTCCGCGGCCCTCCCCCGCGCCCCACACCCCGCGGTTCCCCGCGTTCCCCTGGGGCCCGTCCGCGCCCTCGCGATCTCCCCTACACCGCCGCGCCCGGTCCGTGACAGGATCGGATGCGTACGGCAACGATCCGCCGCGCCCGGCGGAGCGAGCACCAGCTCACGGCTCAAGGGAGAGCGCTATGGCAGGCAAGCCGCCCGCGACGGACCCCATCCAGGACGCGCCCCAGGTCAGCGCGCCCCAGCACGCCGCCGTCGGGCTGCCGGCCATCACCCACGCCCTGCGGATCTCCCAGCAGCAGATGGGTGTCCGCCGGACCGCCCTGACCCTGCTGCGCGTCAACCAGAAGGACGGCTTCGACTGCCCCGGCTGCGCCTGGCCGGAGCCGGACAAGCCGCACACCGCGGAGTTCTGCGAGAACGGCGCGAAGGCCGTCGCCGAAGAGGCCACCCTGCGCCGTGTCACCCCGGACTTCTTCGCCGCCCACTCCGTCGCCGACCTCGCCACCCGCAGCGGCTACTGGCTGGGCCAGCAGGGCCGCCTGACCCATCCCATGTACCTGGCCGAGGGCGCGGACCACTACGTACCCGTCCCCTGGGAGCGGGCCTTCGACCTCATCGGTGCGGAGCTGACCGCCCTCGACTCCCCCGACGAGGCCGTCTTCTACACCTCCGGGCGCACCAGCAACGAGGCCGCGTTCCTCTACCAGCTCTTCGCCCGTGAATTCGGCACCAACAACCTGCCCGACTGCTCGAACATGTGCCACGAGTCGTCGGGCTCCGCGCTGACGGAGACCATCGGCATCGGCAAGGGCAGCGTCCTGCTGGAGGACCTGTACAAGGCCGACCTGATCATCGTCGCCGGCCAGAACCCGGGGACGAACCACCCCCGGATGCTCACCGCCCTGGAGCGGGCCAAGGCCGGCGGAACGAAGGTCATCTCGATCAATCCGCTGCCCGAGGCCGGCCTGGAGCGCTTCAAGAACCCGCAGACCCCGCGCGGTCTGGCCGTCGGCACCGCCCTGACGGACCTCTTCCTCCAGGTGCGCCTCGGCGGCGACCAGGCGCTGTTCCGTGCCCTCAACCGCCGCATCCTCGACACTCCCGGCGCCGTCGACGAGGAGTTCGTCCGCGAACACACCCATGGCTTCGAGGAGTTCGCGCAGCTGACGCGGGCCGGTCAGGACGCGCAGGAGACGCTCGCCGCGACCGGGCTGACCACGGCGGAGATCGACCGCGCGCTGGAGATGGTCCTCGCCTCCCGGCGCACGATCGTGTGCTGGGCGATGGGCCTGACGCAGCACAAGCACTCCGTGGCGACCATCCAGGAGGTCGTCAACTTCCTTCTCCTGCGCGGCAACATCGGCCGTCCGGGGGCCGGTGTGTGCCCCGTGCGCGGGCACAGCAACGTCCAGGGCGACCGGACGATGGGCATCTTCGAGCGGCCCGCGTCCGCCTTCCTCGACGCACTGGAGAAGGAGTTCGGCTTCGCGCCGCCCCGGGAGCACGGCCTGGACGTGGTCCGTGCCATCCGGGCCCTGCGGGACGACGAGGCCAAGGTGTTCTTCGCGATGGGCGGCAACTTCGTCGCCGCGACGCCCGATACGGACGTCACCGAGGCCGCGATGCGCCGCGCCCGGCTGACCGTGCACGTGTCGACCAAGCTGAACCGTTCGCATGTGATCACCGGTGCCCGCGCCCTGATCCTGCCGACGCTGGGTCGTACGGAGCGCGATGTGCAGAGCGCCGGCGAGCAGTTCGTGACCGTGGAGGACTCCATGGGCATGGTGCACGCCTCCCGGGGGCGCCTGCGGCCCGCGAGCCCCCATCTGCTGTCCGAGACCGCGATCGTCGCCCGCCTCGCCCGCCGTGTCCTCGGCCCGGACAGCCGCACCCCGTGGGAGGAGTTCGAGAGGGACTACGCGACGATCCGCGACCGGATCGCCCGTGTCATCCCGGGCTTCGAGGACTTCAACGCCAGGGTGGCGCGCCCCGGTGGCTTCGCCCTGCCGCATGCGCCCCGGGACAGCCGTCGCTTCCCCACCGCCACCGGGAAGGCCAACTTCACCGCCGCACCGGTCACCTACCCCACCGTCCCCGAGGGGCGGTTGCTGTTGCAGACGCTGCGCTCGCACGACCAGTACAACACCACCATCTACGGCCTGGACGACCGCTACCGCGGCATCAAGAACGGGCGTCGGGTCGTCCTCGTGCACCCCGAGGACGCCCGTGAACGGGGCCTGGCCGACGGCGCGTACGCGGACCTCGTCAGCGAGTGGACCGACGGCAGCGAGCGGCGCGCGCAGGGCTTCCGCGTGGTGCACTACCCCACGACCCGTGGCTGTGCGGCCGCGTACTACCCCGAGACCAACGTCCTCATCCCGCTGGACCACACCGCCGACACCAGCAACACCCCGGCGGCGAAGTCCGTGGTGATCCGTCTGGAGAGCGCGGAGCGGGACTGACCCCGGGAGCGCCGGCGGGCCGGCGGGCCAGTGACGGAACGCGCCACCCCGGGCTGAGCGCCCGCTCAGCGGCCTGATAGGAACAGGCACGGATCGATGACGATCACAGGCGCGACGATCACGCGCGAGCGAACGGAGCCGTAGGCATGGGTGAGCACAGCACCACGAAGTTTCCGCAGGAGATCCTCGACCAGTGGGCCGGGCTCGGCCTGGACCTGCCCGCCCTCTTCTCCGCCGGTCACCTCGGCGAGCGGATGAGCGTCCAGGTCGTCGAGGCCGCGCCGGACCGCGTCGTCGGCACCATGCCCGTCGAGGGCAACACCCAGCCCTACGGGCTGCTGCACGGCGGCGCCTCGGCCGTGTTGGCCGAGACCCTCGGCTCCGTCGGCTCGATGCTGCACGGCGGCCCCACCAAGGTCGCCGTCGGCGTCGACCTCAACTGCACGCACCACCGCGGCGTTCGCTCCGGTCTGGTCACCGGTGTCGCCACCCCCGTGCACCGCGGCCGTTCCACCGCCACCTACGAGGTCGTGATCACCGACGAGCACGACAAGCGGGTCTGCACCGCCCGCCTGACCTGCATGCTGCGCGACGCGCCCACCGATGCCTACCGCGCCTGACCGAAACGGAGCGGCTCCGACCGCTCGTCGTCACGGCCCCGCCCCGGTCACCGGAGCGGGGCCGTTCGCATGCCTGTAACTCTGAGTAACTTCCGTGCAATACCGCCCCAATCCCGTGCCCCGGCCCCGCGCGCGACGCGACGCTCTCGCCCCCACCGCATCCGATGCGCATCCGATAAGCGGACGCCGCCCCGCCGCCGCCCGGCCGAACCGCCCGTGGAAGTGCGCGTTCAACCTCCGTACCGCGTTCGCTCCCAGGTGTAAGGACCATAACCAAAAAACGGTCATCGCCGGTCATAACAAGAGCGTCACATCCTGCTCAGCGCATCTGCCGACGCGAGGAACACCGCTCTAGAGTCACCGCCAGTCACCGCGCCGCCGGGCGCGCTGTGAGCTCGGACACCGGTACCACCCCGCACAGCCCGGCGCGCGAATCGGCCATGCGACAGCCGTGGCCGCGCCAGGGAAAGGACTGATCGTGCGTCACCGTTCCTTGCTCATCATCACCACCGCAGTCGCCACCGGCGCCCTCACGCTCTCCGCGTGCGGCTCCCGCGGCGAGGACAACAAGAGCGGCGGAAAGACCACCGTCGTCATCGGCCTGGACGCCCCCACCACCGGCGAGCTCTCCGCGCTCGGCCTGGGCATCCGCAACTCCGCCCAGCTCGCCGTCGACACCGCCAACAAGACCGGTGAGGTCAAGGGCGTCACCTTCAAACTCGAAGCCCTCGACGACAAGGCGCTGCCGAACGTCGGCCAGCAGAACGCCACCAAGCTCGCCGGCGACAAGGACGTCCTCGGCATCGTCGGCCCGCTCAATTCCGGCGTCGCCCAGTCCATGCAGCAGGTCTCCAAGCAGAACAACGTCACGCTGATATCCCCGGCGAACACCACGCCCGACCTCACCCAGGGCCCCGACTGGAAGAAGAACAAGCGGGTCCGGCAGTTCGACACCTACTTCCGGACCGCCACCACCGACGAGGTGCAGGGCGCCTTCGACGGCCAGTACGCCTGGGAGAAGATGAAGGTCAAGAAGGCCTACGTCATCGACGACCAGAAGACCTACGGCGTCGGTCTCGCCTCCTCCTTCAAGGACCAGTTCACCAAGCTCGGCGGCAAGATCGCCGGCACCGAGCACGTCAGCCCCGACGACCGTGACTTCAAGGCCGTCGTCTCCAAGGTCAAGTCCGCCAAGCCCGACCTGGTCTTCTACGGCGGCGAGTACCCCGCGTCCGGCCCGCTCAGCCAGCAGCTCAAGGACGGCGGCGTCACCGTTCCCCTGATGGGCGGCGACGGCATGTACAGCGGCGACTACATCAAGCTCAACAAGAAGGCGCAGGGCGACTACGCCTCCTCCGTCGGCAAGCCCGTCGAGGAACTCCCCTCCGCCAAGAAGTTCATCGCCGACTACCAGGCGGCCGGCTTCAAGGAGCCCTACGAGGCGTACGGCGGCTCCACCTACGACGCCACCTGGTCCGTCATCCAGGCCGTCAAGGCGGTCGTCGACGGCAACGGCGGCAAGCTCCCCGACGACGCCCGCAAGAAGGTCGTCGAGGCCATGAACAAGGTCACCTTCGACGGCGTCACCGGCAAGGTCGCCTTCGACAAGTTCGGCGACACCACCAACACCACGATCACCGCGTATCAGGTCGACAAGGGCGCCTGGGCCTCCCGATTCAGCGCCGAATTCAAGAAGTTCGACAAGAGCTGACCGACCGGAAGAACAACATCACCGACGCACCGGGCCGCGCCAGGACGCCACGAACGACCCTGGCGCGGCCCGTGGCACACCGGGACACGGGACACCCCGCGAACCCGCCCGTACGGGAGCCCCGGCTCCCAGCAGGGGAGCTGCGACTCCCGGCAGTACTGGACCCCTCTTCTCCCACGCAACGGAGGCCCTGCGGTGAGCGAACTGCCGCAACAGCTGGCCAACGGACTCATCCTCGGCGCGATGTACGGACTCATCGCGATCGGCTACACGATGGTCTACGGAATCGTCCAGCTCATCAACTTCGCCCACGGCGAGATCTTCATGGTCGGTGGCTTCGGGGCGCTCAGCGTCTACCTCGCCCTCCCCGCCGGCACCTCACTCGCCCTCGCCCTGCCGATCATGCTCCTCGGCGGCATCGCGGTATCCGTCCTCGTCGGCATCGCCGCCGAACGCTTCGCCTACCGCCCCCTGCGCGGCGCCCCCCGCCTCGCCCCCCTGATCACCGCCATCGGCCTGTCCATCGCCCTCCAGCAAGCCATCTGGAAGTGGTACCCCGACGGCAAACAGGCCCGTGTCTTCCCCCAGTTCAAGGGCCACGCCTTCGACATCCTCGGCGCCACCGTGCAGCGCGGCGACCTCTTCGTCCTCGTCGCCGCCCCGGTCTGCATGATCGCCCTCGGCTTCTTCGTCGCCAAGACCCGCAGCGGACGCGCCATGCAGGCCACCGCGCAGGACCCCGACACCGCCAAGCTGATGGGCATCAACACCGACCGCATCATCGTCCTCGCCTTCGCCATCGGCGCCGCGTTCGCCGGCGTCGCCGCCGTCGCCTACGGACTGCGCACCGGTGAGGTCCAGTTCCGCATGGGCTTCATCATGGGCCTCAAGGCCTTCACCGCGGCCGTCCTCGGCGGCATCGGCAACATCTACGGCGCCATGCTCGGCGGCGTCGTCCTCGGCATCGCCGAAGCCCTCGCCACCGCCTACATCGAAGAGATCCCCGGCATGCAGCAGTTCGGCGGCGGAGCCTGGAAGGACGTCTGGGCCTTCGTCCTCCTCATCCTCGTACTCCTCCTGCGGCCACAAGGCCTGCTGGGCGAACGCGTCGCGGATCGGGCGTGATACCGATGACCACCGAAAACACCACCACCGGCGCCCGCGGCCTGCTCCCGGTGCCCGAACGCGCCGCCCGCCTCACCACCGCCGCCGGCGCCCTCGCCAGCGCCGTCTCCACCGGCCTCGCCTGGACCTGGAGCAGCGACTTCCCCGGCGACCTCACCTACTACGGATCCCCCGCCGGCCTACAGATCCTCACCCTCGTCGGCGGCGTCCTCACCCTCCTCCTGGCCGCAGCCGGACTCGGCCTGCGCGGGCTGCAATGGCTCACCCCCGCCGGGCGCAACGCCCCCACCCTGCTCGCGGCGCTGGCCACCTTCGCCGCGACCTGGTTCACCCTCGGCGCCATCGCCGTCCAACTCGGCGGACTCGTCAACCTCGAACCCGGCGGATTCGTCGCCGGCGTCGCCGCACTGATCACCCTCCTCGGCGCCCTCGCGCTGCCCTCCGACCAGCCCGGCGACCCGGCCTCCACCGGCCCGTGGCAGCGCTTCACCGCCGCCCTCGCCGCCAGCCCCGTACGGCGCCGCACCCGCGAACTGCCGTCCTGGGCCGAGATCCTGATCATCGCCGCCGCGTTCGCCGTCGGCCTGCTCGCCTTCACCTACGGCATCGACACCGACGACGGCGCCCCCTTCGTCGGCTACCTGATCTTCGTCGTGCTCGCCATCCCCGCGCTGCACCGCACCGGGTTGATCGCCCGCCTCACCCAGCTCACCCACGCGCACCGCAGCGTCGCCCTCACCGCGGCCTTCGCCGCGGCCGCCTGCTTCCCCTTCACCCAGGACACCGACCAGTACACGATCATCGGCGCGAACATCCTGATCTTCGCGACCGTCGCCCTGGGCCTCAACGTCGTCGTCGGCCTCGCCGGCCTCCTCGACCTCGGGTACGTCGCCTTCCTCGGCGTCGGCGCCTACGCCGCCGCGCTGGTCTCCGGCTCCCCCGAATCCTCCCTCGGCTTCCACTTCCCCTTCTGGGCCGCCCTCCTCACCGGGGCCGCCGCCTCCCTCGTCTTCGGCGTCCTCATCGGGGCCCCCACCCTCCGGCTACGCGGCGACTACCTCGCGATCGTCACGCTCGGCTTCGGTGAGATCTTCCGCATCGCGATGCTGAACCTCAACGGCACCACCGGCCCCGATGTCACCAACGGCGCCATGGGCATCCCCAACATCCCCAACCTCGAAATTTTCGGCTTCAACTTCGGCGAGTCCCACGACATCCTCGGCATCCCCATCGCCACCTACGGCAACTACTACCTGCTGATGATCCTCGTGACGGCCTTCGTCGTCCTCGTCTTCCGGCGCGCCGCGGCCTCCCGCATCGGCCGCGCCTGGATCGCCATCCGCGAAGACGAAACCGCCGCCATCGCCATGGGCATCAACAGCTTCCGGCTGCGGCTGCTCGCCTTCGCCCTCGGCGCCGCCCTCGCCGGCCTCGCCGGCACCGTCCACGCCCACGTCGTGACCACCGCCACCCCCGAACAGTTCCAGTTCGCCGGGCCCCAGCCGCCCAACTCCGCGTTCCTCCTGGCCGCCGTCATCCTCGGCGGCATGGGCACCCTCAGCGGACCCCTCGTCGGCGCCGCCCTCCTCTTCCTCATCCCCGCCAAGCTCGACTTCCTCCAGGACTACCAACTCCTGCTGTTCGGCGTGGCCCTCGTCCTCCTCATGCGCTTCCGGCCCGAAGGCCTCATCCCCGACCGCCGCAAGCAACTCGAATTCCACGAAACCGGCCAACTCGACGTGCCCGACCAGCGCCTACCGGACACCGACGCCACCCTCGGCGTCACCAAGGCAAAGGCGTGACGACCATGACCACACCACCCACCATCGCACCCGCCACTGACAACGCCGCCACCGGCAACGACACCGCCCTTCGCGCCGACGGCGTCACCATGCGGTTCGGCGGACTCACCGCCGTACGCGGCGTCGACCTCACCGTCAACACCGGCGAAATCGTCGGCCTCATCGGCCCCAACGGCGCCGGGAAGACCACCTTCTTCAACTGCCTCACCGGCCTCTACACCCCCACCGAAGGCACCGTTAGCTACCGAGGCACCCGCCTCTCCCGCAAACCCCACCTCGTCACCCAGGCCGGCATCGCCCGCACCTTCCAGAACATCCGCCTCTTCGCCAACATGACCGTCCTCGAAAACGTCCTCGTCGGACGCCACACCCGCACCAAAGAAGGACTCTGGTCAGCCCTCCTCCGCGGCCCCGGCTTCAAGAAGGCCGAACGCACCAGCGAAGAACGCGCCATGGAGCTCCTCGAATTCACCGGCCTCGCCCACAAACGCGACCACCTCGCCCGCAACCTCCCCTACGGCGAACAGCGCAAGCTCGAAATCGCCCGCGCCCTCGCCAGCGAACCCGGGCTGCTCCTCCTCGACGAGCCCACCGCGGGGATGAACCCCCAGGAAACCCGCGCCACCCAGGACCTCGTCCTGGCCATCCGCGCACAGGGCACCGCCGTGCTCGTCATCGAGCACGACATGCGCTTCATCTTCAACCTCTGCGACCGCGTCGCCGTCCTCGTCCAAGGCCAGAAACTCATCGAAGGCACCCCGGACATCGTCCAGGCCGACGAACGCGTCATCGCCGCATACCTCGGCACCCCCGTCGAGGACACCGCGACGGCACCGGCAGAAACCCCCGAACCACCCCCTGCCGGCGCAGACACCGCCGAGCCCGCAGAGACCGGAGACACCCCATGACCGCACTGCTCGAAGTCGAGGACCTGCGCGTCGCCTACGGCAAGATCGAAGCCGTCAAGGGCATCTCATTCTCCGTCGAAGCAGGCCAGGCCGTCACCCTCATCGGCACCAACGGCGCCGGCAAGACCACCACCCTGCGCACCCTCTCCGGCCTCCTCAAGCCCCTCGCCGGAAAGATCACCTTCGACGGAGCACCGCTCAACGGCGTCCCCGCCCACAAGATCGTCGAACGCGGCCTCGCCCACTCCCCCGAAGGCCGCCGCCTCTTCCCCCGCCTCACCATCGCCGAAAACCTCCAGCTGGGCGCGTTCCTCCGCAAGGACACCGCCGGCATCGACGCCGACATCCAACGCGTCTACGACCTCTTCCCCATCCTCGGCGAACGCCGCAAACAAGCCTCCGGAACCCTCTCCGGCGGCGAACAACAGATGCTCGCCATGGGCCGCGCCCTGATGTCCCGCCCCAAACTCCTCATGCTCGACGAACCCTCCATGGGCCTCTCGCCGATCATGATGCAGAAGATCATGGAGACCATCCGGGAACTCCGTTCCCAGGGCACGACCATCCTCCTCGTGGAACAGAACGCCCAGGCCGCCCTCTCCCTCGCCGACCACGCCCACGTCATGGAGATCGGCCGCATCTCCCTCTCCGGCACCGGCGAATCCCTCCTCCACGACGAATCCGTCCGCAAGGCCTACCTCGGCGAGGACTGACCCATCCGGAACACTCCCCGCACGACAGCGGCCCCGCACCGACAACCATCGGTACGGGGCCGCTCACACGCGGTACGGAGCCGCCGGCTAGTCCTTCTTCTTCTGCTGCTTCTTCTCCGCGGCGTCCTCGATGACCGCCTCGGCAACCTGCTGCATCGACAGCCGCCGGTCCATCGAGGTCTTCTGGATCCACCGGAACGCCGCCGGCTCCGTCAGCCCGTACTGCGTCTGGAGAATGCTCTTCGCGCGGTCCACCAACTTCCGCGTCTCCAACCGCTGGGTGAGGTCCGCGACCTCCTTCTCCAGCGCCCTCAGCTCCGTGAACCGGCTGACCGCCATCTCGATCGCCGGCACCACGTCGCTCTTCGAGAACGGCTTGACCAGGTACGCCATCGCCCCCGCGTCCCGCGCCCGCTCCACGAGCTCACGCTGCGAGAACGCGGTCAGCATCAGCACCGGCGCGATGCTCTCCTCGGCGATCTTCTCGGCCGCGGAGATACCGTCCAGCACCGGCATCTTCACGTCCAGGATCACCAGGTCGGGACGGTGCTCCCGGGCCATCTCCACCGCGGTCTGCCCGTCGCCGGCCTCGCCGACGACGGTGTAGCCCTCCTCCTCCAGCATCTCTTTGAGATCGAGACGGATGAGGGCCTCGTCCTCGGCGATCACGACGCGCGTGGTCAGCGGCGGGACGTGCGACTGGTCGTCATCGGCGACGGGCTGCTCGGGCTCGGCGGCGCTCACGGGACTCCTCGTTCCTGGCAGGTGGTGCCATTGCAGCCTACCCAGAGGCGGCCACGGCGGCGCACACGGTAGGGTGTCTCTGCAACCGGCCCGGTTGGTGGAACTGGTCAGACACGCGGCGCTCAAACCGCCGTGCCCCTTGGGGCATGTGGGTTCGAATCCCACACCGGGCACTTCCCAGGAAGCGGAATCCCACCTTCGCATGGTTCTCGCGAGTATCGCCGCGCGAACACGGTGCGTCACTCACAGTGAAGTCATGATCTTCCATGGCACTGACGTACGACAAAGGGCGGTCGCCCGGCTCCGTGCCGGGGCGAGAAACGCGGACGTAGCCCGGGAATTCGCCATCCCACTCGGCACCATCAGCTACTGGCGCCACGTGGACCGCGCCAAACGAGGAGAGTGTCCGGGCGCCCACAACCCGAAGTGTCCCCGATGCGACGGGCGTGAACTGGACCCGGCGGCGTACTCCTATCTCCTGGCCCTCTACCTCGGCGACGGCCACATCATCCAGTACTCGGGCCACCGCGTGCCCAGCCTCATGATCGCGTGCGGCGACGCCTGGCCCGGACTCATGGACGCCTGTGAGGCCGCCATGCGCGCTGTGTTCCCGGACAACTCCGTGTGCCGGGTGCGCAGGACCGGCTGCCACAACGTGAAGGTCTACTCGAAGCACTTATGGTGCATGTTCCCTCAGCACGGCGAGGGCAAGAAGCACGAGCGGTCGATCGTTCTGGAACCCTGGCAGCAAACCATCGTCGACGCCCACCCCTGGGAATTCATCCGCGGGCTCATCCACTCCGACGGCTGCCGGATCACCAACTGGACGACGAAGCTGGTGGGCGGTGAGCGCAAGCGGTACGAGTACCCGCGGTACTTGTTCACCAACAAGTCTGCGGACATTCGACAGCTCTACTCGGAAGCACTGGACAAGGTCGATGTCGACTGGAGGGTCACCCGACGGGGGTCCGATCCCTACAACATCTCCGTGGCCAAACGCGCCTCCGTCGCCCTCATGGACCAACACATCGGGCCGAAGTACTGACAGGGGCGGCAGTCAGTTCCTCGGCCCAGCGGGTCTGGTGCGGGTGTGGCCAGGTGTTACTTGGGGGTGTCGTCCTCGCCGATGTGGTGGACGCGGACGAGGTTGGTGGAGCCGGGGACGCCGGGCGGGGATCCGGCGGTGATGATGACGACGTCGCCCTTCTGGCAGCGGCCGATCTTCAGGAGCTGCTCGTCGACCTGGGCGACCATCTCGTCGGTGGAGTTGACGGTGGGGCCGAGGAAGGTTTCCACGCCCCAGCTGACGTTGAGCTGGGAGCGGGTGGCGGGGTCGGGGGTGAAGGCGAGGAGGGGGATGGGTGAGCGGTAGCGGGAGAGGCGGCGGACGGTGTCGCCGGACTGGGTGAAGGCGACGAGGAACTTGGCGCCGAGGAAGTCGCCCATTTCGGCCGCGGCGCGGGCGACGGCGCCGCCCTGGGTGCGGGGCTTGCTGGTCTCGGTGAGCGGCGGGAGGCCCTTGGCGAGGATGTCCTCCTCGGCGGCCTCGACGATGCGGCTCATCGTCTTGACGGTTTCGGTGGGGTACTTGCCGACGCTGGTCTCGCCGGAGAGCATCACGGCGTCGGTGCCGTCGATGACGGCGTTGGCGACGTCGGAGGCCTCGGCGCGGGTGGGACGGGAGTTGTCGATCATCGAGTCGAGCATCTGGGTGGCGACGATGACCGGCTTGGCGTTGCGCTTGGCGAGCTTGATGGCGCGCTTCTGGACGATCGGGACGGTTTCCAGGGGCATTTCGACGCCGAGGTCGCCGCGGGCGACCATGATGCCGTCGAAGGCGGCGACGATGTCGTGGATGTTCTCGACGGCCTGGGGCTTTTCGACCTTGGCGATGACGGGGAGGAAGCGTCCTTCCTCGCGCATGATGCGGTGGACGTCGTCGATGTCGCGGCCGCTGCGGACGAAGGACAGGGCGATGATGTCGGCGCCGTAGCGCAGGGCCCAGCGGAGGTCGTCCTGGTCCTTTTCGGAGAGGGCGGGGACGGAGACGGCGACGCCGGGGAGGTTGAGGCCCTTGTGGTCGGAGACCATCCCGCCTTCGATGACCTTGGTGTGGACGCGGGGGCCTTCGACGGCGGTGACCTCCAGGGTGACCTTGCCGTCGTCGACGAGGATGCGTTCGCCGGTGGTGACGTCGGCGGCGAGGCCGTGGTAGGTGGTGCCGCAGAGGTGGCGGTCGCCTTCGACGGACGGTTCGACGGTGATGGTGAACACGTCGTCGCGTTCGAGAAGTACGGGACCTTCACGGAATCGGCCCAGGCGAATCTTCGGGCCTTGAAGGTCGGCGAGGATGCCGACGCTGCGGCGGGTCTCTTCGGATGCTTTGCGGACCCGGTCGAATCGCGCTTCGTGGTCGGCGTAGGTGCCGTGGCTGAGGTTGAAGCGGGCGATGTCCATTCCGGCGTCGACGAGGGCTTTGATCTGCTCGTACGAGTCGGTGGCGGGTCCCAGTGTGCAGACGATCTTTGCTCGGCGCATGTTTCGACCCTATGACTTACCGGGCGGTAGGGAACTGTAAAGAAGTGACTGCTCAACGAGCGCTTGGTGAAAGGCTGTTGACAAGTATTGGAATGCGCGCGAAGGCGCTCCGATGAGCGGAATTTCGCCCTCGCGCGGCGCGGTCTCAGAGTGCGGGACGGGTCATCGTAAAGCGCGCATTGACGTTGGCGTAGACGGTCTGGCGCTGGGGTTCGAGGTCGAGGGCGGGGGCGGCCTCCTGGACGGCGGCGCGGCCGTAGCCGGCGAAGCCGCGCATCCCGGGGGCGGCGGCGGGGGCGTTGTTCTCGGCGCCGAGGTCGGCGATTTCGAGGACGGCGTCGAGGCGGGCGCCGAGCGCTTCGGCGTACTCGCGGGCGCGTTGGACGGCTTCGTGGACGGCCTGGGTGCGGGCGGCACGGTGGGCGGGTGAGTCGGGGCGGAGGGCCCACCAGGGGCCGTCGACGCGGGTGAGGTCGAGGTCGGCGAGGCGGGTGGTGAGTTCGCCGAGGGTGGTGAAGTCGTTGAGGGTGGCGGTGTGGGTGACGCGTCCGTGGTAGGCGTGGATGCGCTCGTGGCGGCCCTTCTCGGTGAGTTGGGGGGTGAGGCTGAAGGCGCCGGTCTCCAGTTTTTCGATGGCGTCGCCGTAGCTCTTGATGAGGGTGAGGGCCTGTTCGTTGCGGCGGGTGAGGTCGGTGAGGGCGGTGGTTCGGTCGGTGCCGCGGGCGCTGATGGTGACGGTGATGCGGGCGATCTCGGGGTCGACTTCGAGACGGGCTTCGCCGCGTACGGCGAGGCGGGGGGTGTCGGGGGTGCCGTAGGGGAGGGCGGGGGTGGCGGGTGTGGTGGGGGTGGTGTCGACGGGGGTGTCTTCGATGGGGGCGTCGTGGGTCGGGTCGGTCATGGGTGGCTCCTCGGGTGTGGGTGGCGGAAGGGTTGCACATCAGGGAGGGACAGGGTGGGAAGTGGGGCGCGGGGCAGGGTGGGAAGTGGGGCGCGGGGCAGGGTGGGAAGTGGCAGCGCGGGGTGGGGTGAGGAATGGCGAGGCGGCGGGGGCGGGGTGGGTGTGAGGGGTGTTGCGGGCGGGGTGGCTGCGCCAGAATCTACGCGCGTTGCCGCGGGTGTGCGGCGGCTCTTGTCCGCATCGTTCCAAGGGAGTTGGCATGTCGCTCGACCGTAGGAAGTTCGTGGGAGGTTCCGTGGTGACGGGGGCCGGGGTGGCGCTCGCGGGGGCGCCGGCGGCGGAGGCGGTGGCGGCCGTCCGGGTGCCGGACGGACGTGGGCACGGTCACCGGCACGAGCGGTACGCCTTCACGGTCATGGGCACGACGGATCTGCACGGCAACGTCTTCAACTGGGACTACGCCACGGACGCGGAGTTCGACGATGCGGACCACAACGACGTGGGTCTGGCGAAGATTTCGACGCTGGTGTCCGGTGTGCGGCGGGAGAAGGGCCGGCACAACACGCTGCTGATCGATGCCGGTGACACCATTCAGGGCACGCAGCTGGCGTATTACTACGCGAAGGTGGATCCGATCACGGATCCGCACGGTCCGGTGCATCCGATGGCGCGGGCGATGAATGCGATCGGCTATGACGCGGCGGCGCTGGGGAATCACGAGTTCAATTACGGGATTCCGGTGCTGCGGAAGTTCGAGGAGAGTTGCGATTTTCCGCTGCTGGGTGCGAACGCGGTGGATGCGAAGTCGCTGCGGCCGGCTTTCCGTCCGTATGTAATGAAGCGGTTGCGCTCACCGCACGGGCGGGAGGTGCGGGTGGCGGTGCTGGGTTTGACGAATCCGGGGATCGCGCTGTGGGACCGGGCTCATGTGCAGGGGAAGCTGGCGTTTCCGGGGCTGGTGGAACAGGCGGCGAAGTGGGTGCCGAAGCTGCGGTCGATGGGCGCGGACGTGGTGGTCGTGGCGGCGCATTCGGGGATGAGCGGGTCGTCGTCGTACGGGGATCAGTTGCCCTATGTGGAGAATGCGGCGGCGTTGGTGGCGGAGCAGGTGCCGGGGATCGACGCGATATTGGTGGGGCATGCGCATGTGGAGGTGCCGGAGCGGCGGGTGGTGAACAAGGCGACGGGCCGGGAGGTGGTGCTGTCGGAGCCGTTGAAGTGGGGGCAGCGGTTGACGCTCTTCGATGTGGTGGTGGAGTGGCGTCGGGGGCGTTGGGAGGTGGATTCGGTCGGTTCGCGGGTCCTGAATGCAAACACGGTGGCGGAGGATGCGCGGATCACGGGTTTGCTGCGGGCGGAGCACCGGAAGGTCGTGGCGTATGTGAATCGGGTGATCGGCTGGTCGAAGGCGGAGATGACGGCGGCCGAGGCGCCGGTGAAGGACGCGCCGATACTGGACTTCATCGCCTTTGTGCAGGCGGAGGTGGTTCGTAGGGCGCTGGCCGGTTCGGAGTTCGCGGCGTTGCCGGTGCTGTCGCAGGCGTCGTGTTTTTCGCGTACGGCACGGGTTCCGGAGGGGGATGTGACGATCCGGTCGATGGCGGCGTTGTATCCGTTCGACAACACGCTGGAGGCACGGGTGTTGACCGGTGCTCAGTTGCGCGACTATCTGGAGTTTTCGGCGCGGTATTACGTGCGGACGACTTCTGGGGGCCCGGTGGATCCGTCCGGGATAACGAATGCGGACGGTACGCCGGATTACAACTATGACGTGGTGCGCGGGGTGTCGTACGAGATCGATATTGCGCAGCCGGCGGGTCGGCGGATCGGGAAGCTGATGTTCGGGGGGAAGCCGGTGGATGATGCGGCGCGGTTCGTGCTGGCGGTGAACAACTACCGCGCGAGTGGTGGCGGGAATTTCCCGCATGTGGCGAAGGCGCAGCAGGTGTGGTCGACGTCGGACGAGATCCGGAACCTGATCATCGGGTGGGTGCAGGAGGCGAAGGTGATCGACGGTGCGGAGTTTGCGTCGGCGGACTGGCGGTTGACGCGGGACGGTGTGCCGGTGTTCTGAGCCGGGGTGGTCACCGGGGCGGCGGTGCCGGGTGGGGCGCCGCCGCGTGGTGGGTCAGTGGCGGGGGCGATGCAGGGCGGGTCAGTGGCGGGGGACGAGGCTGGATCCCTGGCGGGGGATGGTGCCGGTGCGGTCGGTGGTGGGTTGCTGGAGGCCGAAGGTGGTGAAGGCGGTGCGTTCGGGGAGGGGGTAGGGGGTGGTGCCGGTGAGGGAGTTGAGGATGGTGGCGCTGCGCCAGGCGGCGAGGCCGAGGTCGGGGGCGCCTACGCCGTGGGTGTGGGTCTCGGCGTTCTGGACGTAGAAGGAGCCGGTGACGGAGGGGTCGAGGACGAGGCGGTGGTGTTCGTCGATGCGGGGGCGTTCGCTGGCGTCGCGGCGCAGGTAGGGGTCGAGGGCGGCGATGAGGGTGTCCATGCGGCGTTCGCGGTAGCCGGTGGCGAGGACGACGGCGTCGGTGGTGAGGCGGGAGCGGGTGCCTTGCTGGGTGTGGTCGAGGTGGAGTTCGACCTTGGTGGTGCCGACGCGGCCGGCGGTGCGTACGGAGACGCCGGGGGTGAGGGTGGTGTCGGGCCAGCCGCCGTCGAGGGTGCGGCGGTAGAGCTCGTCGTGGATGGCGGCGAGGGTGTCGTGGTCGATGCCTTTGTGGAGCTGCCACTGGCCGGGGACGAGTGCGTCGCGGACGCGTTCGGGGAGGGCATGGAAGTAGCGGGTGTAGTCGGGGGTGAAGTGTTCCAGGCCGAGTTTGCTGTATTCCATCGGGGCGAAGGCGGCGGTGCGGGCGAGCCAGTGGATGCCTTCGTGGCCGGTGGGGCGGGCGCGGAGCTGGTCGAGGAAGATTTCGGCGCCTGATTGGCCGGCGCCGATGACGGTGATGTGGTCGGCGGCGAGCAGGGCGTCGCGGTGGTGGAGGTAGTCGGCGGAGTGGATGACGGGGACGCCGGGGGCGTCGGCGAGGGGGCGGAGGGGGACGGGGATGTGGGGGGTGGTGCCGATGCCGAGGACGAGGTGGCGGGCGTGGGTGCGGCCGAGGGCCTGGGCTTCGCCGTCGGCGTCGAGTTGGGTGAAGTCGACTTCGAAGGCTTCGCGTTCGGGGTTCCAGCGGACGGCGTCGATGTGGTGGCCGAAGTGGAGGTCGGGGAGGTTTTCGCTGACCCAGCGGCAGTAGGCGTCGTATTCGGCGCGGTGGATGTGGAAGCGCTCGGCGAAGTAGAAGGGGAAGAGGCGTTCGCGGGTCTTGAGGTAGTTGAGGAAGGTCCAGGGGTTGGCGGGGTCGGCGAGGGTGACGAGGTCGGCGAGGAAGGGGACTTGGAGGGTGGCGCCGTCGATGAGGAGGCCGGGGTGCCAGTGGAAGGCGGGGCGCTGGTCGTAGAAGGCGCAGCGGAGTGCGGTGAGGGGCTGGGCGAGGGCGGCGAGGGAGAGGTTGAAGGGGCCGATGCCGATGCCGACGAGGTCGAGGGGTTCGTCGGGGTGCGGGGCGTCGTCGGTGCGGGGGGTTTCGGGGGCGCTGCTCATCGGGGGGTGTGGCCTTCCACGAGTTTGAGGAGGGTGGTGAGGTCTCCGGGTTGGGTGTGGGGGTTGAGGAGGGTGGCTTTGAGCCAGAGGCCGGTGGGGGTGGTGGCGCGGCCGAGGACGGCGTGTCCTTCGGTGAGGAGGGTGCGGCGGATGGTGGCGAGGGTGGTGTCGTCGGCGCCGGTGGGGCGGAAGAGGACGGTGCTGAGGGTGGGGCGGGAGTGGAGTTCGTAGCGGGGGTGGGCCTCGATGAGGTCGGCGAGGGTCTGGGCGGCGGCGAGGGTGCGGTCGACGAGGGTGCCGATGCCGCGGCGGCCGAGGGCCTTGAGGGTGACGGCGATCTTGAGGATGTCGGGGCGGCGGGTGGTGCGCAGTGAGCGGCTGAGGAGGTCGGGGAGGCCGGCTTCGGTGTCGTCGTCGGCGTTGAGGTAGTCGGCTTGGTGGGTGAGGGGGGCGAGGGTGGTGGGGTCGGGGACCGCGAGGAGGCCGGCGGCGACCGGTTGCCAGCCGAGTTTGTGCAGGTCGAGGGCGACGGTGTGGGCGCGGGCGAGGCCGTCGAGGGCGGGTGCGTGGGTGTCGCTGAAGAGCAGGGTTCCGCCGTAGGCGGCGTCGACGTGGAAGCGGGCGCCGTGGTGGTCGGCGAGGTCGGCGAGGGCGGGGAGGGGGTCGATGGCGCCGGAGTCGGTGGTGCCTGCGGTGGCGGTGATCAGGAGGGGGCCGGTGCATCCGGCGAGGTTGGCGAGGCAGGTGTGGAGGGTGTCGGGGGTGAGGATGCCGTTGGGGGTGGGGAGGGTGATCGGGGCGGGGAGGCCGAGGAGCCAGGCGGAGCGGTGGATGGAGTGGTGGGCGTTGGCGCCGCAGATGACCTGGAGGGGGCCGGTGGTGGCGGCCCGGGTGTCGGCTTCGCGGGCGAGGAGGAGGCCGAGTTGGTTGGATTCGGTGCCGCCGGTGGTGATCAGGGCGTCGGGGGCGGTGGCCTGGGGGTAGACGAGGGCGGCGAGTGCGCGGCTGGTGAGGGTCTCCAGTGCGGAGGCGGCGGGGGCCTGGTCCCAGGAGTCCATGGAGGGGTTGAGGGCGCCGGCGGCGAGGTCGGCGGCGGTGGCCAGGGCCAGTGGCGGGCAGTGCAGATGGGCGGCGCAGTGGGGGTCGGCGGGGTCGGCGGCGCCGGCGGCGAGGGTGTGGACGAGGGTGCGGAGGGCGGCGTGCGGGCCGGTGCCGTCGTCGGGCAGGACGGGGTGGCAGGCGTCGCGTACGTCGCGGGCGACGGCGTCGGGGCCGCCGGGTGGGAGGGGGCCGGCGCGGTCCTCGGCACCGGTGGTGAGGGCGTCGAGGACGGTGTCGAGGAGGGGGCGGAGTGCGCGGGGGCCGTTGGTGCCGCCTGCGAGGGCGGTGCCGGCAGGGGGCACAGGCATGGGTGTGCTCTTCTGTCAGGGCGTTCAGGGAGGTGGGTCTGCGTCGCGGGGGCGGTGCCCGGGCGGACGAGACGTTAGGCAGCCCTAAGTTACTGTCCCGGTACGCTGCGCATCCAGTGGTTGCGGTCATACCACCCGTAAGTGGTACGGGTGTACCGCAGGTGTTCGGGTGCCGCCGGCTGCCGGTCCGGCGGCACCTGGGGTGGGCGGTGGAGCGCCCGGGGTGGGCCGTGGGCTCCAGCCCAGGGCCCCAGGAAGTCCCAGGGCCCCAGGGCTTCCTGGGAAAGCGCCCTGGGTGTCTCCGGGCCCGGGGTGTCTCCGGGCCTGGGAGGTCTCCGGCCCCGGGGGGGCTCCGCGCCCGGAGTGGCTCCCCCTACTCGGCCACGGCGTCGGTGGTCGCCGCGCGGACCTTCAGGGCGCGTCGCAGATCGTCGAGTTGGTCGACGAGCTTGCGGCGGAGCGCCGGGGTGGGGTCGCTGTCGGCGAGGCAGGCTTCGCCGAGGCGCAGGGTGTCCTCCTCGATGACGGTGGCGGGGAAGGCGTAGCGGCCGGCGGCCTCGGCGAGGGCGGGGCCGCGGGCGGCGGCGAGGGCGGGGGCGTCGGTGAAGTAGCGGGCGACGTAGGGGCGGAGCAGGTCGTGGTGTTCGGGTGCCCAGAAGCCGGTGGCGGTGGCGGTGAAGAGGTAGTTGGAGAGGGCTGGTTTCTCGTCGGTCTCGTCGGTGGTGAACAGGGCGTCCCAGGCGGCCTGTTTGGCGGCCGGGTCGGGTAGGGCGGCACGGCAGCGGGCGGCGCCTTCGCGGCCGGTGGCGCTGGGGTCGCGGGCGAGTTCGGCGTCGATGGCGTCGCGGAGGGTGTCGAGGGGGGTGGCGCCGAGGGTGGCGAGCCGGGCGAGGATGCGCCAGCGGAGTTCGGGGTCGAGCTGTGGGCCGCCGGGGACGCTGCCGTCGTCGAGCCAGTCCTGGATGCCTTCGGGGGTGGTGGCGCTGTCGATGAAGGCGCGTACGGCGGTGAGCCGGAGTCCGGCGCGGGTGCCGTTGTCGGGGCCTTCGGTGCGGCGCAGTATGTCGCGGCTGAGCGCGGTGAGGGTGGCCAGGGCGGTGTGGCGTCGGTCAGCGGGGAGGTAGCGGTCGGCGATCTGGGTGCGGGCGAAGGCGAGCACGCCCTGGATGATGGCGAGGTCGGTCTCGTGCGGGAGGTGGGCGCGGGCGGCGTCGAGGTAGGCGGTGGGCGGCAGTTCGCCGTCGCGGACCATGTCGCGGGCGGCGTTCCAGACGACGGCGCGGGTGAGCGGGTCGGGCAGCCCGGACAGCGTGCGCAGGGCGGTGTCCCAGGACGTGGGGTCGAGGCGGACCTTGGCGTAGGTGAGGTCCTGGTCGTTGAGGAGGAGCAGGGCGGGGCGGGGGCCGGTGCCGGTGTGCGGTTCGTCGACGGGCACGTCCAGGAAGAGGGGGGTGCGCGGGACGAGGCGGCCGGGGGTGTGCGGGTGGTGGTCGTAGAGGCCGACGGTGAGGCGGTGCGGGCGGGTGCCGTCGCCGCTTCCGGTCCGGTCGACGGTCAGGGTCCAGTGTCCGTCGTCGGTGTCGTGGACGACGGGGGTGAGGGTGTCGACTCCGGTGGTGCGCAGCCAGCGTGCGGCCCAGGCGTGGACGTCGCGGTCGGTGGCGCGGGCGAGGGAGTCGATGAAGTCGGCGAGGGTGGCGTTGCCGAAGCGGTGCCGGGCGAAGTGGTCGTTGATGCCGGTGAGGAAGGCCTTGTTGCCCATCCAGGCGACGAGTTGGCGCAGTGCGGAGGCGCCCTTGGCGTAGGAGATGCCGTCGAAGTTGAGGAGGGCGGAGGCGGTGTCGGGGACGTCTTCGGGGGCGGGGGCGACCGGGTGGGTGGAGGGGCGCTGGTCGGCGTCGTAGCCCCAGCCCTTGCGGGCGACGGCGAAGTCGGTCCAGGTGTCGGTGAAGCGGGTGGCTTCGGCGAGGACCTGGTAGCCCATGTATTCGGCGAAGGACTCGTTGAGCCAGATGTCGTCCCACCATTGAAGGGTGACCAGGTCGCCGAACCACATGTGGGCCATCTCGTGGGAGATGACCATGCCGCGGGTCTGGCGTTCGGTGTCGGTGACGGCGGAGCGGTAGACGAATTCGTCGCGGAAGGTGACCAGGCCGGGGTTCTCCATGGCGCCGGCGTTGAATTCGGGGACGAAGGCCTGGTCGTAGGAGTCGAAGGGGTAGGGCTCGTCGAAGATCTCGTGGTAGCGGTCGAAGCAGCGACGGGTGATGTCGAGGATCTCGTCGGCGTCGGCGTCGAGGTGCGGGGCGAGGGAGCGGCGGCAGTGGATGCCGAAGGGCAGTCCGGCGTGCTGGGTGCGGACGGAGTGCCAGGGGCCGGCGGCGACCGCGACGAGGTAGGTGGAGATGCGGGGGGTGGGGGCGGCTTTCCAGCGGCCCTCCCCCAGGTCTTCGGTGATGCCGTTGGCGAGGACGGTCCAGCCGTGGGGGGCGGTGAGGGTCAGGGCGAAGACGGCCTTGAGGTCGGGCTGGTCGAAGGCGGCGAAGACGCGCTGGATGTCCTCCATGAACAGCTGGGTGTAGACGTAGCTCTCGCCGTCGGCGGGGTCGGTGAAGCGGTGCATGCCTTCGCCGGTGCGGGAGTAGCGCATGGTGGCGTCGATGCGGAGCTCGTGGGTGCCGGGGGTGAGGCCGGTGAGCGGGAGGCGGTTGGCGTCGAGGGTGGTGAGGTCGAGGGGGTGGCCGTCGAGGGTGGCGGAGTGCAGCTGGACGGGTTTGAGTTCGACGAAGGTGTCGCCCGTGGTGCGCGCGGTGAAGTGGATGACCGTGCGGGAGCCGAACCGCTCCTCGCCTTGGGTGAGGTCGAGGTCGACCTCGTAGCGGTGGACGTCGATCAGTCGGGCTCGGGTCTGCGCCTCGTCGCGCTGGAGTGCGGGCATGGGTGCCATGCTGCCGTACGGTCGGTGGGTGGTGCACGGGGTTTGGGGTGGGGGCCGCTGCCGGCGGTGTGCCGGGCCGGCGGCCGGCTCAGCCGCTGCATCCGCTGACCAGCGGCGGGTCGTCCGGGTCCGGGATCTGGGTGGACCAGCCGCCGGGCACGCTGCGGACCTGGCGGTCGCGGAAGCGGACCGGGGCGGTGCCGACGCGGCGGGTGAACAGGCGGCTGAAGTAGGCCGGGTCGTCGTAGCCGACGCGCCGGGCCACGGCGGCGATCGGGAGGTCGGTGGCGACCAGGAGTTCCTTGGCGCGGCCCAGGCGGATGCCGAGCAGGTAGTCCTTGGGGCTACAGCCGGCGCCGCGGCGTACGGCGGTGCGCAGTTCGGCGGGGGTCATGCCGTGCCGGGCGGCGTGTTCGGCGACGGAGAGGGGGAGGAAGGCGTCGCGGGCCAGGGCGGCGAGGACGGGGTCGCCGTCGGCGTCGGTGTCGGCGCGGGCGCGGCGCAGGGCGACGAGGAGTTCGTGGACGGCGGCGGAGGTCTCCACTTCCAGGAGGGGGTTGCCGCGTCGTGCGGCGCGTGCGATGCGTCCGATGGCGGCGCGGGCGGGGCCGGTGTCGTCGAGGGGGACGAGGGGGCGGTCCGGTTCGATGTAGCCGAGTTCGGTGTAGGTGGTGGCGGCGGTGCCGGTGAAGTCGACGAAGCTTTCGTCCCAGCCGGTGTCGGGGTCGGCGCCGTAGTGGTGCGCCACGCCGGGGACGAGCCACAGCAAGGCGGGGGCGGTGACGGTGCGGCGGCGTCCGTCGGGGGTGGTGAACCAGCCGCGGCCGGCGCTGATGACGATGGCGACGTGGTGGTCGAGGGTGCGGGGGCCGACCGTGGGCAGGGTGCCGTGTTGGAGGCCGACTCCCAGGCAGACCAGGCCGAGCCGGTGGTGGACCGGGCGCGGAGTGAAGTACCGCATCCAGGTGTGGTACATGCCCGGGCCTCCCGTCGGTGCGTGGGTGTCGGTTCCCTCCGTTCCGCCGGACCGTCGGGCGCCGAGCCGTCGGGCGGAGACCCGTAGGGCGTCGAGCTGTCGAGCCGCGGGCACCGAGCCGTCGGGCCGTCGAACGGTCGAACGGTCCAAACAACTGCGATCTTTGTCCATGGACCGCCGTGCCGCCAGGGGGCGAGGGTGATCGGTGAGGTGACCGATCGGTGTGAGGGGTGGGGCGACGTGGCGCGGTTCGCGGTGGGTGAGCGGGAGTTCACGATGGACGGGCGGCCGGTGCGGCTGCTGTCGGGGGCGCTGCACTACTTCCGGGTGCACGAGGCGCAGTGGGGCCACCGGTTGGCGATGTTGCGGGCGATGGGCCTGAACTGCGTGGAGACGTATGTGCCGTGGAATCTGCACGAGCCACGGCCGGGTGAGTTCCGGGATCCGGAGGCGCTGGGCCGGTTCCTGGACGCGGTGGCGGCGGCGGGGTTGTGGGCGATCGTCCGTCCGGGGCCGTACATCTGCGCGGAGTGGGAGAACGGGGGATTGCCGGAGTGGTTGACCGGGCCGCTGGGGCGGCGGGTGCGGACCCGGGACGCGGGGTATCTGCGGGCGGTTCGGGCGTGGTTCGGGCGGCTGCTGCCGCAGGTGGTGGCGCGGCAGTGCACGGCGACGGCGGGGCCGGCCGGTCCGGGCGGTGGGCCGGTGGTGATGGTGCAGGTGGAGAACGAGTACGGCTCGTACGGCAGTGACGCCGAGTATCTGGCGTGGCTGGTGGAGCTGCTGCGGGAGTCGGGGGTGCGGGTGCCGCTGTGTACGTCGGACGGCCCGGAGGACCACATGCTGAGCGGTGGGTCGGTGCCGGGGGTGCTGGCGACGGTGAACTTCGGTTCCGGGGCCCGAGAGGCGTTCGCGGCGCTGCGGCGGCACCGTCCGGACGGGCCGTTGATGTGCATGGAGTTCTGGTGCGGGTGGTTCGCGCACTGGGAGCGGGCGGGGGCGCCGCGGGCCGCCGAGGACGCGGCGGCGGCGCTGCGGGAGGTCCTGGAGTGCGGTGCGTCGGTCAATGTGTACATGGCGCACGGGGGGACGAGTTTCGGTGGGTGGGCGGGGGCCAACCGGTCGGGTGAGCTGCACGACGGGGAGTTGCGGGCGACGGTCACGTCGTACGACTACGGGGCGCCGGTCGATGAGCGGGGGCGGCCGACGGAGAAGTTCTGGCGGTTCCGGGAGGTGCTGGCGGAGTATGCGGACGGTCCGCTGCCGGAGGTGCCGGAGGCGCCGCCGGTGCTGGGGGCGCCGGTGCGGGCGGAGATCGGGCAGTGGGCGCCGGCCGGGGAGGTGCTGGCGGCGCTGGGCGGTCCGGAGGTGGTGGGGGGCGGTCCGGTGACGTTCGAGGAGCTGGGCGTGGACCGGGGGGTGGTGCGCTATCGGGTGGCGGTGCCGGGGCCGCGGGGCCGGTATCCGCTGCGGGTGCGGGGGCTGCGGGACCGGGCGCTGGTGTGCGTCGACGGGGAGCGATGGGGCGTGGTGGACGGGGAGGACGGCGAGGGCGTGGTGCTCGGCGAGGTGGCGGGGTCGGCGGTGGTGGAGTTGTGGGTGGGGTCGCTGGGGCGGGTCAACTACGGGCCGCGGCTGGGCGAGTCCAAGGGGATCGCGGGTGGGCTGCTGCACGAGCGGCAGTTTCTGCACGGGGTGCGGTCGCGCGGGCTGCGGCTGGACGCGTTGGAGGAGGCGGGGGCGCTGGAGCGGGTGCCGTTCGGCGCGGTGGCGGGGGCCTGTGGGGGTGCGGGGTTGTACCGGGGGACGCTGGTGGTGGCCGGGCGGCCCGGGGACGCGGACCTGGTGCTGCCGGGGTGGGGGCACGGGTTCGCCTGGATCAACGGGTTCTGTCTGGGCCGCTACCGGTCGGTGGGGCCGCAGCGTGCCCTGTTCGTGCCGGGTCCGGTGCTGCGGGAGGGCGGCAACGAGCTGCTGCTGTGGGAGTGGGAGGGCGCCCCGGCCCTGGTGGGGGGCAGGGCGGGGGCGCCCGGTCTGTATCCCTGCGGGGCAGGGGTGTGAGGGTGGCCGTGGGGGCGCACCGACCCGCCCCCACGGCCTGGTGTGGTGCTGGGGGGTCTCCCCTACACCTCACGCACTTCGAAGGAGTCGAGGACGAACTCGGCGGTTCCGTCGTCGCCCACTTTGCGCAGTCCGACCCAGGCGTCGCCGTGCGGCGGTGCGGTGAACTCGTAGGTGTGGGTGGCGGGTTGGGTGGCGACGGGGAGGGGGCTGCGGGTCAGTTCGCGGGGTGCGGGTTCGTCGACGGCGGTGATCCAGGAGTACTGGCCGGCGGTTTCGTTCTCGTAGCGGAGGGTGACGCGGTAGCGGCGGCCGGCGGTGAAGCGGACGGTGTGCGGGACGGTCCGGTAGACCAGTCCGGTGTTCTCGCCGCGTGACTTGAGCGCGTTGCCGCCGTCGATGACGTCGTCGATCGCCTTGCCGTTCCAGCCGCGTTGGGTGAACGGGGCGTGCCGCTGGGCGATGTGGGTGCGCGGGTCGGTGCTGCCGCCGGCGTCGCCCTTGACGAAGGGTCCCCAGCCTTGGGGGACGTGCTCGAAGTCCTCGTGGGCGAGGGTGCCGTTGCGGGAGGTGGCGCGGGCGGGGACGACGCGGACGTTGTCGAAGCGGATGCGGGCGCGGCCGGCTGCGGCGGTGAGCGCGAGGGTGGTGGGGCCGCCGCTCGCGGGGACGGTGAAGTGGGTGAACAGGCGCTGGAAGCGGGTGCCGGATTTGCGGTCCGCGGCCACGTAGTTGCCGGCGGTGGAGGTGTCGGTCCAGTTGGTGGTGGTGACGCCGTCGGCGGTGCGGATCGCAAGGGCGGCGCGGCGGCGTTCGCCGGCGGTGGCGCCGACTTCGATCTGGACGGAGGCGGCGTAGCTGCCGGGGGCGAGCCGGGTGAGGTGTTGGGCGACGGTGGCGGCGCCGCCCGCGCCGATGACCAGTTCGTAGTCGCCGAGCGGGGAGCGTTCCACAAGGGCGGGGCCGGTGGTGCGCCAGCCGTGCAGGGTGCCGGAGTGGAAGCCGGGGTCGGTCAGGGGGGTGCCCTCGCCCCAGTCGGGGTCGGGTTGGGCGGGGGCGGGGTCGCGGTAGAGGACGTAGGCGGTGCCGGGGCGGGCGGTGAGGGTGATCCGGCCGCCGCTGACCGGGATGCGGGTCTCCTGGGTGCGGCCCTGGTCGGTGAGCCGGTAGGCGTGGACGGCGGTGGCGCCGGTCCAGCCGCGGGGCAGGGTCCAACTGGTCGTTCCGCCGCGGGGGTTGTAGTGGTAGAGCTTGCCGGGGTCGGTGGCCCGGCGGGGTTCCCAGGGCAGCAGGTAGGTGCCGTCGCGGTAGACGACGCGGCCGTCGGTGGTGATCGTGCGGGTGCCGCCGGGCTGCGTTCCGCCTCCGCCTCGTGGGGTGTCCCCGGCGGCGGAACCGGCGTCGCTGACCGAGGTCGCGGTGGGGCCCTCGAAGGTGATCTCGTGGGCGCTCCAGGTCTTGATCGGGTAGGCCTGGAGGTATTTGGCGGGCAGGGCGTCGGTCCAGATGAGGGTGTGGAAGGCGGTCCAGTCGGTCTTGCCGACCCAGCCCTCGAAGTTTCCCATCCGGCCGCTGCCGAGCAGGGTGGGCCATTTGTTGGCGAAGACGTCCTTGTGATCGTTGCGCAGGAAGCGGATCAGTTGGGAGTTGATGCCGCGGGAGGTGTCGGGGCCGTAGTCGGTTTCGTTGGCCCAGTGCGACCACAGCGAGGAGCGTTCCAGGCCGTGGCCCCATTCGCTGGTGACCATCCAGCCCTGGTCGTGCAGGTGGCGCTGGAGGCGGTCGGAGTTCCAGCCGGATTCGCGGAAGACGTCGATGTAGAGGGTGTTCAGCGCCGGATCGGTCTCCTTGCGCAGCTGCGCGAAGCGGGCGGCGATGCTGCCCGTGACCAGGTCGTGGCGGGCGTCGATGCGGTAGGACTGGTCGAGCCAGTCCCACTGCTTGTCGTCCTTGTCGACGAGGGTCTCGGAGAAGGCGTGCGCGACGGGGTAGGACTCGGTGGCGTTGACGTGCACCGCGAAGTCGCTGTTCCACTTCTTGCCGGCGCGGAGCAGGGCGTTGAGGTCGGCGAGGCCACCGGCCCGCTGGTTGTAGTTGCCGCCGTAGTCGGGGTGGGCGGAGTCGTGGCCTTCGGACTGGTAGCCCTTGAGGAGGGTGAACTGCCGTAGCCCGTCGGTGGCCAGGGCGATCCGCTTGATGTTGTCGAGGGTGGCGAGAAAGGGGTTGGTGGCCTGGCTGGCGAAGTTGAACGGGATGTGCGGGACGACCCGCAGGTGCTGTTCGTCGGCGCCCAGTGGCATGACCATCACGTCGCGCAGGGCGATGGCGGCGTCCTGCCAGTCGGCCGTGCCGTCGCCGTTGCGGTCGCGGGTGACGATGACCGTGGCGGAGGGCAGCGGCTCGGTGGCGTCGATCGGCGCTCCGGCGGCCCGGTGGGTCCACTGGCCGGGCGTCAGTTGTGCCGTGACGAAGCCGTCGCCGTGCCGGACCTGCCGCCACAGTCGGCCGTTCTCCCAGGTGGTGGCGCCGGTGGGCCGGTCGTAGACGGTGTTGGTCTCGATGCCGGCGGCGAGCTTGCCGGTGGCGACGACGGCGTAGGCGCAGCCGGTGGGTGCGTCCTCGGCGGGGGTGTCGGCGGTGACGGTCACCAGGGTGTCGCCGCTCTTGGCCTTGTCGAGGTCGATGCGGGCCGCGAGGAGGGTGGATCCGGCCTGGTCGCTGCGGATGCTCAGCAGCGCCAGGCCGGGGATCTGGAGGGTGCCGATGCGCAGCGCGGGGGTGTCGGTGAGGCGGGTGACCCGCCAGGTGGTGCGCCATTCCTGGACGGCGATCTCGACGGTGAGGGTGGTGCCGCCGTCGAAGGCGAGGGTGTACGTCGCGCGGTCGGCGCGGGCGTGGTGGGTGACCTTCGGGGTGTGTGCGGTGCCGTCGAGGAGGACCTGGGTGACGGGGGTGTGCTGGGCGTGCAGGACGGCGCCGGTGCCGCGGTCGGTGTAGGAGACGATGCGCGGGAAGGCGGTGTCGACGCGGACCTCCAGGGCGTCGGACCGCAGCACCGTCTCGGTGGCCCGTGGTGCGGCGGCCGCGGGGGGTGCGACGGCGGGGAGGGCGCCGACGAGCGGGGCCAGCGCGCCGGCGGCGACGACCTTTCGGCGGCTGGGCCCGCGCGGGGCACCTGTCTGTTCGTTCACGCGCGCTGTCCTCCCGTTCGTGCCGGCACTGGCTGTCGGCGGACAGCGTGCTGCGGGGGTGGGGCGTGCGCCTATGGACAAAGGGGGTGGAGGTGTTGGACAGATGTGGCCGTGGGCCGGGTCGGGGCCGTCAGGCCGGGGCGTCGCCGTCGAGGGGCAGCACGGCGGTGAGCTCCCAGCCGTCCTCCGCGGCGGGGCCGGCGGTGAGCCGGCCGCCCATCGCCTCGGCCCGTTCGGTGAGCCCGGCCAGGCCGAAGCCTCCCCCAGCCTCCGGTCGGGAGGTGCCCCCGGCCGCGGCCTGTTCGGAGAGCCGGGCCGGGGCACCGCCGTCGTCGGCGATGCGCAGTTCCACGCCGCCGGCCGCGGCGCGCAGGCCGATCCGTACGGCGGTGGCGTCGGCGGCGTGCTTGCGGATGTTGGTGAGGGCCTCGCGCACGATGCGGTAGACGGCGGCGGCCACGTCGGCCGGGAGGGCGTCGGCGACGGCCCGGTCGGCGGAGAGCACGACCGGCGGTCCGGTGCGGGCGAAGGCGTCGGTCAGGGCGCGGACCTCGGCGAGGCCGGCGACCGGCTGGGAGTGGGCTCCGTTCTCGCGCAGGACCCGCACCAGTCGGCGCATGGCGCCCAGCGCCTCGTTGCCGGAGGTCTCGATCCGTTCGAAGGTGGCGCCCCGCAACCGGGTTGGTCCGGTGGCCCGTCAGGCCCGGGCACCGGTCCGTGGGGGGTCGGCGGCGGGTTCGACGGGGTCGTGGTGGGCGCCGAGCAGGATGTAGGCGAGGGCCGCGGCGGAGGCGGCGAGCAGCAGGGCGGCGAGGACCGTGGCGCGGTGGTCGCGGTCGCGGGTCGGGGGCCGGGTGCGGGGCTCGGTGGACATGCCGTTCACGCTAGGGAGGCGTCCGGGCGGCCGCCCATAGGCCGTACGGCCATCGCTGATGGCACAAGGTCCGGCCGGGAGGGTGAGCATGGTCCCCAGGGCGGGCGGACCATCGTCCCGGCCGCGCGGGACCAAAGTCCCGGGGTCGGTGCCGGGTCCGGGTCCGGGGGCGGGGCGAGGGGCGCAAGTACAGGGCAGGGGCCTGGGCGCGGGCCCGGGGCAGGGGCGCGGGCCCGGGGCAGGGGCGGGGGCGCGAGCGCGGGCCCGTGGTGCCGCGGGTGGGCCCGGGGTGACTCGGGCGCCTCTCCCCCGGCGGCCGGCAGGGCGGCAGGGCGGCAGGAGAGCGGACGCGGCGAAGGGCCCGGGGAGCGGGTCCCCGGGCCCTTCGGTCGTCCGTGTCCGTGCGGTCAGCCGCCGAGCTGGTCAGCGGCCTTCTTGATGTCCGCGGCGAAGGTGCTCACCTCGCTGTAGACACCCGGCTTGCCGGGCCGTGCGCAGCCCTCGCCCCAGGAGACGATGCCGACCTGGAGCCACTCGCCGGCGTCGTCCTTGCGGAACATCGGGCCGCCGGAGTCACCCTGGCAGGTGTCGACGCCGCCGGTGTCCAGCTTGCCGGCGCAGATCTCGTCGCCGGGGGTCAGCTGGTCGCCGTAGGCCTTCTGGCAGGTGGCGTCGTCGACGAACGGCACGCTCGCCTTGAGGAGGTAGCGCTGCTGGTCGCCGCCTTCCTTGTCGGCGCCCCAACCGGCGATGGTGAAGTCGCCGTTGTTGAGCTTGTCGTCCTGGGCGATCTTCAGCGTGGGCTGGTCTATCGGCTTGGCCAGCTTGATCAGCGCCCAGTCCTTGCCCTTGCCGTTGTAGCCGGGGGCCTGGAGGACCTCGGTGGAGTTGACCTTGACGGCGCTGGAGTCCTCCAGGTCGACCACGCCCGCGGTGGCCGTGATGGAGGTGTTGGGGCCGCTGCCGTCGACGCAGTGCGCCGCGGTGAGCACGATGTCCTTGGTGTAGAGCGCACCGCCACAGCCCATCGACAGCCGCACCATGAAGGGGAATTCACCCTGGTCGGCCTTGGTGCCGCCGACGACCTTGGTGTGGACGGAGCCGGACGGGGTCGGTGCGGGGGCGGCGGAGGCTGAGCCCGGCTGGAGGCTGAAGGCGGCCAGGGCGACGGCCCCGACGGCGGTGGTTCTTCTCAGGAGCTTCCGGTAGTCGCGCAACGGGCTTCCTTTCGTGGGGGGTTGCACGTTGTGACGAGCCCATGCCAACACCGGAGCCGGACGTGACTGTCGAAAGGTGTGCGTGGAGGACGACAGCACGCCGTAGGGCGTCCGGACCCAGTGGGGGATGAGCCCGTAAACCGCCCTTGGATTATGTGGAGTGGGCGATCAGAGTGACAAGGGTGCGCATCCGGCCAACTCCCGTTCTCTCACGCCCCGTACGGCTCATACCGGAACAACACGGGCACCCGTACAGTGGGCCGGGTGACCACCGGCGGCAGCACCATCGAACACGGCTTCCCCCACCTCGACACGGTGCGCGCGGCCGTCCACGCCCTGTTCAAACGCCTGTCGTACGACACCGTGAGCACCTTCGCCACCAGCGTCCCGCCGGTCGACGTGGCCTTCGACGACAGTGAGGACCTGCACCTGGGCGCACAGCGGGTGGCCCACGCCCTGGTCCGGCAACTGCACCTGCCGGACGCGCGGATGGTGGTGACGTTCCGCGAGATGGAACACGCCGCGAACGTCGAACTCACCGCGGGACCCGAGTACTTCATCGAACTCAACGACCGCTTCAGGAAGCACCGCAAGGACATCGGTGCCGCGCTGGCCCACGAGGTGATGCACGTCTATCTGCACCGCCTGGACCTGTCGTTCGCCGGCACCCGCGACAACGAGATCCTCACCGACACCGCGAGCGCCTACCTCGGTACGGGCTGGCTGCTGCTCGACGCCTACCGCGAGCACGGCCCGTTCTCCCAGAAGCTCGGCTATCTGACGCCGGAGGAGTTCGGCTACGTCCTGGCCAAACGGGCCGCGTTCTTCGACGAGGACCCGGCGCCGTGGTTCACCAGCCCCCAGGCGTACGACGCGTACACCGCGGGTGCGGCGCGGGCCCGCCGGGACGCGCGCCGGCCGCCGCTCGCCACCGCCGGCTGGGCGGCCCGGCTCCGCTACGCCAAGGACCGCCGGGCCGCACAGGATCCGCGGCGCGCCGACCGCCCCTCCGAACCGGGAGACGGCTATGCGTTCGAGGGGCCGTCCCCCCTGCGGGTGTCGTTCCCCTGCCCGGTCTGCCACCAGCGGATCCGCGTCCCGGTCCGGGGCCGGGTCCGGGCCCGCTGCGGGCTGTGCAAGACCGTGCTGGACTGCGATACCTGACGCGGTACGGGACGCAGTACGAGACGTGGTACCTGGCGCGGTACGAGACGGGGTGCCTGGCGCGGTACGAGACGGGGTGCCTGGCGCGGTACCTGACGCCCGGTCGGCGCGCGGGCTATCGGCGCCGCGACAGGTGCCGGGCGAAGAACGACCGTACGTGGTGGCGCACCGCGGGCACCGACACGGCCGGGTCGAGGGTGCCGACCAGTGCGCGCCGGGCGCCGGCGGTCAGCAGCCCGGCAGCCTGCAACTGCGGTGCCATGGCCGCGTAGTCGGTGAACATCCAGTGCAGGGCGTGGTCCAACTGCCGGCGGCGGGTGCGGCTGTGCGGATGGGCGAGCATCGCCGCCCAGGAACGCTCCAGCTCCCGCCTCGCCTCCTGGGTGCCGGTGAAGCCGTCGGTCCCCAGCAGGAGCAGCGGCCGGTCGACGCCGTGGCGGGCGACCGGGTACAGCTCGCCCGGCCGGCCGGGCCGGTCCGCCGGACGGTCCAGGTAGCCCTCCAGGTTGATCGCCGCGCCGATCCGGCGGTCCTCGTACAGCGCCTCGGCCGCCGCGGTGCCCCCGGCCGAGTGCCCGTAGCAGCCCACCCGTTCGAGGTCGATGGCCTGCCCGAGGTGCTCCGGCAGCGCGCGCCCCGCCGCGTCCGGGTTGCCTCCGGCCGTCAGGACGGCCAACTGGTCGAGGACGAAGCGGAGGTCGGCGATCCGGGCGTCGATCATGGTGCGGGCGCGCTCCGGATGCCGACGGGGATCGTCCCGGAACACGGTTGTGCGGTAGGGCGTGGGGCGGTAAGCGGTGGTGTTCGGGAACTCGACCTCGCTCGCGTCACCGGGGTGGTCGACGGTCACCACCACATGGCCGTGGCTCGCCAGTTCCTCGGCGAGCCCGGTGCCCAGGGTGCGCGGGTCGCCGCCGCCCGGGCTGTAGAGGATCACCGGTCGCGGTACGGGCTGCGCGGGCGCGCCGGTGTGCGCGTGGGTCGCGGTGGCCGCCCAGTTCACGCCGGACCGGGGCAGGCCGTGGACGCGGGCGTCCAGTTCCCGGAACATCGCCGCGGCGCCCTGGGTCATCTGGCGCGCGACCGGACAGCCGCGCACGGTGCGGGCCGGGTAGAGCACGGTGACCACCACCTCCCGCACCGGGATGGAGCGGTCCCACGGGTCGCGCCGGGTCCGGTCGACCAGGTAGAGGCCGGTGACCCCGATACGGTGCGGGCCGGTCGGCGCCGGCAGCCGCAGGGTGACCCCGTCGGCGGGCCGGGGCCGGGCCGCGGTCCGGCCCCGCGCCCGGGCGGCACCACCGCAGCCCACCAGCAGCGCGCCCGCCGCCAGACCGACCGCCCCGACCACGGCCCGCCGCCGCACCCCGGCGGCACCCCGGGGAACGGAGGCCATGGAAGAACCGGAAGAATCCGAGGAAGAGACGCCCAAGGAAGGTGCGCCCGAAGAAGGTGCGGCGGCGGACGACGCAGCCGAAGACGGTACAGCGGACGAGGACGCGGCCGGGGAAGAGCCGGCTGGAGAAGGGAACATGCCGCGCATCCTGGCGTCCGGCGCGGAGCTCGGGCGAACGTTGAGGCCCAGACCGAAAGGCTGGCGCGCGGCCGGCGAAACGGACCGGCACCGCAGTGCGAGGAGCCCCGGGAGAAACAGCAGAGACAACAGCAGGGACAACAACGGGGACAACAGCAGGGACCAAAGAACAGAAAGAACAGGAGGAGCAAGCGAGCAGTGCTACGTATCCACTTCACGGCCGCCGACTTCGCCCGGGTCCGGTTCGCGCCCCGGCCGGCGCCCCTCCAGGAGCTGAACACGGCCCTGATGACGATGTGCCGCCCCGACCACGATCTGCTCTTCGACCGCTGGCGACGGCGGCTGCTGCGCGCCCTGCCGGCAGCGGCCGAGCCGCTGGCCGACCTGGTTCCCGGCGGGCGGGCCCCGCAGTTCCTCGACGTGTTCCACGCCGACCTCACCGAGGCGCTGGACTCCGCACGGACCTGGCGCCCCGCCCTGGTCCGCGCCGAGATCGAGCGGGTGCACGCCCCGCACCCCGGTCCCGCCCCGCAGTGGGTGCGCGCCCTGCACCGCGGCGACGCCGACGCCTGGCGCCTCCTGCGCCGCGCCCAACAGGCGGCCTTCGAGACCGCGTTGCGCCCCGTGTGGCCCGTGGTGCAGGACCTGCACCAGGCCGAGTTCACCCGCCAGGCGCTGACCGTGGCCGAGCACGGCACCGCCGCCGCGCTCACCGCGCTCGTCCCCGGCAGCCGACTGCACGAGGGCGTCTGGGAGGTCGCGGCGCCCCGCGTGGGCGACCTCCACCTGCGGGGCCGCGGCCTGGTGCTCCAGCCCACCTTCCACTGGACCGGCCACCCCCTCGTCGCCGAACCGCCGGACGGCCCGGCGTTCCTGACCTACCCGGCAGGCCCGGGCCTGCCGCTCGCGCCGAGCGGCGCGGCCGGTACCGACGAGGCGCTGGCCGAGGTGCTGGGACGGACCCGTCGCGACATCCTGCTGCTGCTCGCCGACGAGCACACCACCAGCGGCCTCGCCCGACGGCTGGGCGTCAGCAACGCCACCGCCTCCGCCCACGCCGCCGCACTGCGCGGCGCGGGCCTGGTCAGCACGGTGCGCGCCGGCCGGGCGGTGCTGCACCGGCGCACCGCCCTGGGCGGCCTCCTGGTCCGCCGCCACCCCCGACCCGCCCCCGACATGCCGGCACAGCAGACCTCGCCCCACCCCTCCGGAGACCTGGACGCGGCCCTCCGAAGACCTAGACCCACCCCTCCAGCCCCGCCATGAACCCCTCGAAGTCGTCACGGTGGATGGTGTGGCCCGCGCCGGCGACCGTGCGGACCTCGAAACCGCGCTCGGCCAGTTCGGCGGCGGCCTCGGCGGAGAACAGGAAGCCCTGCCCCGCGATCTGGACCAGCGACGGGACGACCGGCTTCTCGGGCGTACGGTCCTGCCGGCGCTCGGCGGACAGGGCGTGGGCGGTGGCGGTGTCCCAGTCGGCGAGCGTGGCCAGTTCGAGGTCGACGTCGCCCTCGTCCCAGCGGGGGTTGAAGCTCCGCACCACGGCCCGGTCGGCGGTCTTGAACGTGGCGAACACGGCCGGATCGACGGGCTGGGCGAGCCGACCGAGCGACCACGCCGGGTCGCTGTAGACCGCGCGGCGCGGCTGCAACCGCTCCACCGCCAGGGAGAGCGCCAGGCCGCCCAACGAGTGCCCGATGACGACCTCGGGGGACGCGGGAAGGGTCTCCACGAGGTCCTCGGCGAACAGTTCGGCGCCGTAACCGCCGCGCGGGCTGCGGCCGTGGCCGCGCAGATCGACGGCGAGCACGCGGTAGCCGCGCGCGGCGAGCGCGGGGCCGACGCGGTGCCAGGTGCGGTGGTCGGACATCATCCCGTGGACCAGCACCGCGACCCGTTCACCGCTACCCCATTCATGGGTGTACAGCTGCATGCCCGTCCCCTCTCTCCCACGCTCGCCTGCTTCACAGACACGCCTCCCTCACAGCCAGTCCTCCTCCGGTGTGGCCGTCGCCAGGACCTCCCGGGCGCCGGTGCGGATCGGCTCGCCGTGCGGTACGCACACAGTGTCGACGTCGAGGGCGGCGAGCCGGCGGAAGGAGGCGACGGCCACCTCGCGCGCCACGTTGAACGGGCCGAGGACCGGGCGGCCGCCGCCGGGCGCGGTGCCGATGACGTCGCCGGGGAACAGCAGCCGGCTGCCGGGAAGGTGCAGCGCGATACCGCCGGGCGTGTGGCCGGGGACGTGCAGCACCCGCACCGGCTCCGGCCAGCCGTCGAGGGCGTCCCCGTCGTGCAACGCCACATCGACCTCGACGTGGCGCAGCGGCGGCACCCCGGCGGTGGCGAAGTCGGCCATGATCCTCTCGTGCAGCTGCCGTTCGGCGGCGGTGAGGACCACCGGGGGCTCGGGGGCGTCACCGCGCATGTACGGAGCCTCCAGCGCGCCGGCCAGCACCCGGGCGCCGGTGGCGTCGACCAGGTCGGCGGCGGAGCCCATGTGGTCGACGTGGGAGTGCGTGATCACGATCTGCCGCAGCTGGTCCGGCCGGCCGCCGAGCCGGGCGAGGGCGTCGAGGATCGCCGGGGCCGAGCCGGGGATGCCGGTGTCGACCGCCGCGTAACCGTCGCCGGGGAGCGCGACGAGGTACACGTGCCCGACGGGGAAGGGGAGCTGCCAGACGGTGGGGGTGATCCGGGTGGGAGTGATCCGGGTGGTTGTGTCCATGTACGGACGCTAACGGGTGGTGGGCTCGACCCCAACGGCGTTGTGCCGTGGGCGGATTGAGCGCAGGGCGAACGGGGCGGGGCGCGGGCGGAATCCGGCCGGAACCCGTCTTGCCTCCGGCACGTCACACCCCCGACTCAAGGAGGCATGTCATGCGAGGATCCCACCTCTCCCGCACCCGTACGCTCACCGCCGTGCTCGCGCTCGCCGCGTCCGGCGCCGTCGCCCTCTCCGGCTGCGGCAAACCGCAACAGGTCGTGGGCTCCTCCCAGCCGTCGAAGCCGCGGGACGCGTTCGAGCAGCGGGTGGACCAGATAGTGCGGAGCTGGCCGAAGGTCTCGCCGGTGCACGGGCGGCAGGACGCGCTGCTGCCGCTGGTCGGCGTGGACCGCCCGAAGGGCAAGGACGTACGGGAGATCACCGTGACCGTCGGGCACAGCGCCTGCGACGTCCGGTTCGGTGCGCGCAGTCACGAGGCGAAGGGCCTGGTGGTGGTGACCGGTTGGGGCAAGAAGAAGAGCGCCAAGGGCATGTGCACCGAGATGCTGGCCACCGACAAGGTGAAGATCAAGCTCAAGGGCCCGCTGGCCGACCGCAAGGTCGTGGACGCGGCCACCGGCAAGCAGCTGCTCAAGGGCTGACCGCCGGGCGCGACGCGGCCGGATGCCCTGCCCCGGGGGTTGGCCTTCGAGTGCGCTCCACGCCCTACCCTCGGCCGTATGAGCCCTTCCATCGCCACCAACACCCGCGTCGAGCTGCCCGAGTTGCTGGAGTTCGTCCGCCCCCGACACCGTGCGATCCTGCTCACCCGCCGTTCCGACGGCACCCCGCAGGGCTCGCCGCTGACCTGCGGGGTGGACGACTCCGGGCGGCTGGTGATGTCGACGTACCCGGAGCGCGCCAAGGTCCGCAACGCCCGCCGGGTGCCGTCGGTGAGCGTGCTGGTGCTGTCCGACGAGTGGAACGGCCCATGGGTGCAGATCGACGGCGAGGCCGAGGTGATCGACGCGCCGGATTCGATCGAGCCGCTGGTCGAGTACTACCGCAACATCGCCGGTGAGCACCCCGACTGGGACGAGTACCGGGCGGCGATGCGCAAGCAGGGCAAGTCACTCATCCGGGTGACGCCGCGCCGCTGGGGACCGATCGCCACCGGCGGATTCCCGGCCCGCCTCGTGGCGGACGACGGTGAGGCGTAGCGGAACTCCCCGGCGCCGTCCGCGACGCGGAACGACCGGGGCCCGGCACCGGCGCGGCGGCGACCGGACCGGACACGTCGCGCCGACGTGACCGGTCCGGCCGGCACCGTCGGGCGGTCAGCTGCGGGGGGGCGCGATGGCGAGGGACGGGAAGAGCGCCTCGTCGGGCAGGCCGAGCCGCTCACGGAAGGCCGTGCGACCGGCCTCGGTGACGCTGAGGATGCGGGTGGTGGGGGACTTGACGACCCATGCCCGGTCCACGGCATGGCGGTAGAGGGCGGCACCGACCGCGCCGGAGAGGTGCTGACGGCGCACCGTCCAGTCGAAGCAGGTGCGCACATGGGCGCGGTGTGCGGCGGAGGGGCCGGTGTCGGGGATGCCGAGTGCGGTCAGCCACTCGGCGCCGGCGGCGGTCAGCACGAGGCCGTAGTCCCGTGCCAGCAGCCCGCGTTCGGCCATCGCCTCGACGATGGCGACGCCCAGGGCGCCGGCGATGTGGTCGTAGCACGTACGGGCGTGGTGCAGGGCCCGGCGCTGGTTGGCCTCGGCCAACGAGCGGATCGGGACGGGGCGGTAGGGGGCCAGGCCCGCGAGGTTCTCCAGCGTCTCGGCGGTGTCCGGGCCGGCCAGCCGCACATAGCGCCGCCGGCCCTGGCGTTCCTCGGCGAGCAGCCCGCCGGCGACCAGGAGGTTGAGGTGTTCGGTGGTCGTGGAGGGCGCCACCGAGGCGTATTCGGCGAGTTCACCGGCGGTCCAACTGCCGCCGTCGAGCAGGGCCATACAGATGGCGGCCCGGGTGCGGTCCGCGAGCAGCGCCGCGAGGGCGGCGAGGTCGGGGGTCTCCGCGAGGCTTTCCTGATCGGCGTCCCATCGGTTCATGTACACAGAGTAACCTCTGATAACATTTCGGTGAGCACCGAACCATCCAACTTCTATCCTCAACAACATGAAAAGCGCTCTGGAGAAGAGCAGTTCGGTCACCCCGGCGCTGCTGTCCACGGAGAACGACGACGGAACATTCGTTCTGGTCGAGCTACGGATCCGGTGGGAGCTCGGCCCGGTCGTGAGCCTCTGGATGCCGACCCGTGGGCGTACCGCCAGAAACCTCGCGGTACGCCCGGACGTGGTGTTCAACCTGCCCCCGGACGCGGCGGGCGGCGAGGAGGGGACGGACACCCCCGTGTCGTCGACGGACGCGCCGTGGACGGAACCGTCGGAGCTGGTGCGGCCGCCCCGACTGGTGCACTGTCCGGTGCAGTTGGAGGCGCGCCGGGTCGGCGAGCGCACGATCACCGACGGGGCGTGGACCCAGATCGAGGCGCAGGTGCTGCGGGTGCACGCCGACCCGCGATGGGTGCTGCCGCTCGGCGACCGGCGGATCGACCTGGGGGCCTGGCACCCGCCGGTGCACGACTTCCGCCCGTCGGCCGCTCCCCCGGCGCAGACCGTACCGGCCCCCGCTCGCGAGATGGCACAACAACTGGCCCGCCGCTTCCCCGCGGAGCGCAGCGGCTCGTACGACGGGCCTCGACGCAGTGCTTGAAGAAGTGCTTGAAGAAGTGCTTGAAGAACCCGTTCGGCTCAGCGCCGTTGGTGGTGACGTGGGATGTCGTCCGGGGCGGGGTGGGTTGTGACCTCGATCGAGAGGACCGCGTATCCGCGGTTCAAGCGGCTGATCACCGCGCATGAGCTGCATCTGTTCTTCGCGCCGAGCCGTGACGAGGTCGAGTGGGCTGCTGCCCGTGCCGATTGTGACGAGCACCTGCTGGCCCGGCTGCTGGCGCTGAAGTCGTATCAGCGCAGGGGGTGTTTCCCGAAGCTGGACGAGATCCCCGCTACGGTCGTCGACTTCGTCCGCCGCGCGGTCGAGCTGCCGGAAGGCACGGTGCCGAGGGCGGTGAACCGTACGGCGGAACGACAGCGAACCAACGTACGGCAGCGGACGGGTCTGTCGTACGACAAGGCGAAGGCCCGGAAGATCGCCGAGGCCGTGATGCGGAGCGAGGCGGTCTCGAAGAACCGCCCGGCGGACCTGATCAACATCGCGTTGGAGAAGGTCGTCGAAGCCGGACTGGAGCTCCCGGGCTTCACCACGCTGGACGCGCTCGCGGCGAAGGTCCGCACCGCGACCCCGAGGACCTGGCCCACATCTCGCCCTACCTGACCGAGCACATCCGCCGCTTCGGCGAGTACTCCACCCACGAACTCGGCCTTGAGCCCGAGGCGTACGACCCGCACCTGGACGTCGACTTCAGCCCGCTGCGCGGCGACGGCCCCGGCGCGGACGGCTGCGGCCAGGCAGCCTGACCATCGATACCAGGTCACTACTTCAGCGGCAGCGTGCCGTCCGGCGCCAGCGCCATGCACACGCACGCGCACTTGGATCGGCGAGTGTGGGGCCGGTGCCGGCGGCCGCCGCGGGTATCGGCGGGCAGATTCGCGACCAGCTCCGCAAGCGCGTCCGCGGTGAGATGGGCCGATTCCTCGGTGCGAGGCCGACGGCCCCGGGAAGGGTGGCCACGGGTCGTCGCCCGGCGCTGAGTCGCCGGCCCTGGCTGCGTTGTCGTATCCGTTCTGGATGTGGGCCCGCCGGGGGCGGTGCACTGTGTGCGGATCAGCGGGCGATCGAGATCGCGAAGGGCGCGAATCCGCTGGACCGAATCACGTGCGGTACGAACAGTATCGCGGCCTCCGTGGCGCGGGCGGTCTGGATCCCGCCGAGATCAGTGATCCACTCCTTGCGCCAGCCGAGGTTGATGAGCAGTTCACGGACGGTCTGCTTGGCCTGCGGATCCTCGCCGGAGAGGAAGGCGTCGGGCGCCTGGGTGAGCGTGGCTGGCGCGGTCATCACCGGGAAGAGCATGGTGTTGAGTGTCTTGACGACGCGCGTTTCGGGGAGCGCTGCCTGGAGTTGCTCGGCGAGGCTTGAGCCGGGGTAGATCAGGTCGGCGGGCAGTCCGTCCGGTCCGTCGACGGTGGCATTGGAGACGTCGACGAGGATCTTGTCGCGCAGTTCCTCGCGCAGGGCGACGAGCCGGTCCAGCGAGCCGGCGCCCGGGGTGGCGTTGATGACGATCTGGGCTGTCCGGGCAGCGTCGGCGGCGGCGCCCGGCGCGCGGTCCGCCACGATCACCTCATGCCCTGCCCGGGTGAGGGCTGTGGCCAGGTTGCCGCCGACGCGGCCGTTTCCGAGAACTGCGATCGTGGTCATGATGATCTGGTCCTTCCGTGGGTGCAGGTTGTGGTGCGCGGTCAGCGTGAGAGCGTGGCGACGGCCTCGGCGTGGATGCCGGGCGCGGCAGCCAGGAAGCTCTCGCTCTGCGGGGTCCATGGGTGGCCCTCGACGTCGGAGATCTGTCCGCCGGCCTCGGTGACGAGCAGCGCCCCGGGCAGCAGGTCCGCGCGGGCGCCGGCGAACTGCCAGAAGGCGTCGACCCGGCCGGCGGCCACATTCAGCAGGTGCAGGGTCGCGGGTACGGCGGTGCGGACGACGAGCGCGTCGAAGAGCATCGCGGTGATCGAGGAGCCGACGCGCCGCACGACCTTCTCGTCCTCGTCCGGCCGGGCCTGGCTGGTGGCCACAATGCTCAGGCCGAGGTCCTCGATCTGGGAGACATGCAGCGGTCGGCCGTCGAGGTAGGCGCCCGCGCCGGTGAGCGCGGTGTAGGTCTCGCCGGTCAACGGCAGGTGGACCGCGGTGAGCACTGGCTGGTTCTCACGCACGAGGGTGGCGGTCACCGCCCACTCCGGCAGGGCGTGCAGGTGGTTGACGTTGCCTTCGGCCGGATCCACGACCCACCATTCGCCGGGCGGCAGCGCCCCGCCGTCCAGTTCGTCTTCCACCCAGCCGGCGTCCGGGCGCAGGCGCGTGAGGCGGGGGCGCAGGATGTCGAGGGCCGTGTCGTCGTTGGCGGCGAGCGCGCGCATCAGCTCTTCGCGGGTCTGGTAGCGGACCACCTCGCCGAAGCGCTCGCGCAGCGCCGAACCGGCCGCGCGCACGGCGATCGCGGTCTGGTCGAGCAGGTCGGCGTCGGAGGCGGCGACGTCAGTGGTCTGAAGCGTTTCGGACATGGTGGTACTCCCGTGTGAGGAGGGGTGATGAGGCAGGTCGGGACAAGCTGTGCGTTCCGCTTTGCGCTCTCGTCTCGAAGGTATGCAGCCCTTTGATTAACTTCAAGTGCATGTCAAGCACGGCTAGGATTACTCACATGCAATTGGACTTGAACCTGCTCGCCGCGCTCGACGCGCTGCTGGAGGAGGGAAGTGTGGCCGGGGCGGCCGAGCGCCTGCACGTCACCGCCCCCGCGATGAGCCGGAGTCTGGGCCGAATCCGGCGCACGACCGGGGATCAGATCCTGGTGCGCACCGGCCGCACGATGACCCCGACGCCCTATGCGATCGCCGTCCGGGAACAGGTGCACGAACTGCTGCACCAGGTCCAGGGGGTGCTGGCACCGAGCCGTGAACTCGATCTGGCAACGTTGGAGCGCACTTTCACACTCCGCTGGCACGATTCCCTGGTCGCCTTGAGCGGCCCCGCACTGCTCGCGGCCGTGCGCGGACAGGCGCCGGGCGTGCGATTGCGCTTCGTCGCAGAATCGAGCATCGACACCCCCGAGTTGCGGCGCGGCGAGGTCGACCTGGAGGCGAACGCCAACCGCCCGAGCGCACCGGACATCCGTGCCGAGAACGTGGGCGAGACCCGCCTCGTCATCGTCGTGAGACAGGGGCACCCCCTCACCCGCGTCAGGACCGTCACCGCAAAGCAGTACGCCGCCGCTGAGCACGTCACCGTCTCGCGACGGGGAAACCTCAGCAATGCCCTCGACGACGCTCTCGCACGGCTCGGCCTCACCCGCCGCGTGGTGGCGACCGCGCCCACGGAAGCGGCCGCGCTGGAGTTCGCGCGCGGCTCCGATCTCCTGATCAGCGTCCCCGAAGCCACCACGCGGTCAGCGGTCGCCGACCTCGGCCTGGCCGTGCTCCCGCTCCCGCTCGAACTGCCGTCGGCACCCATATACCTGTCGTGGCATCAGCGCTACGACACCGACCACGCCCACGCCTGGCTGCGCGGGCTGGCGCGAACCGCGCTGGCCATGGGCGGAGCGTCGTAGTCGGCGCCGTCCGGCCGCTTCACCCATACGTCCACGGGCGCCCCGGCGGCAAGCCCACCTGGGGTCCACCCGCCACCGCCGCGTCGCGACGACTCGTCGCAATGGTCCGCCGGCCTGGTGAGCACGGCCCGGCGGCCTACGTCACCGACGCGCGTCGCCCGGCGTAAGCAGACTACTGACTTCGGCTCGTTAACTCCCTCTCCCCTCCGGCGATCTCGCTCACTCGGTCGGCTCCTGGCCGATGAGCAGGTCGAGCAGACTGGCGGGGGCGTTGTCGCCGAAGATCAGCTGGTGATTCTTGTCGGATTCGGCGGCGAACTGGGCACTGCGGGGAAAAAGGGCCTGCTCGTACTCCGCAAGGGCCGCTTCGACATCGTCGGGATGTGCGGCGATGGCTTTGCCGAGTTCAGCGCCGTCGAACATGGCGAGGTTGGCGCCCTCCCCGGCGAACGGTGACATGAGGTGGGCGGCGTCGCCCAGTAGCGTCACTCCGGGAACGCGGTCCCAGCGGTGGCCGATCGGCAGGGCGCTGATCGGGCGCGGGGCGAGGGCGGTTTCCCCGTCAGTGATGAGTGCGGTGAGTTCAGGCGCCCATCCGGCGAATTCTGCCGCGACCTGGGCCGCCGCCGTTTCGGGACTGGCGACAATGGCGGCGATCCAGTCCTGCGGCTTGTTGAGCGCGACGTAGGTGTGAAGAACGGCGTCGGCCTCTCGATGGCCAAGGATCCCCTTGCCGGCTGTGACGGCGAACAGGGAACCGTCGCCGGCGGCCTTGGCCGCTACGGGGTGGCGCTGGTCGGCGTCGTACAGGTAGGTCTCGATGAACGACGTGCCAACGTACTCGGGCTTCGCGTCGGAGAGCAGCGGCCGGATCCTCGACCAGGCGCCGTCCGCGCCGACGAGGAGGCCGGTCGTCACGGTTGGCCCGTCGGCGAAGGTCAGCTCGTGCCTACCGTCTCCGAGAGGGCGGACGCTGGTGACCTTGTGTCCCCACTGGATCATCTCGTCGGGCAGCGAGTTGATCAGGATCCGACGCAGGTCTCCGCGGAGCACCTCAGGGCGATTGCCCGTGCCGTCGTCGGGCTGGTCGAGCAGTACCGCACCGTGCTGGTCGAGCACGCGCAGGGCCTCGCCGCCTTCGTGGATGATCGCGCGAAACTCGTCGGTGAGGCTGGCCGCATCGAGGGCGAGCTGCCCGTTGTACTCGTGGATGTCGAGCTGACCGCCCTGCGTGCGGGCGTCCGCCGATGTCTCGGCTTCGTAGATGGTCGCGGGGATGCCGTGCAGGTGCAGGACCCGTGCGAGGGTCAGGCCGCCGAGCCCGGCGCCGACGATCGTGACGGGAGTGGTCATGGTGGTTTCCCTTTCGCTTGGACACCGCTCTACTGCGATACAGTGTTCGCAGTACCGGCGCCACGGTAGCACTACTGCGAACAGTGAGCGCAGTAGCGAGGAGGGAAACCGATGGACGACGCTCACACGGTGATCTGGAACCGGCCGGAGCGGGCAGCGAAAGGCCCCGCGCCGTCACGCACCCGGACGGAGATCACCAGCGCTGCTATCGCGATCGCCGACGCCGAGGGCATCGAGGCACTGTCCATGCGGCGCGTCGCCAAGGAACTGGGAACGGGCACGGCCTCGCTCTACCGCTACCTGGCGTCCAAAGATGACCTGCTCAACCTCATGCTCGACGCCGTAGCGGCCGAAGACGGCGACCCGCCTGCCCTCACCGGCGACTGGCGCAGCGACCTGCGAGGTCTGGCCCATCGTTCGCGGGCCGCCTTCCACCGGCATCCCTGGATGACCTCCCTCGCAGCAGGGCGCCCATCACTTGGGCCGAACTCCCTCGATGCCATCGAACACGCACTCTCCGCCCTCGATCCCCTCGGCTTCGATATCGACGTCATGATCACCGTCGTCGACACGCTGCAGGCCTTCGTCCGCGGCTACGCCATCGGCGAGCTCGCCCAACAGGAAGCCGTCCGACGCTCCGGAGTCGGCATCCAGCAATGGATGGACGCCCATGCGCCCTACCTCGACAAAGTCGTCAAGAGCGGGCGCCATCCACTCCTCGCCCGGGTCATTCGTGATGCCGAGCTTCCCCACGCGACCGACAGCGCCGAGCGCGGGTTCGAACTGGGACTCGAACGACTCCTCGACGGATGGGAGGCCAACCTCCCGGTCCGGCCCTGACGATCCGGCAGCGTCAACTGGCGGTTCATCGGGGCGCCTCCGCACCCCGACGCCGGCCTCCGCGCGCCGACGGACTGCGGGCCGCCGAGGCCAAGGGCAACAAGGGCGGCCGCCGACCCGCCATCCCGGCCGCGAAGACCGACACCGTCCGCACCGCGTACCTGGAAGGCCGCTCCATCGCCGCCCTCGCCCGCGACCACGACGTCAGCCGCGGCGCCATCCACACCGCCGACGCCGACCTCCTGCCCGAGTACACAGCCGCCCACCCGGGCACCCCGGCCCCGGAACTGCCGGTCGTCCTCGACATGCCGGGCAAGGTCGCCGACTACCTCCGCAACACCGACCTGGAGCCCGCCGAGCGCGCCGTCCTCGACCAGGGCGTGACCGTGCGGCGCGGCCAGGGCTACACCCTGCGCGTTACCGCCGTGCCTGCGATCCACCGCCGACTCCTCGACCGCTGCCAGCTGCTTGACGGCGCCTCGGCGATCCCGGTACAGCGCAAAGCCCGCCGCGAATACGCGAACCGCGTCAACGCCCCCGATCAGTAAACAGGATTATCCCGTGGCGGGTTTCTGGCGTATCTGGGTCATGCCCCTTGAAGAGATGAAGTGCTTGCAGAGATGCCGCAGACGGACTGGTTCGACGGGCGTACGTATCCCGCGTGATCGGGTCCACCCCGCCGGGTTTCCCGTGGCCGGCGTCCCGGAAAGGACCCGCGGCGCCTGCCCTCCGGTCGGGGGGAGGGGACAGGCGCCGCGGTCGGGGTCCGGGGTCTCCCCCGGTCCCCATGCCTCCGTACGACGTTGTACGGGACATTCGGGGACGGTCGCTCACGCGACCGGTCAGCCGGTCAGACGGTCAGAGCGCGGTCCGTCGGCTTGATGGGAGCCGGCAGGTCGCTGACCCCGGTCAGGAAGCGGTCCACGCCCCGGGCGGCGGAGCGACCCTCGGCGATGGCCCACACGATCAACGACTGACCCCGGCCGGCGTCACCGGCGACGAACACGCCGGGGACGTTGGTGGCGAAGTCGCCGTCACGGGCGACGTTGCCGCGCTCGTCCAGCTCCAGGCCGAACTGCTCGACCAGGCCGTTCTCCTGGTCGGTGCCGGTGAAGCCCATCGCGAGGGTGACCAGCTGGGCCGGGATCTTCCGCTCGGTGCCGGGCTTCTGCTCCAGCTTGCCGTCCTTGAACTCCACCTCGACCAGGTGCAGCCACTGGACGTTGCCGTCCTCGTCGCCCTCGAAGTGGGTGGTGGAGACGGAGTAGACCCGCTCGCCGCCCTCCTCGTGCGCGGAGGTGACCTTGTAGAGCATCGGGAAGGTCGGCCAGGGCTGGCCCGCGTTCCGCTCCTCGCCCGGCTTGGGCATGATCTCCAGCTGGGTGACGGAGGCCGCACCCTGACGGTGGGCGGTGCCCACGCAGTCCGCGCCGGTGTCGCCGCCGCCGATGACGACGACGTGCTTGCCCTCGGCGGAGATCGGGGCGACCGTCAGATCGCCCTCCTGCACCTTGTTGGCGAGCGGCAGGTACTCCATGGCGAAGTGGATGCCCTTGAGGTCCCGGCCGGGCACCGGCAGGTCGCGGGAGACGGTGGCACCGGCGGCGATGACGACGGCGTCGTAGCGCTTGCGCAGCTTCTTGGCGTCGATGTCGCGGCCGATCTCCACCTCCGTACGGAACTTGGTGCCCTCCGCGCGCATCTGCTCGATGCGGCGGTTGATGTGGCGCTTCTCCATCTTGAACTCGGGGATGCCGTAACGGAGGAGACCGCCGATGCGGTCCGCCCGCTCGTACACCGCCACCGTGTGGCCGGCCCGGGTCAGCTGCTGGGCGGCGGCCAGACCGGCCGGGCCGGAGCCGATGACGGCGACGGTCTTGCCGGAGAGGCGCTCGGGCGGCTGCGGGGTGACGTCGCCGTTGTCCCACGCCTTGTCGATGATGGAGACCTCGACGTTCTTGATGGTCACCGGCGGCTGGTTGATGCCCAGCACGCAGGCGGCCTCACAGGGCGCGGGGCAGAGGCGACCGGTGAACTCCGGGAAGTTGTTGGTCGCGTGCAGCCGCTCGCTGGCCTCGGTCCAGTCCTCGCGGTAGGCGTAGTCGTTCCACTCGGGGATGAGGTTTCCGAGCGGGCAGCCGTTGTGGCAGAACGGGATGCCGCAGTCCATGCAGCGCGACGCCTGCTTGCTGATGATCGGCAGCAGGGAGCCGGGCTGGTAGACCTCGTTCCAGTCCTTGACGCGCTCGTCGACGGGGCGGGTCCTGGCGACCTCGCGCTCGTGGGTCAGGAAGCCCTTCGGGTCAGCCATGGGTCGCCGCCTCCATCATCTTCTGGTGGGTCTCGGACTCGGAGAGTCCGGCTCGCTCGGCGGCGTCCTTGGCGGCGAGCACTGCCTGGTAGGTGGCCGGGACGACCTTGCTGAAGCGGGCGGTAGCGGCGTCCCAGTCGGCGAGGAGCTTGGCGGCCACGGTGGAACCGGTCTCCTCCTGGTGGCGGCGCACCACGTCGTGCAGCCACTGCTTGTCGGTGTCGTCCAACGCGGCGACCGCGTCGGTCAGTTCACGGTTGACCATGTCCGGGTCGAGGTCGATGACGTAGGCGGTGCCGCCGGACATGCCCGCCGCGAAGTTGCGGCCGGTCTCGCCCAGGACGACGGCGTGGCCGCCGGTCATGTACTCGCAGCCGTGGTCGCCGACGCCCTCGGAGACCACCGTGGCACCGGAGTTGCGGACGCAGAACCGCTCGCCGACCCGGCCGCGCAGGAACAGCTCGCCGCGGGTGGCGCCGTAGGCGAGGGTGTTGCCCGCGATGGTGGAGTACTCGGCGAGGTGGTCGGCGCCGCGGTCCGGGCGGACCACGATCCGGCCGCCCGAGAGGCCCTTGCCGACGTAGTCGTTGGCGTCGCCCTCCAGGCGCAGCGTGACGCCGCGCGGCAGGAACGCACCGAAGGACTGGCCGGCCGAGCCGGTGAAGGTGATGTCGACGGTGTCGTCGGGCAGGCCCGCACCGCCGAACTTCTTGGTGACCTGGTGGCCGAGCATGGTGCCGACGGTCCGGTTGATGTTGCGGATCGCGATCTGGGCCCGCACCGGCTGGGCGGCCTCGGCGGTGTCCGCGGCCAGCGCGTCGGCGGCGAGCTCGATCAGCTCGTTGTCCAGCGCCTTCTCCAGGCCGTGGTCCTGGACGGTGACCTGGTGGCGGACCGCGCCCTCGGGCAGCTCGGGGACGTGCAGCAGCGGGGCCAGGTCCAGGCCCTGGGCCTTCCAGTGGTCCACGGCCTTGGCGGTGTCCAGCAGCTCGGCGTGGCCGACGGCCTCTTCGAGGGTCCTGAAGCCCAGCTCGGCGAGGAGCTCGCGGACCTCCTCGGCGATGAACTCGAAGAAGTTGACGACGTACTCGGCCTTGCCGCTGAACCGCTCGCGCAGCGTCGGGTTCTGGGTGGCGATGCCGACCGGGCAGGTGTCCAGGTGGCAGACGCGCATCATGATGCAGCCGGAGACGACCAGCGGGGCGGTCGCGAAGCCGAACTCCTCGGCGCCCAGCAGGGCGGCGATGACGACGTCGCGGCCGGTCTTGAGCTGGCCGTCGGTCTGCACGACGATGCGGTCGCGCAGGCCGTTGAGCAGCAGGGTCTGCTGGGTCTCGGCCAGGCCGAGCTCCCAGGGGCCGCCGGCGTGCTTGAGCGAGGTGAGCGGCGAGGCGCCCGTACCGCCGTCGTGGCCGGAGATCAGGACCACGTCCGCGTGCGCCTTGGAGACGCCCGCGGCGACCGTGCCGACGCCGACCTCGGAGACCAGCTTCACGTGGATGCGGGCGGCCGGGTTGGCGTTCTTGAGGTCGTGGATCAGCTGCGCCAGGTCCTCGATCGAGTAGATGTCGTGGTGCGGCGGCGGGGAGATCAGGCCGACGCCCGGCGTGGAGTGCCGGGTCTTGGCCACCCACGGGTACACCTTGTGGCCGGGCAGCTGGCCGCCCTCGCCGGGCTTGGCGCCCTGGGCCATCTTGATCTGGATGTCGTCGGAGTTGACCAGGTACTCGGAGGTCACGCCGAAGCGGCCGGAGGCGACCTGCTTGATGGCGGAGCGGCGCGCCGGGTCGTAGAGGCGCTCCGGGTCCTCGCCGCCCTCGCCGGTGTTGGACTTGCCGCCCAGCTGGTTCATGGCGATGGCGAGGGTCTCGTGCGCCTCCTGGGAGATGGAGCCGTACGACATCGCGCCGGTGGAGAAGCGCTTGACGATCTCGGACGCCGGCTCGACCTCGTCGAGCGGGATCGAGGGGCGCTCACCCTTGAAGGCGAAGAGGCCGCGGAGCGTCATCAGCCGCTCGGACTGCTGGTTCACCCGCTCGGTGTACTTCTTGAAGATGTCGTAGCGGCGGGCGCGGGTGGAGTGCTGGAGCCGGAAGACGGTGTCCGGATCGAAGAGGTGCGGCTCGCCCTCGCGGCGCCACTGGTACTCGCCGCCGATCTCCAGCGCGCGGTGCGCCGAGGCGATGCCGGAGGCCGGGTAGGCCTTGGCGTGCCTCGCTGCGACCTCGCGGGCGACGACGTCCAGGCCGGCGCCGCCGATCTTGGTGGCGGTGCCGTGGAAGTACTGCGCGACGAAGTCCTCGTCCAGGCCGATGGCCTCGAAGACCTGCGCGCCCCGGTAGGAGGCGACGGTGGAGATGCCCATCTTGGACATGACCTTCAGGACGCCCTTGCCGAGCGCCTTGATCAGGTTCTTGATGGCCGTCTCGGGCTCGACGCCGGGCAGGAAGGTGCCGGCCCGGACCAGGTCCTCGACGGACTCCATCGCCAGGTACGGGTTGACCGCCGCGGCGCCGTAGCCGATCAGCAGCGCGACGTGGTGCACCTCGCGCACGTCGCCGGCCTCGACGAGCAGGCCGACCTGGGTGCGGGTCTTGGTGGCGATGAGGTGGTGGTGGACCGCGGCGGTCAGCAGCAGCGAGGGGATCGGTGCGTGCTCGGCGTCCGAGTGGCGGTCGGAGAGCACGATCAGCCGGGCGCCGTCCGCGATGGCGGCGTCGGCCTCGGCGCAGATCTGCTCGATCCGGGCGGCCAGCGACTCGCCGCCGCCGGACACCCGGTAGAGGCCGGAGAGGGTCACGGCCTTCATGCCGGGCATGTCGCCGTCGGCGTTGATGTGGATGAGCTTGGCCAGCTCGTCGTTGTCGATGACCGGGAAGGGCAGGGTCACGCTGCGGCAGGAGGCCGCGGTGGGCTCCAGGAGGTTGCCCTGGGGGCCGAGCGAGGAGATCAACGAGGTGACCAGTTCCTCGCGGATGGCGTCCAGCGGCGGGTTGGTGACCTGCGCGAAGAGCTGGGTGAAGTAGTCGAAGAGCAGCCGGGGGCGCTCGGAGAGCGCGGCGATCGGCGAGTCGGTGCCCATGGAGCCGATCGGCTCGGCGCCGGTCTTGGCCATCGGGGCGAGGATGACGCGCAGCTCTTCCTCGGTGTAGCCGAAGGTCTGCTGGCGGCGGGTGACCGAGGCGTGGGTGTGCACGATGTGCTCGCGCTCGGGCAGGTCGGCGAGCTCGATCAGACCGGAGTCCAGCCACTCCTGGTAGGGCTGCTCGGCGGCGAGCTGCGCCTTGATCTCGTCGTCCTCGATGATGCGGTGCTCGGCGGTGTCGACGAGGAACATCTTGCCGGGCTGGAGGCGGCCCTTGCGGACGACCTTGCCGGGGTCGATGTCCAGGACGCCGACCTCGGAGGAGAGCACGACCAGGCCGTCGTCGGTGACCCAGTAGCGGCCCGGGCGCAGACCGTTGCGGTCGAGGACCGCGCCGACCTGGGTGCCGTCGGTGAAGGTGACGCAGGCCGGGCCGTCCCAGGGCTCCATCATCGTGGAGTGGTACTGGTAGAACGCCCGCTGGGCCGGGTCCATGGAGGTGGAGTTCTCCCAGGCCTCGGGGACCATCATCAGCACCGAGTGCGGCAGCGAGCGGCCGCCGAGGTGGAGCAGCTCCAGGACCTCGTCGAAGGAGGCGGAGTCGGAGGCGTCCGGGGTGCAGACCGGGAAGAGCCGGGCCAGCCTCTCGGCGTCCCCGCCGCCGAAGAGCTGCGAGGCCAGCTGGGACTCGCGGGCGCGCATCCAGTTGCGGTTGCCCTTGACCGTGTTGATCTCGCCGTTGTGGGCGACGAAGCGGTACGGGTGGGCCAGCGGCCAGCTCGGGAAGGTGTTGGTGGAGAACCGCGAGTGGACCAGCGCGATGGCGGTGGCGAAGCGGCGGTCGGAGAGGTCCGGGAAGAAGGGCTCCAGCTGGCCGGTGGTCAGCATGCCCTTGTAGACGATCGTCCGGGCGGACAGCGAGGGGAAGTACACCCCGGTCTCGCGCTCGGCGCGCTTGCGCAGGGCGAAGGCCTTGCGGTCCAGCGCCAGGCCGGTGTTCTCACCGTCGCCGACGAACAGCTGGGAGAAGGCCGGCATGGTGGCGCGGGCGCCGTTGCCCAGCAGCTGCGGGGCGACCGGGACGACCCGCCAGCCGAGCACGTCCAGGCCCTCTTCAGCGGCGATCGTCTCGATGCGTGAGACGGCCTCGGCCGCTTCGTGGGCGTCGGAGGGCAGGAAGGCGATGCCGACGGCGTACCCGCCGGCCTCGGGGAGCTCGAAGGTGACCTCTTCGCGGAGGAACGCGTCCGGCACCTGGAGCAGGATGCCGGCGCCGTCGCCCGAGTCGGGCTCCGAGCCGGTGGCACCACGGTGCTCCAGGTTCGTCAGGACGGTGAGGGCCTGTTCGACCAGTGCGTGGCTGGCCTCGCCGGTGAGGGTGGCCACGAAGCCGACGCCGCAGGCGTCGTGCTCGTTGCGCGGGTCGTACATCCCCTGCTGGGCGGGGCGCCCGTCCATGGGCGACCACGCGGCGGAGCTGGCGCTGCCGGTGGTCGCGGAGTGCGTGGACGCGAAGCGCATCGGCTCTCCCATACGTCGTCGTGGCATAGGCATTGCCGAGGGACGACGTTGGCCCTCCGCGAAATTTCGTGCAGGTTACAGGATGACTCCCTTCTCGAAAAGCGAAAAGGGGCTTCCAACATGCGGACACCGCAGGCGCGGTGGGTAAGGAGGCGGACGGAATCAGGGCCGTCCTGCGGGGCGGCGTTCGTCGAGCGACATTGCCCGCGACTCCTGGGCCTTATGCCCGGTCGTCTACAAAACGAAACCGCTGGGTAACGCGGTCATTATGCAGTCACCCGTATGACTCGTCACCCTACGACGGTCCCGAAGAGCGCTCCCAGGGCGTAGGTCACACCCGCCGCCGCGCCGCCGAGGGCGAGTTGCCGCAGTCCGCTGAACCACCAGGAACGCGCCGTCACCCGCGCCACGACAGCACCGCAAGCGAAGAGTCCGACGAGCGCCAGCAGCACCGCGGGCCAGATCGCCGAAGCCCCCAACAGGTAGGGAAGGACAGGGAGAAGAGCGCCCAGGGCGAATGATCCGAAGGAAGAGACCGCGGCAACGGCGGGAGAAGGCAGGTCGGACGGGTCGATGCCCAGTTCCTCGCGGGCGTGGATCTCCAGGGCCTGTTCGGGGTCCCGGGAGAGCTGCTCGGCGACCTTGCGGGCGAGCTCCGGCTCCACCCCGCGCGACACATAGAGGGCGGCCAGCTCCTCCTGCTCGTCCTTGGGGTGCGTACGCAGCTCGGCGCGCTCGATGTCCAGCTCGGCCTGGACCAGCTCGCGCTGCGAGGCGACCGAGGTGTACTCCCCGGCGGCCATCGAGAAGGCGCCCGCGGCGAGCCCCGCGAGGCCGGTGATGATGATCGTCTGCTGCGACAGCGCCCCGCCGGCGACACCCGTCATCAGAGCGAGGTTCGAGACCAGTCCGTCCATCGCGCCGAAGACGGCGGGGCGCAGCCAGCCGCCGTTCACATCGCGGTGGGTGTGGTTGTCGCGGTGGGCGGCATGCGTCGGCGCCGCGGCGTCCATGATCTCCATGACGGACATATCGGGACCTGCTCCCTTCAGCGAGGTGTGGGCCGATGGCGGCACTTCCCCCTCCAACGCCTCGAAGTTATGCGCGGATGCCCCACCTCCGCTAGCAAGGAAGGCCGAACTTACCCCGCTGACCTGCGGCTTTTCCCTGAAGTCGGGTCTGAGATCCCGGTCACAGGGGGTGTCGGGCCGCCTCCGCGGTGCCGTCCGGGCGCATCGACCGGGTGACCCTGCCGCCCCGGACCGCAGACCCGGGCCGCCGCGTGGCACGGATACCACCATGAGCCACCCGCAGCCGCCGCCCCCGCAGCCGGAGCGCCCCACCGCCCTGCGCGACCGGGCCCGTGGTGCGCTGCTCGGGCTGGCCGTCGGGGATGCGCTGGGCGCGCCCGCGGAGAACATGAAGCCCTCTCAGATCCGGCGCCGCTGGGGCCGGATCGAGGGTTACGTCGAGGACGATCCGGCCGGCACCGACGACACCGAGTACGCCCTCTTCTCCGGGCTACTGCTGGCCGCGCACGGCTCGGCGCTGACCGTCGCCCATGTCGAGGCCGCCTGGCACCAGTGGATCGCCGACCGCGACGAAGGGCCGTTCCGCGGCGCCGGCTTCAGCGAGCGCGGCACCCTGGAGAACCTCCGTCGCGGCCTGGCCGCCCCGATCTCCGCCCAGCACCGGCACGCCTGGAGCGACGGGCTGGCGATGCGCGCCGCGCCGTTCGGGGTGTTCGCCGCCGGACGGCCCGCCGAGGCCGCCCGGCTGGTCGCCATCGACGGCACGGTCAGCCATGACGGCGAGGGGATCTACGGCGGGCAGGCGGTGGCCGCCGGGGTCGCCGCCGCCATGGTGGCCCTCCCCCAAGGACCCCTGCCCGGGGGCACCCCCATGACCGGCGGCGCCCCTATCGGTCCAGGGGGGACCCCCGTCACCGACGCGGTGATCGCCGCCGCGCTCTCCGTCGTGCCGGAGGACTCCTGGACCGCCCGCTCGCTGCGCCGCGCGGTCGGCGCCGCCCAGCGCTCGCGGCACGATCCGGGCATCACCCAGCTCGGCACCGAGCGCGCGGTGCGCTCCGCCGTCGTGGTCGGCGGCTACCCCTGGACCGATCTGGCGCCGGAGGCGGTCGGGCTGGCCTTCGGGGCGTTCGCGGCGGCCCGCGGCGACTTCTCCGGCGCGGTGCTGACCGCGGTGAACATGGGCCGCGACGCCGACACCACGGCGGCGGTGGCCGGCGCGCTGGCCGGGGCGCTCTGCGGCGCCGCCGCGATCCCCGAGGCCTGGGCCCGCGCCATCGGCCCGGCCCGCGGCAGCTGTCTGCCGTCGATGGCCGGCTACCACGTCCTGGACGTCGCCGACCTGCTGGCGCCGGACGGGGCGGCGGACGGACCCGAGGCGATGGCCGCCCCGACGGGCGGGACGGCGGCCGGGACGGCGGCCGGATGAGCGGCCGGCGAACCCCGCGGGACGCCGCCGCCCCGGCCGCGGACGGCCCGGGCGGTCCGGCGGACGGTGCCCGCGCCCGCATCGAGGGGCTGCTGCTCGGGCTGGCCGCGGGCGACGCCGCCGGATGGCCGGCGGCGCGGCACCGGGCGGCGCGGATGCCGGAGTGGACCCGGCGGCTCACCCGCGAGCTGGACACCTTCGCCGAGCAGAACGCCACCACCACGCTCCCCGTGCCGATCGCCCTCAACCAGCCGCCGGAACCCCTGTTGCTCGGCCCGTCCGACGACGCCGAGTGGGCGGCCTTCACCGCCGGGTCCGTACTCACCGCCGCCGGCGCCCGGCTCAGCGACCTCGGCCGGGGCCGCCGGATGCGGGCCGCCCTCGACCTCGCCTGGAACGCGCTGGCCAACGAGGTCGCCGCGGCCGCCGACCGGGCCCCCGAGGTGGAGTCCGCGGTCCTGCCGCTGCGTGCCCGGATCTCCGTGCGGGCCGGGCTCGGCAACCTCGCCGCCGGGCTGCGCCCGCCCGCCACCGGCCACGACAACCCGCACTTCTTCGACGACGCGGCCTGTGTACGGGCCGTCGTGCTGGCCGTGGTGCACCCGGGCGAGCCGGCCGCGGCGGCCGACCTGGCCGAGTACGACGCGCGCTACACCCAGGACGGCGACGGGGTGCACGGCGCCCGGGCGATGGCCGCCGCGGTGGCCGTCGCGCTCGCCGGTCGGCCGGCCGGCGACTGCGTGGAGACCGCGCTCGGCCACCTCCCCGAGGGCACCGAGATCCGCCGCAACGCGCTGCACGCGGTGCGGCTGGCCGAGGCCCACACCGCGGACCGGACCGGCCGGCCGGGCGGCGCGTTCGCCCTGGTCCCGGTGCTGGAGCACGAGATCGTCGACCACGTCTACAGCTACGGCATCGCCGCCGCCGAGACCGTGCCGGTCGCGCTGGCGCTCACCCTGGCCACGGACGGGCGGGTCGACGAGGCGGTACCGGCCGCGGCCTGCCTCTCCCGGGTCGCCGACTCCGCGCCCGCTCTCGCCGGGGCGCTGACCGGCGCGCTCGCCGGCGCCGCCGCGCTGCCCCGCACCTGGCGTGACGCCTGCCGGGTGCTCTCCGGCTGCGCACTGCCCCGGCTGGCCGGCACCGACCTGGTCGAGCTGGCCGGACTGCTCGCCGGTACGGAGCTGACCGCACCGGAAGTCCGGCCCGAAGCCGTCCCGGAGGCCGCCCCGGCCTCGCCCCCCTCCCCCACCGCGGAAGGACTCCTCTCCCGATGACGTACACCAGCGAGACCCCGCCGGGCGCCCCGGGCGTCCCCGACGGCCGGGGCGCCCAGGTCCGGCCGGTCCCGTCCACGGCGCCCGGCACCCGCACGGCGCCCTCCCCCGAGGGCCTCCGGCGGCCCACGGGTCCGCACGCCGTTCGGCCGGGGGCACCCCCGTCGCGCCCGGAGGCACCCCCGTCCCCGTCCCTGGAGGACCGGGCGATCGGCACGCTGGTCGGCGCGGCCGTCGGCGATGCGCTCGGCGGGCCGGTCGAGGGCCGCTCGCCCGAGGAGATCGTCAGACGGCACGGCGGCCGGGTCACCGGCATCGTCGGCCCGTTCCACGACGACTGGCGCACCGCCCGCCCGCTCGCCCCGTACCACAAGGGCAACGGCCACGTCACCGACGACACCCTGATGACCCATGCGCTGGTCCGGGTCTACGAGTCGGTACGCGACCACCTCGACGCCTACGACGTCGCCGACCACCTCGTACCGGACCTGATCGGCACCCCGCGCTGGATCCCGGAGCTGGAGGCCGAGGCGCTGCCGTTGCAGCGGATCTTCCTCGCCGAGAAGTGGATCGTGGCGCGGCTGCACTACGGGCACGCCGATCCGCGCGAGGCGGGCGTCGGCAACATCGTCAACTGCGGTGCGGCGATGTACATGGCCCCGGTCGGCATCGTCAACGCCGGCAACCCGGACCGGGCCTACGCCGAGGCGCTGGACGTCTCCGGCGCCCACCAGTCCTCCTACGGGCGGGAGGCGGCCGGGGTGTTCGCCGCGGCGGTGGCCGCCGCGTTCGCCCCCGAGGCCACCCCGTCCTCGGTCGTCGTCCAGGCCCTGCGGCTGGCGAAGGACGGCACCCGTGCCGCGATCGAGGCGGTCTGCGAGGCCGCTTCGTCGCTCCGCGACTACGAGTCCGCACTGGCGCCGCTGCGGGCGGCGGTCGCCCCGTTCGACACCGTCGGCCCGGACTACCGCAACCCCTCACTCGGTGCCCGCCGCCCCTCCCGGCTGCACTCCATCGAGGAACTCCCCATCGCCCTGGGCATGTTGCTGGTCGGCCGCGGCGACTTCCGGGCCACCGTCCTCGGCTCGGTCAACTACGGCCGGGACTGCGACTCGATCGCCACGATGAGCGGCGCGCTGGCCGGGGCGCTGCGGGGCGCCTCGGCGGTGCCGACGGAGTGGAGCAGCGAGGTCGCCCGCGCCAGCCGGCTCGACCTCCAGGCGCCCGGGGCCGCCCTGGCCACCGTCGCCCGGGAGGTCTTCACCCGCGACCGGGCCCGGGCCCGCACCCACGAGCAGGCCTTCACCGCGATCTCGGCCATCCCCGCGATGACGGAGGCGGGCGCACGGTGACCACCACGGCGGCGGCCGCCGCCCGGCTCGCGCCCCCGGCGGGCGGAGCGCCGTTCCGAGTGACCTGGGTACAGCCCGAGGACCTGCTCGGACACGAGCTGCGGCAGGCGGCGGAGGACGGCCGGGACGCCGCCGGGGTCGCGCGCCGGTGGCGGGCGGCGGGCGGCGCGCCGGCACCGGACCGGGCCGGGGCCTCCCCCGGACCCGCGGACCCGGCCCTGCGCCCCCTGGCGCTGGCCCTGCTCGACGAGCTCGCCGCGCTGCCCAGCCCGCTGGCGGCCGATGAGCCGAATGACTTGACGGACATTCAAGCTTCCTGCGAACAAGGGGAGTTGACCGTCGGGAGGAGCGTGGTCGACGACCGGGTGCTGACCGCACGGCTGGAGGCCGCCTGGCTCGGGCGGGCGGCCGGCTGTCTGCTCGGCAAGCCGGTCGAGAAGCTGCCGTTGCACGGGATCCGGGCGCTCGCCCGCTCGACCGGCAACTGGCCGCTGCACTCGTACTTCACCGCGGCCGGACTCGATCCGACGCTCGCCGCGCGGTACCCGTGGAACCGCCGCAGCCGGGCCACCTCACTCGTCGAGCACCTCGACGGGATGCCCGAGGACGACGACCTCAACTACCCGTTGCTGGGGCTGCTGTTGCTCGAACGGCACGGCCACGGCTTCGTCACGTCCGACGTCGCCCGGCTGTGGCTGGACGAGCTGCCGGCCGGCCGTGCCTTCACCGCCGAGCGCGTTGCGTACCGCAACCTCCTCGACGGCATCGAGCCGCCGCACACCGCGCGGTACCGCAACCCGTTCCGGGAGTGGATCGGCGCGCAGATCCGGGCCGATGTCTTCGGCTGGACCCGGCCCGGGGATCCGGCCGCCGCCGCGGCGGCGGCCTGGCGGGACGCCACCCTCAGCCACACCGCGAACGGGGTGTACGCCGCGATGTTCACCGCCGCCGCGCTCGCCGAGGCGGCGGGCGGCAACGCCGATGTGCACGGCGCGCTGCGTGCCGGACTCGCCGTGGTCCCCCCGTGGTCCCGGCTCGCCCGGGCGGTCCGGCTGGGCATCACCGCGGCACGGGACGAGCCGACCGGTACGCCGGAGGGCTTCGCGACCGTCGTCGACCGGCTGCACACCGCATACCGGCACCACCACTGGGTGCACGCGGTGCCCAACGCCGCGCTGCTGGCCGCCGCGCTCACCCACGCCGACGGCGACTTCTCCGGCTCCATCTGCCGTGTGGTGTCCGGCGGTTGGGACACCGACTCCAACGGCGCGACGGCCGGTTCGCTGACCGGGCTGCTCGCCGGATCGCCCGCGGCGCTGCCCGACCGCTGGACGGCGCCGCTCGGCAACCGGCTCGCCACCGGCGTCGGCGGGCTGGACGGCATCGGCTTCGACGCCCTGGCACGGCGGACCGCCGCGCTCGTCGTCCGCACCCCCGACGCCGGTACCCCCGGCCTCCGCACCACCGACGCCCGTACCACCGGCGTCCCCACCCCCGACGCCCGTACCCCCGACATCCGTAACGCCGACCGACCGGAGGCATCCGCGCCATGACCGACCCGTCCCCGTCCGGGCCGTCCCCGTCCCGGCCGTCCACGAGCACCGCGGCGGCGCACTCCGGCCCGGAGCCCGCCCCCTCCCCCGGCCCGCTGGCCGGGCTGCGGGTGCTCGACCTCGCCACGCTCTTCGCCGGGCCGCTCGCCGCGACCCTCCTCGGGGACTTCGGCGCCGAGGTGATCAAGGTCGAGCATCCGCTGCGGCCCGACCCGGCACGCGGCCACGGGCCGGCCAAGGACGGTATCGGACTGTGGTGGAAGCTGCTCGGCCGCAACAAGAGGACCATGACGCTGGACCTGTCCCATCCGGGCGGCCGCGACGTCCTGCTGCGGCTCGCCGCCGGGGCCGATGTGGTCATCGAGAACTTCCGGCCCGGGACCCTGGAGAAGTGGGGCCTGGGCTGGGAGGAGCTGTCCGCCGTCAACCCGCGGCTGGTACTGGCCCGGGTCACCGGCTTCGGGCAGTTCGGGCCGTACGCCCGGCGCCCCGGGTTCGGCACGCTCGCCGAGGCGATGAGCGGTTTCGCGGCGATCACCGGGGAGCCGGACGGGCCGCCGACCCTGCCGCCGTTCGGCCTCGCCGATGCCGTCGCCGCGCTGACCGCCTCGTACGCGGTGCTGACCGCGCTGCGCGGGCGGGACGCCACCGGCCGCGGCCAGGTCGTCGACCTGGCGCTGATCGAACCGATGCTGACCGTCCTCGGCCCGCACCCGCTCTGGTACGACCAGCTCGGCCACGTCCAGCCGCGGACCGGCAACCGCTCCGCGAACGTCGCGCCGCGCAACGCCTACCGCACCGCCGACGGCTCCTGGGTGGTGGTCTCCGCCTCGGCCGAGTCCGTCGCCGAGCGGGTGATGCGGCTGGTCGGCCGGCCGGAGGTGATCGACGAGCCCTGGTTCCGGACCGGCACCGGTCGGGCCGCGCACGCCGACGAGCTGGACGAGGCGGTCGGCGGCTGGATCGCCCGGCACGACCGGGCCGAGGTGCTGTCCGCCTTCGAGAAGGCCGAGGCGGCCGTCGCCCCGGTCTACGACATCCGCGATGTACTGGCCGATCCGCAGTACCAGGCGCTGGGGACCCTCACCGAGGTCCCGGACGACGAACTGGGCACCCTGCGGATGCAGAACGTGCTGTTCCGGCTCTCGGAGACACCGGGCGGCATCCGGTGGGCGGGCCGCCGACACGGCGCGAACACCGACGAGGTGCTGGCCGGGCTCGGGCTGGACGACGCCGCCGTCGCCGGGCTGCGCGGTGCGGGCGCGCTGTGACCGTCCGGGCGCCCCGGGAGAGCCTCATCCGTACGCCGCTGACCTGGCTCTATGTGCCCGGTGACCGTCCGGAGGTGGTGGCCGGGGCGCTCGGCTGCGGGGCCGATGTGGTGGTGATCGACCTGGAGGACGCGGTCGCCCCGGACCGCAAGGAGCATGCGCTGCGGGCCACCGCCGAGCTGCTCGGCGACCCGGCCCCCGGCCCCGCGCCGGTGCACGTCCGGGTCAATGCGCTGGACGGGCCGCTCGCCGAGAACGAGATCCGCACCCTCGCCGGGCTGCCGGGTCTGGCCGGGCTGCGGCTGCCGAAGGTGCAGGGACCGGCCGACGTCCACCGGGCGGCGGGCTGGGCGACGACCACGGCGGAGCCGGGGCCGGAGCCCGCACTGGCCGGACGACTGGGCACCGGGCGCGCGGCCCGCGCCACCCGGACGGCTCGTACCGTCCGCCCCGGGCGGGCCGCCCTGGCGGGCCGCGGCACCGCCCCCCTCACCCCCGCCGCCGGTGCCCTGCCCGCCGCCCCGGCCCTGTACGCCCTGTTGGAGTCCGCGCTCGGCATCGAGCACGCCTTCGCCATCGCGACCGCACACCCGGCGCTGCGCGGTATCGCGCTCGGCGAGGCCGATCTCCGCGCGGAACTGGGGGTACGGGACGATGCCGGGCTGGCCTGGCCGCGCAGCCGGACGGTGGTCGCGGCCCGCGCGGCCGGCCTGGCCCCGCCCCCGCAGTCGGTCTATCCGGACGTCCGCGATCTGGACGGGCTGGCCCGTTCCTGTGCGCGGGGCCGGGCGCTGGGGTTCCTGGGGCGGATGGCGATCCACCCCCGCCAGCTCCCGGTCATCGAGGCGGCCCATCTGCCCTCGCCGGAGGAGGTGGCGGCCGCGGAGCAGGTGGTGTCGGCAGCCGCGGCGCGGGGCGGGGCACAGACGCTGCCGGACGGGCGGTTCGTGGACGCGGCGGTGGTGGCCGGGGCCCGACGGGTGCTGGCGCTGGCCGAGCGGTGCCGCCGCTGAGGTACGCCCCCCGGACACAGCGGCGCCGGGCGGGTCCGAGGTCTCCCTCGCACCCGCCCGGCGCCGTCCGGGGCGTTACCCGCCTCAGGACTTCTTGTTGCTGCCGCTGCCGGCCGGCTTGGCGTCGCCCGAGTCGGCGTCGTCCGCGGTCGCGGATGCGGTCGCGTCGGCGGCCGGCTCCGCGGCCACGGCAGCGTCGGCCGCCTCCTCGGGCTTGGCGTCCGGCTTCTCCGCCGTCCCGTCCGCCGCCTTCTCCATGGAGACCTTGCCGTCGCCGGCGCCCTCCGCCTCGGCCCCGTCCCGGGCCGCGCGCTCCTGCGCCGCGCGCTCCTCCAGCGCCCCGGGCTCCACGACCTCTTCCCGGCCCGGTGCCACCTTGGCGGAGACCACCAGGTAGACGATGGCCAGGACGAAGACGATCAGCGCGGTCCAGACGTTCAGCCGCAGGCCCAGGATGTGGTGCGCCTCGTCGACCCGCATGTACTCGATCCAGGCTCGGCCCGCGCAGTAGGCGGCGACGTACAGCGCGAAGGCCCGTCCGTGGCCGAGCCGGAAGCGCTTGTCGGCCCAGATCACCAGCGCCGCGACGCCGATGCACCACAGGCACTCGTAGAGGAAGGTCGGGTGGTAGGTGCCGCCGACGCGGCCGATGGCCGGGTCGGAGCTGATCTTCAGCGCCCACGGCAGGTCGGTCGGCTTGCCGTACAGCTCCTGGTTGAACCAGTTGCCCCAGCGGCCGATCGCCTGCCCGAGGGCCAGGCCGGGCGCCAGGGCGTCGGCGTAGGCCGGCATCGGGATGCCCCGGCGGCGGCAGCCGATCCAGGCGCCCACCGCGCCGAGCGCGACCGCGCCCCAGATGCCGAGGCCGCCCTCCCACACCTTGAAGGCGTCGAGTGGGTGACCGTTCTCGCCGAAGTACGGCTCGTACGTCGTGATGACGTGGTAGAGCCGGCCGCCGACCAGACCGAAGGGCACGGCCCATACGGCGATGTCCGCGACGGTGCCGGAGCGGCCGCCGCGCTGGATCCAGCGTTTGTTGCCGAGCCAGACGCCGACGAAGACGCCGATGATGATGCAGAACGCGTAGCCACGCAGCGGGATCGGGCCGAGGTGTACGACGCCGACCGACGGGCTGGGAATGAATGCGAGGTCCATGGCAGAGTCGACGCTACCGCGCCGGACGGGCTCGGGGACAACCCGCCCGGCAACGGCTGCGTAACGACCCCGGAACCGGGTCATGACGCTGCGTGTTCGCCACCCGCAGCGCCCACCGGGGCCGGGCTGCTAGGACGACGCGTGGCGGCTCTTCGACGCGTGGGCCTTGTGCGCGGAGCCCCCCTTGGGGGAGGCGCTCGGCCCGGACGAGGCGTCGGCGCCCCGGCCGGGCGGGACGCTCCCCGGCTGCTTGCCCTTGTTGGCGTCCAGCACCGCCTTCTTGAGGTCCGTGGGGCTGAACTGGCCGCCCTTCTCCTTGGTGAGGTCCTTGCCGTTGAGCAGGACGGTCGGGGTACCGCCGTATCCGGAGTGGGCGAAGGCGTCGTTGGACTTCCGCACGAAGGCGTTGTAAGTGCCGTCGTTGACGCATGTGGTGAAGGCGGGGGTCACCAGCCCCTTGACCTTGCCGGCCAGCTTGAGGAGGTGCTGCTTGTCGGCGAACTTGTCCTCCGGCTCGGGCGGCTGGTTGGAGTAGAGGACGTCGTGGTACTCGCGGAACCGTCCGGCGTCCTGGGCGCACAGCGCGGCGTTGGCGGCGTTCAGCGACCCCTGGCCCCCGGTGTTGCCGTCGATGATCGTGACGAGGTGGTACTCGTTCTTGAGCTGGCCGGAGTCCTCCAGCTCATGGATCACCGGGCGGAAGCCCGTCTCGAACTGCTGGCAGGCGGGGCAGCGGAAGTCCTCCCACACCGTGAGGGTGGACGGGGCGTCGGGGGCGCCCACGGAGACGAAGGGTCTGTCGCCCCCGCCGGCCTGTCTTGGACGTGCGGTCTCGTTGTCGGAGCTGGTCTGGCCGCCGTTGGACGAGGCCGCCCAGACGGCGATGCCGCCGGCGGCGGCCAGCGCCGCCAGCACCGACCCGGCGACGACCGCCTGGCGACGGCGCCGGGAGCGCGCCTTCTCGATCTCCCGCTGGGCCTGTAGCCGCTCGCGGGCGCTTCTCTTGCCCTCATGATTCTTCTGGCTCACGCCCCTGGACAACGAAGCGGAGGGGTGGCTGCGCACCCCTCCGCACCGATGTTCGCCCTATCGAGGGACGGTGCACGCGGCCGCCGTGGACGCGTGCACCGGCTTGCCCGGGGGGTCGCTCGCAGCGAGGACCCGCGGGCTACGAGCGGTTGCGTACGCCCTCGGCCAGCTCGCCGGCCAGGGTCCGGAGCGCGGTCAGTCCGGCCTCCAGGTCGCCGTCCGCCGCCAGCAGCCGCTTGACGAACGCCGAGCCGACGATCACCCCGTCGGCGAACTGGGCCACCTCCGCGGCCTGTTCGGGGGTGGAGACGCCCAGGCCCACGCAGACCGGCAGATCGGTGGTGGCCCGGGTGCGCACCACCAGCTCCTGGGCCTCGCGTCCGACCGACTCCCGGGTGCCGGTGACGCCCATCAGGGAGGCGGCGTAGACGAAGCCGCTGCCGGCCGCGGTGATCTTGGCGAGGCGGTCGTCCCGGCTGCTCGGCGCGACCACGAAGACGGTGGCCAGACCGTGCTGCTCGGCGGCCTTGCGCCACACCTCGGACTCCTCGACGGGGAGGTCCGGCAGGATGCAGCCGGCGCCGCCGGCCTCGGCCAGGTCGGCGGCGAACCGCTCGACGCCGTAGCGGTCGACCGGATTCCAGTACGTCATGCACAGCACCGGCGCGCCGGTGGCGGCGTGCACCTCGCGGACCGTCCGGATCACGTCGACGATCTTCACGCCGCCGCGCAGGGCGATGTCGTCGGCGGTCTGGATGACCGGGCCGTCCAGGACCGGGTCGCTGTGCGGCAGACCGACCTCGACGATGTCGCAGCCGCCGTCCAGCATCTCGGTCATGGCCCGGACGCCGCCGTCCACGGTCGGGAAGCCGGCCGGGAGGTAGCCGACGAGTGCGGCGCGGTTCTCCGCGCGGGCCTGGGCCAGCACGGAGTTCAGCAGCTCGATGTTGCCCGCCATCACTTCTCCCCCTGCTCTGCCCGGTCGGCTGTGTGGTCTGTGTTGTCTGCGGATGGGCCGTCGTACAGCCCGAAGTAGCGGGCGGCGGTGTCCATGTCCTTGTCGCCGCGCCCGGAGAGGTTGATCAGCAGCAGGCCCTCGGGGCCCAGTTCGCGGCCGACCTCCAGGGCGCCGGCCAGCGCGTGGGCGCTCTCGATCGCCGGGATGATGCCTTCGGTGCGCGACAGCAGCCGCAGCGCCTGCATCGCCGCGTCGTCGGTGACCGCGCGGTACTCGGCCCGGCCGATGTCCTTGAGGTAGGCGTGCTCGGGGCCGATGCCGGGGTAGTCCAGGCCGGCCGAGATCGAGTACGGCTCGGTGATCTGGCCGTCCTCGTCCTGGAGGACGTACGACCGCGAGCCGTGCAGGATGCCCGGGGTGCCCTCGGTGAGGGTGGCGGCGTGCTCGCCGGTCTCGACGCCGTGGCCGCCGGGTTCGCAGCCGATCAGCCGGACGGACTCGTCGCCCAGGAAGGCGTGGAAGAGGCCGATGGCGTTGGAGCCGCCGCCGACGCAGGCGAGGGCGGCGTCCGGGAGGCGGCCGGCGCGCTGAAGGATCTGGCGGCGGGCCTCGACGCCGATGACCCGGTGGAAGTCGCGGACCAGGGCGGGAAAGGGGTGCGGGCCGGCGACCGTGCCGAAGAGGTAGTGGGTGCGGTCGACGTTGGCGACCCAGTCGCGGAAGGCCTCGTTGATGGCGTCCTTGAGCGTGCGGCTGCCGGACGTCACGGCGATGACCTCGGCGCCGAGCATCCGCATCCGGGCGACGTTGAGGGCCTGGCGCTTGGTGTCGATCTCGCCCATGTAGACGGTGCACTCGAGGCCGAAGAGGGCGCAGGCGGTGGCGGTGGCGACGCCGTGCTGGCCGGCGCCGGTCTCCGCGATGACCCGGGTCTTGCCCATCCGCTTGGTGAGCAGCGCCTGGCCCAGCACGTTGTTGATCTTGTGCGAGCCGGTGTGGTTGAGGTCCTCGCGCTTGAGGAACACCCGGGCCCCGCCGGCGTGTTCGGCGAACCGCGGCACCTCGGTGAGCGCGCTGGGGCGCCCGGTGTAGTTGACCATCAGGTCGTCGAGCTCGGCCGCGAACGCGGGGTCCGCCTTGGCCTTCTCGTATTCCGCGGCGACCTCGTCAACTGCGGCGACCAGCGCTTCGGGGATGAACTTGCCGCCGAAGGCACCGAAATAGCCCTCGGGGCTGGGCACCCGCCCCTCGGGGTCGGGAAGGAAGAAATCGGAGGACATCTGACGCACTCCTCGATCGGGGCGCTCGCCCCGCTCGTCTCGGATTCCGGACATCACGCTTTACGGAACGACTGCCGCGCACACCGGTACCGAGGACGCGGTCTCCGTCCGGCCGGGCACCACCGACCAGGCCGTGGGCGGCCAGGCGGGTGCGACGGAGCCGGAGACGCTCGGTCCTCGTTCGATCGAGCTCCGTCCACCAGGCCCTGGGGGCACGGTGCGTGCCAAGGGGCCGGAGACGCTCGGTACCTGTTCAGCGTGCGACAGCGGAAGCGGTGCGCCATCGGCGCCCGTTGATCTGTCCCGGCTCCGAGCCGATGTGGTAGCGGACCCGCCGTCCGCGGACCCGTCGCGCGGGCGCGCGGCAGCCACGCGGCCGGCAGCCACGCCCCAGCGCCGCGTGCCGGCCGTCCCCGGCGGCCGCGGCGAGCACCGTCGCCGGTCCGGGGCACGGGCCCGGTCCGGGGCGACGGAGGCGACTGGCGCTGGCGGTCATGGTGGGGTGTCCGACTCGTCGTTCCGTCAGGACCGGCCGTGCCGGATCGCCGGGTGGGAGCCCGCGGCGACCAGGTCGGCGACCGCGGTCCTGGGGTCCTTGCCGGTGACCAGCGACTCGCCGACCAGCACCGCGTCCGCGCCGTCGTTGGCGTAGGCGATCAGGTCGTGCGGTCCGCGGATACCGGACTCGGCGATCTTGACGATGTGGTCGGGGATCTCGGGGGCGACCCGGGCGAAGTTGCCGCGGTCGACCTCCAGGGTCTTGAGGTCGCGGGCGTTGACGCCGATGATCCGGGCGCCGGCGTCCACCGCGCGGGCCACCTCTTCCTCGTCGTGCACCTCGACCAGCGGCGTCAGCCCGATCGACTCGGCCCGCTCGATCAGCGAGACCAGGGCCTCCTGCTCCAGCGCGGAGACGATCAGCAGGGCGAGGTCGGCGCCGTAGGCCCGGGCCTCCCACAGCTGGTAGGCGGTGACGATGAAGTCCTTGCGCAGCACGGGGATGTCGACCCGGGCGCGGACCGCCTCCAGGTCGGCCAGCGAACCGCCGAACCGGCGCTGCTCGGTGAGGACGGAGATGACCGCGGCGCCGCCCGCCTCGTAGTCGGCGGCCAGGCCTGCCGGGTCGGCGATCGCGGCGAGCGCGCCCTTGGACGGGCTGGAGCGCTTCACCTCGCAGATCACCGTGACGCTCTCGCCCTTGAGTGCCGCGACACCGTCCATCGCGGGGCGCGCCTTCTGGGCCCGCTCCTTGAGCTCGTCGAGGGAGACGCGCGCCTGCCGCTCCGCGAGGTCGGCGCGGACCCCGTCGATGATCTCGTCGAGCACACTCACGCGAGTGGCCTCCTTCTTGAGCGGTCGAGGTGGTCAGTGCCTGTGGGACGCGCTGTCCCGGCCGGCTCTGTCGATGGTATCCGCCATGGGGTGGAGGTTTCGCATCCGGTTGACCGCGGTCCCACGACCTGGACATCTGTGGGTCACCCGGCGTACGAGGACCCGCCCGGTGCGGTCACGGAGCGAGCGCGCTGCCTAACGGCAGGTTGCGGACGACCGTGAAGACCAGCAGCAGCCCACCCAGCGCCCACCAGTGGACGGGGCGCGGCCGCGGGCCCGCCGTGGGGCGCCCACGGGCGGCGCGGGCGAGCCAGCGCGCCCAGAGGACCGCGCAGGCGGCGTAGCCGGCGACCGCGAGCGCATTGGCGCCGAGAGCGGCGAGGAGGTCGCCGTGGGCGAGGGCGTGCGCACCGCGCAGGCCGCCGCAGGCCGGGCAGGCCAGGCCGGTGAGGTGCCGCAGCGGGCAGACCGGGTAGTGACCCGGCTCGTTGGGGTCCACCGCGCCGACCACGGCGAAGGCGGCGCCGGCCGCCGCGAGGGCGCCCAGCGGGGCCGCGAGACGACGGTGCAGGCCGCCGGCGAGGCGGGCCTCGGGCCGGCCGTGCGCCATGGGTTCGGTCACGTGGCGAGTCTGCGCCACTACGCACGAAGGCGCAGCTTCTGGGCCGCCGTACGGGCGGTGGAAGCGGCGCCTTCGGAAGGTGCGGCAACGGTGGCGCCGGGAGGCGGCGCCACGGGAGCGGGCTCAGCCCTCCTGCGGCTGCGGCTGCGCGGCCGGCTTCGCCGAGCGCTTGGGCTCCTGGCCCAGGCCTGCCGCGCGCATCAGACCACCCGCGAGGGCACCGAGACCGATCAGCACGATGCCGGCCCAGAAGCCGGGCACGTTCCCCAGCACGATGAAGGCTCCGGCGACACAGAAGCCGATGAACGAGATGATGACGCCGGTCCAGGCGGCGGGGGTGTGTCCGTGGCCACTGCTCGACATTGACTGCTCCTCGTTGCTCTCTCGCGCCGGGGTCCGGCCGCGGTGATCCTCGCCGTCCATTGTCACCGATGCCGGACGGTCCCCCTTTACCGGGTGGGGTCCTCGCCGCGGTCCAGCGACTTCCAGATCTCCTCCGGACGGTCCAGGTCCGGGGCGGCGGGGGCGCGCCGCGGGCCGCGGGCCCGGCCGGGCGTGCGCTCGTAACGGCCCGACATCGCAGGCCAGTGGCGTCCGCGGAACAGCGCCAGCAGTCCGGCGATCAGCAGCAGCACACCGCCGGCCGCGGCCACCCAGGGCCAGCCGGTGTGCGTGACGTGATGCACATCGGCGCCGGTCAGTCCGACCGCGGTGGCCGCCTTCTCGCGCAGCGCCGAGGTGTCGGCGTTGCCCAGCACCGCGGCGACGACGATGCCCGCGCCGCTGAGCGTGAGCAGCGAGGCGACCGCGGTCCGGCCGGCCCGGCGCACCGCGAACACGGCGACCAGCGCGGCCAGGCCGACGACGGCCAGCGCGCCGGGCACACCGGTGACGTCGGCACCGGTCACGGTGCGCGGCAGCTCGCCCTGGGCCAGCACCGCGGCCCCCTGGGCCCAGGTGCGGCCGGACGCCAGCAGCGCCAGGCCGGCGCCGGCCGCGCCGGTCAACAGGGCGAGCGCGAGGCTCCTGGTCGCGCCGCGGCGCGCGCCCTGGGCGGACCGGTCCGGCGCGGGCGCGGGGGCGTCCGGGGACTCGGCGTCGGTACGGGTCTGGGGTGCGGCACTCACGCGTACCACTATCGCGCACCGGTCCGCGGGGCCCGGCGCGCGGGGTGGCGACGACCGGCGCCGGACCGTGCCGCGGGCCGCGGACCGGCTACTTGCCCAGGTGGTTGGCGGTGTTCACGGCGCGCAGCACCGCGGCCGCCTTGTTGCGGCACTCGGTGTCCTCGCCCACCGGGTCGGAGTCGGCGACCACACCGGCGCCGGCCTGGACGTAGGCGGTGCCCTCCCGCAGCAGCGCGGTGCGGATCGCGATGGCGGTGTCGGAGTCCCCGGCGAAGTCGAGGTAGCCCACACAGCCGCCGTACAGGCCGCGCCGGGTCGGCTCCAGCTCCTCGATGATCTGCATGGCGCGCGGCTTGGGGGCGCCGGAGAGGGTGCCGGCGGGGAAGCAGGCGGTCAGCACGTCGAAGGCGGTGCGGCCCTCGGCCACCGTGCCGGTGACCGTGGAGACGATGTGCATCACATGGCTGTAGCGCTCGATGGACATGAAGTCGACGACCTCGACGCTGCCCGGCTCACAGACCCGGCCCAGGTCGTTGCGGCCCAGGTCGACCAGCATCAGGTGTTCGGCGCGCTCCTTGGGGTCGGCCATCAGCTCGTCCGCCAGCGCCTGGTCCTCCTGGACCGTCGCGCCGCGCGGGCGGGTGCCGGCGATGGGGTGCACCATGGCCCGGCCGCCCTCGACCTTCACCAGTGCCTCGGGGCTGGAGCCGACGACGTCGAACGCCGGCCGGCCGTCGTCGCCCTCGAAGCGGAAGAGGTACATGTACGGGCTGGGGTTGGTGGCCCGCAGCACCCGGTAGACGTCCAACGCGCTTGCCGTGCAGGGGGTTTCGAAGCGCTGCGAGGGCACGACCTGGAAGGCCTCGCCGGCCCGGATGCGCTCCTTGACGTCCTCGACGGCCTCCTGGTAGGCGGGGCCGCCCCACTCGACGGTGAACGGGGGGACCTCGGACGGCGGGAGCGCCGCGGCGCTGGCGGGCGCCGGCCGGGCGAGGTCGTCGGCCATGGTGTCCAGGCGGGCCACCGCGTCCGCGTACGCCTCGTCGACGCCGGTGTCGAGGTCGTTGTGGTTGATCGCGTTGGCGATCAGCAGAACCGTTCCGTTCCAGTGGTCGAGGACCGCGAGGTCGGAGGTGAGCAGCATGGTCAGCTCGGGCAGCTGAAGGTCGTCGGTGGTCTGCTCGCCGATCTTCTCCAGGCGGCGCACGATGTCGTAGCCGAGGTAGCCGACCATGCCGCCGGTGAACGGCGGCAGCCCGGAGCCCTCGATGAGGTCCCGCGGGGTGTGCAGGGTCTCGATGGTGGCGCGCAGCACGGCGAGCGGGTCGCCGTCGGTGGGCACGCCGACCGGCGGGGTGCCGAGCCAGTGCGCCCGGCCGTCGCGGGTGGTGAGGGTGCCGGCGCTGCGGACGCCGATGAAGGAGTAGCGCGACCACGTCCGGCCGTTCTCGGCGGACTCCAGGAGGAAGGTGCCGGGGCGCTCGGCGGCGAGCTTGCGGTAGAGGCCGACCGGCGTGTCGCCGTCCGCGAGCAGGCGCCGGGTGACGGGGATGACCCGCCGGTCCTTGGCGAGGGTGCGGAAGGTGTCGAGGTCCGGATGCGCGGTGCCGGTGGTTCCCGTGGTCATGGCAGCGGAGCCTACTGGTCCCGGCCCGTCTCGGTGGGCAGTACGTCCGCATCGAAACACGTCCGGTCGCCGGTGTGGCAGGCGGCGCCGACCTGATCGACCTTGACCAGCACGGTGTCGGCGTCGCAGTCCAGCGCCACCGACTTCACGTACTGGACGTGGCCGGAGGTGTCGCCCTTGACCCAGTACTCCTGGCGGCTGCGGCTCCAGTACGTGCAGCGCCCCGTGGTCAGGGTCCGGTGCAGCGCCTCGTCGTCCATCCACCCCATCATCAGCACCTCGCCGGTGTCGTACTGCTGGGCGATGGCCGGGACCAGGCCGTCGGCACCCCGCTTGAGGCGGGCGGCGATGGCGGGATCCAGGGACGAGGCCGGGGCGGCGGTGGGGCCGGCGTCGGCGGCGGTGCGGCTGCTGGTCATGGGTCCATTGTGCCGTGCGGCATCCTGCGTATATGCATCATCAGCAGCCGCCGCCCGTGCCGCCACCGCCGCCGGACCCGGACCGGGCGGCGCGGGTGGCGCTGCGGGTGCTGGTGGCGGTGTTCGCGGTGGCGGTGGTGGTGGGCGTGGTGCTGGCGGTGGTGGTGCTGCGGACGTAGGCGCGCAGGGGACGCGGGAGGGGGTGTCTCCTCGGGATGGTCACGCCCCGGCTCGATCACACCCCCAGCTTCGCCGCCCGCAGCTGCGCGATCGCGTCCTTGTCGCCGTCCAGCTCCACGTCGGCGACCTCCTGGCGGCCGAAGGCGAACATGGTCAGCTCTCCCGGCTCCCCGACGACCGTGACGACCGGGGTGCCGCGGCGCGCCACCGCGGTCCGCCCGTCCGGCCGCCGCAGTACGAGGCCCACCGGCGACTTCCGGCCCAGCACCCGGGCCATCCGCTCGATCCTGGACCACAGGGCGTCCGCGAAGACGGGGTCCAGCTCCCGCGGGGTCCAGTCCGGCTGCGCCCGGCGGACGTCCTCGGCGTGGACGTAGAACTCGACGGTGTTGGAGGCCTCGTCGATCTGCTTCAGCGCGAACGGCGACATCCGCGGCGGGCCGGTCCTGATCAGCTGGATCAGCTCCTCGTACGGCTTGGCCGCGAACTCCGCCTGCACCCGCTCCAGCCGTGCCGCGAGCGGCTTGACGAGGATTCCGCCGGCCGCGTCGGCGCGTCGCTCGCGCACCACCACGTGCGCGGCCAGCTCCCGCGCGGTCCAGTTCTCACACAGGGTCGGCGCCTCGGGGCCGGCGTTCTCCAACAGGTCGGCGAGCAGCAGCCGTTCACGCTTCGCATGGGTCGACATGCGGCCAGCCTACGACCGGCCCGGATCACCCGCCACGGAGCGGCGCGCGCCCGGCACGGTACGGACGCGGCACGGGCGTCCCCCCAGGTCCGTCATGACGCCCCCAGGCCCAGGTGCTCCAGGAGGATCCGCTCCAGCTCGCGGGCGGCGCGCGGCGGGGAGACGTCGCCGCGGTGGGCGACGGAGACCACCCGGTGCATGCCCGGGGTCGCGAAGCGGGTGACGCGCAGGCCGGAGCGCTCGGCGACCATGCTGGGGACGACGGCGACGCCCAGCCCGGCCCGGACGAAGCCGAGGACCGCGTCCATCTCGCCGCCCTCGACGGTGAAGGTGGGCTCGAAGCCGGCCGCCCGGCACGCGGCGGTGGTGAACTCCCTCAGGTCGTAGCCGCGGCGGAACATGGCGAGCGGGCGGCCGCGGAGGTCCTCGACGCGGATGCGGGTGCGGCGACCGGCCACCGGGGCGGGCCGGTCCGGGGCGGAGACCACGACCAGCTCCTCGCGCAGCAGCTCGGAGGTGGCGAGCGCGGGGGCCTGGCCCGGGAGCGGGGTGATGATCAGCGCCAGGTCCAGTGCGCCGTCGGCGAGGGCCCGGACCAGGTCCTGGGAGCCGTCCTCGGTGATGATCAGGTCGACGCCGGGATAGGTCGCGTGGAAGGCGCTCAGCACGTCGGGGACGAGGCTGGCGCAGAGGCTGGGCGGGGCGCCCAGCCGGAGCCGGCCGCGGCGCAGCTGGGCGACCTCCTGGACCTCGCGGCGGGCGGTCTCGGCGTCGGCGAGGATCCGCCGGGCGAGCGGCAGCAGGGTCTCGCCGGCGTCGGTGAGGGTGATGTGGCCGCGGGCGCGGTGGAACAGTTCGGCGCCCAACTCCCGCTCCAGCGCCCGGATCTGCTGGGAGAGCGAGGGCTGGGCGACGTGCTCGCGCTCGGCGGCGCGGGTGAAGTGGCGGGTTTCGGCCACGGCGGTGAAGTAGCGGAGCTGCTGCAACTGCATACGGGGAATGTAGGGCATCGATAGGCCAAGCCTATGGAGATGAGCCGGACCATGTCTTGGACTGATGGGTCCGGGTGTCCATACCGTCGGGACCATGGCACTGGACACACGGACGAACCGGCGGCCGTCGAAGACGGGCGGCGCGCGGCAGCGCCCGATGAGGGGTGACGGTCGGGCGACGGGCGGGCGCGCGCTCTGGGACTCGTCCGTCGGCAAGAAGACGGTGATGGCCGTGAGCGGCCTGATCATGCTGCTCTACTTGGTCGTCCACATGATCGGCAACCTGAAGATCTTCTTCGGGCCGGGCGAGTTCAACCACTACGCGCACTGGCTGCGGGTGGTCGGCGAGCCGTTCATGCACAAGGAGTGGACGCTCTGGCTGGTCCGGATCGTTCTGCTCGCCGCGGTCGTCGCGCACGCCACCTCCGCGTACCAGCTCAGCCGCCGCGACATCGCGGCGCGCCCCGACAAGTACGTGCACAAGAAGGCCCGGGCCGGCTACGCCACCCGCACCATGCGCTGGGGCGGGATCATCCTCGGCCTGTTCCTCGTCTGGCACCTGCTCGACCTGACCACCGGCACCGCGCACCCCGGCGGCTTCCAGCCCGGCCACCCGTACCAGAACGTGGTGGACACCTTCTCCACCTGGTACGGCAACGCCGTCTACATCGTCGCGATGCTGGCGCTCGGCCTGCACGTCCGGCACGGCTTCTGGAGCGCCGCGCAGACCCTCGGCGTCGGCAGCCGCACCCGCGACCGCCTCCTGAAGACCACCGCCAACGTCCTCGCCCTGGTGCTGACGGTGGGCTTCGTCTCCGTACCCGTCGCCGTCATGACCGAAGTGGTGAGCTGACCATGGCCCCCTACGCCCAGCATCCCCCCTACACCGCCTACACGACCGGGGAGCCGGTCGTCGACACCAAGGCGCCGGCCGGGCCGGTCGCCGAGCGCTGGGACACCCGCCGCTTCGAGGCGAAGCTGGTGAACCCGGCCAACCGCCGCAAGCACACCGTCATCGTCGTCGGCACCGGCCTCGCCGGCGGCTCGGCGGGCGCCACGCTGGCCGAACAGGGCTACCACGTCGTGCAGTTCTGCTACCAGGACTCCCCGCGCCGGGCCCACTCGATCGCCGCGCAGGGCGGCATCAACGCCGCGAAGAACTACCGCAACGACGGCGACTCGGTCCACCGCCTCTTCTACGACACCGTCAAGGGCGGCGACTTCCGCGCCCGGGAGTCGAACGTGCACCGGCTCGCGCAGATCTCCGTCGAGATCATCGACCAGTGCGTCGCCCAGGGCGTCCCGTTCGCCCGCGAGTACGGCGGTCTGCTCGACACCCGCTCCTTCGGCGGCGTCCAGGTCTCCCGCACGTTCTACGCCCGCGGCCAGACGGGCCAGCAGCTGCTGCTCGGCGCCTACCAGGCGCTGTCGCGGCAGACAGCCGCGGGCAACGTCGAGTTGCACGCCCGGACCGAGATGCTCGACCTGATCGTGATCGACGGCCGGGCCCGTGGCATCGTCGCCCGTGACCTGGTCACCGGCCGGATCGACAGCTACTTCGCGGACGCCGTCGTCCTCGCCTCCGGCGGCTACGGCAACGTCTTCTACCTGTCGACCAACGCCATGAACTCCAACGCCACCGCCGTGTGGCGGGCGCACCGGCGCGGCGCCTACTTCGCCAACCCCTGCTTCACCCAGATCCACCCCACCTGCATCCCGCGCACCGGCGACCACCAGTCCAAGCTGACGCTGATGAGCGAGTCGCTGCGCAACGACGGCCGCATCTGGGTGCCCAAGGCCAAGGGCGACACCCGGCCGCCGCACCAGATCCCCGAGGACGAGCGCGACTACTACCTGGAGCGCATCTACCCGTCCTTCGGCAACCTCGTGCCCCGCGACATCGCCTCCCGCGCCGCGAAGAACGTCTGCGACGAGGGCCGCGGCGTCGGCCCCGGCGGGCAGGGCGTCTACCTCGACTTCGCGGACGCCATCGCGCGGATGGGCCGCAAGGCCGTCGAGGCCAAGTACGGCAACCTCTTCGACATGTACGCCCGGATCACCGACGAGGACCCCTACCGGGTCCCGATGCGGATCTACCCCGCCGTGCACTACACGATGGGCGGCCTGTGGGTCGACTACGACCTCCAGACCACCGTCCCCGGGCTGTTCGCGATCGGCGAGGCGAACTTCTCCGACCACGGCGCCAACCGGCTGGGCGCCTCGGCCCTCATGCAGGGCCTGGCCGACGGCTACTTCGTGCTCCCCTCGACCATCAACGACTACCTGGCGCGGCACCCGCACGAGGACGAGGTGACCTGTGAACACCCGGTCGTGCAGGAGGTGCTGGCCGAGACCGAGGACCGGCTCAACCTGCTCCTCGCGGTCGACGGCGACCGCACCCCGGACTCCTTCCACCGCGAACTCGGCGAGCTGATGTGGGAGTTCTGCGGGATGGCGCGCACCGAAGGGGGCCTGCGCAAGGCGCTCGACCGGATCCCGCAGATCCGCGAGGAGTTCTGGCACCGCATCAAGGTCCCGGGCACCGGGGAAGAGTTCAACCAGTCGCTGGAGAAGGCCAACCGCATCGTCGACTACCTGGAGCTCGCCGAGCTGATGTGCCTCGACGCGCTGCACCGCAGCGAGTCCTGCGGCGGCCACTTCCGCGAGGAGTCCCAGACCCCGGACGGCGAGGCCGCCCGCAGGGACGAGGAGTTCTCGTACGCGGCCGCCTGGGAGTTCACCGGCACCGGCGAGGCTCCCGCCCTCCACAAGGAAGACCTGGTCTTCGAGTACGTCCACCCCACCCAGCGGAGCTACGCATGAGGCTCACCCTGCGCGTCTGGCGGCAGAAGAACGCCGATGCCGACGGCGCCATGTCCACGTACGAGGTGGACGGCATCTCCCCCGACATGTCCTTCCTGGAGATGCTCGACACCCTCAACGAGAAGCTCATCCTCGACGGCGACGACCCGGTCGCCTTCGACCACGACTGCCGCGAGGGCATCTGCGGCGCGTGCAGCCTGGTCATCAACGGCGACGCGCACGGTCCGGAGCGGACCACCACCTGCCAGCTCCACATGCGGTCGTTCTCCGACGGCGACACGATCGACATCGAGCCCTGGCGCGCCGCGGCCTTCCCGGTCGTCAAGGACCTGGTCGTCGACCGCAGCGCCTTCGACCGGATCATCCAGGCCGGCGGCTACATCACCGCCCCGACCGGGGCCGCCCCCGAGGCGCACGCCACGCCGGTGCCGAAGCCGGACGCCGACTTCGCCTTCGAGCACGCCGAGTGCATCGGCTGCGGCGCGTGCGTGGCGGCCTGCCCGAACGGCGCCGCGATGCTGTTCACGTCCGCCAAGGTCAACCACCTCAACGTCCTCCCGCAGGGCGCGCCCGAGCGGGAGAGCCGGGTGCTGGACATGGTGGCGCAGATGGACGAGGAGGGCTTCGGCGGCTGCACCCTCGCCGGCGAGTGCGCCACCGCCTGCCCCAAGGGCATCCCGCTGTTCAGCATCACCAAGATGAACCGGGAGTTCGTGCGGGCGGTGCGGAAGGGGCGCTGACCATCCCGCGGATCCGCCGCCCGGCCGGGGCCGGGCGGCGGTCCACGCCTCAGCGCACCGGGTGCCCCGCCTCGCGCAGGGCGTCCTTGACCTGGGAGATCCGCAGGTCACCGAAGTGGAAGACGGAGGCGGCCAGTACCGCGTCGGCGCCGGCGGCGACCGCCGGGGCGAAGTCGGCGAGCTTGCCCGCGCCGCCGGACGCGATGACCGGGACGGTCACGTGCTTGCGGACCGCCTCGATCATGGCGACGTCGTAGCCGTCCTTGGTGCCGTCCGCGTCCATGGAGTTCAGCAGGATCTCGCCGGCGCCCAACTCGGCGGCGCGGTGGGCCCATTCGACGGCGTCGATGCCGGTGCCGCGGCGACCGCCGTGGGTGGTGACCTCGAATCCGGACGGGGTGCCGGCGTCGGTGCGGCGGGCGTCGACGGAGAGCACCAGCACCTGGCTGCCGAACCGCTCGGCGATCTCGCGGATCACGTCGGGCCGGGCGATGGCGGCGGTGTTGACGCCCACCTTGTCGGCGCCCGCGCGCAGCAGCTTGTCGACGTCCTCGGGGGTGCGCACGCCACCGCCGACGGTGAGCGGGATGAAGACCTGCTCGGCGGTGCGGCGGACCACGTCGTACGTCGTCTCGCGGTTGCCGGAGGAGGCGGTGATGTCGAGGAAGGTCAGCTCGTCGGCGCCCTCCTCGCCGTAGACCTTCGCCATCTCGACCGGGTCGCCCGCGTCCCGCAGGTTCTGGAAGTTGACGCCCTTGACGACCCGGCCGTTGTCGACGTCCAGGCAGGGGATGACTCGTACGGCCAGTGTCATGGTGCGGGTGCCTCTCTGTACGCCTCGACTTCCACCTCGACGACCAGGCGAGGGTCCACGAAGCCGGAGACGATGATCATGGATGCGACGGGGCGGACGGAGTCGAACAGCTCCTTGTGAGCCCGCCCGACCTCGTCCACGTCGCGGGCGTGGGTGAGGTACATACGGGTGCGTACGACGTCGTCACGGCCGAGGCCCACCTGCTCCAGCGCCGACAGCGCGGCCTGGAAGGAGGTGAGCGCCTGTTCGTACGGGTCGGCGGCGACGACCACCCCGTCGACGACCGAGGAGCAGCCGGAGACCAGCACCAGGCCGTTGGGGAGCTCCACCGCGCGGGACCGGCCGAAGGCCTCCGCCCAGGGGTCCTCGGCCCGGGGTGCGCCGGACGTGACGCGTCGTACGCCACCCGTCATGAGGAGACGGCCTCCAGCGCCTCTTCGAGGGTGAACGCCTTCGCGTAGAGCGCCTTGCCGACGATCGCGCCCTCGACGCCGTCCGGCACCAGGCCCGCCAGCGCCCGCAGGTCGTCGAGCGACGAGACACCGCCGGAGGCGACGACCGGGCGGTCGGTGGCGGCGCAGACGTTCCGCAGCAGGTCGAGGTTGGGGCCCTGGAGGGTGCCGTCCTTGTTGATGTCGGTGACGACGTAGCGGGCGCAGCCCTCGGCGTCCAGCCGGGCCAGCGTCTCGTAGAGGTCGCCGCCGTCACGGGTCCAGCCGCGGCCGCGCAGCGTCGTGCCGCGCACGTCCAGGCCGACCGCGATCTGCTCGCCGTACTCGGCGATGATCTTGGCGACCCACTCGGGGTTCTCCAGGGCCGCGGTGCCGATGTTCACCCGGGTGCAGCCGGTGGCGAGGGCGGCGGCCAGCGAGTCGTCGTCGCGGATGCCGCCGGAGAGCTCGACCTTGATGTCCATCGAGCGGGCGACCTCGGCGATCTGCGCGCGGTTGTCGCCGGTGCCGAAGGCCGCGTCGAGGTCGACCAGGTGCAGCCATTCGGCGCCGGCCCGCTGCCAGGCGAGCGCCGCCTCCAGCGGGTCGCCGTAGGAGGTCTCGGAGCCGGACTCGCCGTGGACGAGGCGGACGGCCTGACCGTCGCGGACGTCGACGGCGGGGAGGAGTTCGAGCTTCGGCATCAGGGGGCTCACAGGGTGTTGATCCAGTTGTTCAGGAGCGTCAGCCCGGCGTCGCCGGACTTCTCGGGGTGGAACTGGGTGGCCCACAGCGGGCCGTTCTCGACCGCGGCCACGAACGGCTCACCATGGGTGGCCCAGCTGACCTTCGGCGCGGCGATGTGCGGGTTGCCGGTCTCCAGCTCCCAGTCGTGCACCGCGTAGGAGTGCACGAAGTAGTAGCGGGTGTCGGCGGGCAGGCCGGCGAAGAGCCACGACCCCTCGGCGGCCTCGACGGTGTTCCAGCCCATGTGCGGGACGACGTCGGCCTTGAGCGGGCCGACCGTGCCGGGCCACTCGTCCAGGCCCTCGGTCGCCACGCCGTGCTCGATGCCGCGGCCGAAGAGGATCTGCATACCGACGCAGATGCCCATGACCGGACGGCCGCCGGAGAGTCGCCGGCCGACGATCCAGTCGCCGCGCGCCTGTGTCAGCCCGCGCATACAGGCGGCGAACGCGCCGACGCCGGGGACCAGCAGCCCGTCGGCGTTCATCGCCCGCTCGTAGTCGCCGGTGATCTCCACATCGGCCCCGACATGCGCCAGGGCGCGCTCGGCGGAGCGGACGTTGCCGAAGCCGTAGTCGAAGACGACGACCCTCTTACGGGGTGCGGAGGCGGTCAATTCCACACCTCCAGCCGCAGCACGCCGGCGGCCAGGCACATCGCCGAGCCGATGCACAGCACCACGATCAGGCTCTTGGGCAGCTGCTGCTTCCAGAAGGAGTAGACCCCGCCGAGGAGGAAGAGACCGACCAGGATGAAGACGGTGGACAGACCGTTCATGGGGACTACAGCGCTCCCTTGGTGGACGGGATGATGCCCGCCGCGCGCGGGTCGCGTTCGCTGGCGTAGCGCAGCGCCCGGGCCAGCGCCTTGAACTGGCACTCCACGATGTGGTGGGCGTTGCGCCCGTACGGGACGTGGATGTGCAGCGCTATCTGGGCCTGGGCGACGAAGGACTCGAAGATGTGCCGGGTCATCGTCGTGTCGTAGCTGCCGATCATCGGCGCCATGTTCTCCGGCTCGGTGTGCACCAGGTAGGGGCGGCCGGAGAGGTCGACGGTCACCTGGGCCAGCGACTCGTCCAGCGGGACGGTGCAGTTGCCGAAGCGGTAGATGCCGGACTTGTCGCCGAGGGCCTGCTTGAAGGCGGCACCCAGCGCGAGGGCGGTGTCCTCGATGGTGTGGTGGGTGTCGATGTGCAGGTCGCCGTCGGTCTTGACCTTGAGGTCGAACAGCCCGTGCCGGCCCAGCTGGTCGAGCATGTGGTCGTAGAAGCCGACGCCGGTCGAGACGTCGACGTCCCCCCTGCCGTCGAGGTCGATCTCGACGAGCACGGACGTTTCCTTCGTTGTGCGCTCCACGCGTCCTACGCGGGTCATGCCTCGTTCTCCTTCGAGCTGCGTTCCTTGAACAGCGTGCGAACCGCGTCCAGGAACGCGTCGTTCTCGTCCGGGGTGCCGGCGGTGACCCGCAGCCAGCCCGGTACGCCGTTGTCACGGACCAGGACGCCCTGGTCGAGAAGTGCCTGCCAGGCGGCGTGCGAGCCTCCCTCGCCGTCGAACCGGCCGAACTGCACGAAGTTGGCGTCGGAGGCGGTGACCTCGCAGCCGATCGTCCGCAGCTCGGTGACCAGCCGGTCCCGCTCGGCCTTGAGCTGCTCGACGTACTTCAGCAGCGTATCGGTGTGCTCCAGGGCGGCGAGTGCGGTGGCCTGGGTGACCGACGAGAGGTGGTACGGCAGCCGCACGAGCTGGACGGCGTCGACCACGGCCGGGTCGGCGGCCAGGTAGCCCAGTCGCAGCCCGGCGGCGCCGAACGCCTTGGACATCGTCCGGGAGACCACCAGGTTCGGCCGGCCCTCGATCAGCGGCAGCAGCGAGGGGCGGTGGCTGAACTCGCCGTAGGCCTCGTCGACCACCACCAGTGCTCCGGCGGCGTCGGCCCGGGCCGCCTGCGCGGCCTCGTACAGTGCGAGCACCGTGTCGACCTCGACGGCGGTGCCGGTGGGGTTGTTCGGCGAGCAGACGAAGACCACGTCGGGCCGCTGCTCGGCGATGGCCTCCTTCGCCGCCGCGACATCGATGGTGAAGTCGTCGTTGCGCGGGCCGGAGATCCAACCGGTGCCCGTCCCCCGCGAGATCAGCCCGTGCATCGAGTACGACGGCTCGAAGCCGATGGCGGTGCGGCCCGGGCCGCCGAAGGTCTGTAGCAGCTGCTGGATGACCTCGTTGGAGCCGTTGGCCGCCCAGACCTGGTCCTTGGTGACCTCGTGGCCGCCGGTGCGGGTGAGGTAGCGGGCCAGCTCGGTGCGCAGTTCCACCGCGTCCCGGTCCGGGTAGCGGTTGAGGTGCCGGGCGGCCTCGGTCACCCGCTCGGCGATCCGCCGGACCAGCGGCTCGGGCAGCGGGTAGGGGTTCTCGTTGGTGTTCAGGCGTACGGGCACGTCCAGCTGGGGGGCGCCGTACGGGGACTTGCCGCGCAGCTCGTCCCTGATGGGGAGATCGTCGATGCCGGTCACTTGCCGCCGGGAACCTTCCAGTCGAACCTTGCCGTGATCGCCGCGCCGTGGGCCGGGAGGTCCTCGGCCTCGGCGAGGGTCACCACGTGGTGCGCGACCTCGGCCAGCGCCTCGCGGGTGTAGTCCACGACGTGGATGCCACGCAGGAACGACTGCACGGAGAGCCCGGAGGAGTGGCAGGCGCAGCCGCCGGTGGGCAGCACGTGGTTGGAGCCGGCGCAGTAGTCGCCGAGCGAGACCGGGGCGTACGGACCGACGAAGATCGCGCCGGCGTTGCGGACCCGGGCGGCGACCGCGGCCGCGTCGGCCGTCTGGACCTCCAGGTGCTCGGCGCCGTACGCGTCCACGACGCGCAGGCCCTCGTCGATGCCGTCGACGAGGACGATGGCCGACTGCCGACCGGAGAGCGCCGGGACGATCCGGTCCTCGACGTGCCGGGTCGCGGCGATCTGCGGCGCCAGCTCCTGCTCGGTCCGCTCGGCCAGCTCGACCGAGTCGGTGACCAGCACCGCGGCGGCCATCGGGTCGTGCTCGGCCTGGCTGATCAGGTCGGCGGCGACGTGCACCGGGTCGGCGGTGTCGTCGGCGAGGATCGCGATCTCGGTCGGGCCGGCCTCGGAGTCGATGCCGATCCGGCCCTTGAGCAGGCGCTTGGCGGCGGCGACGTAGATGTTGCCGGGGCCGGTGACGAGGTTGGCGGGCGGGCAATCGTCCGTGCCGTACGCGAACATCGCGATGGCCTGGGCGCCGCCGGCGGCGTAGACCTCGTCCACGCCGAGCAGCGCGCAGGTCGCCAGGATCGTGGGGTGCGGCAGACCGCCGAAGTCCGCCTGCGGCGGGGACGTCACGGCCAGGGAGGCGACGCCGGCCTCCTGGGCCGGGACCACGTTCATCACGACGGACGAGGGGTAGACCGAGCGGCCGCCCGGCACGTACAGGCCCACCCGCTCGACGGGGACCCAGCGCTCGGTGACCGTACCGCCGGGGACGACCTTGGTGGTGACATCGCTGCGGCGCTGCTCGCGGTGGACGATCCGGGCGCGCCGGATGGACTCCTCCAACGCGGCGCGGACGGCCGGATCCAGCTCCTCCAGTGCGGTCTTGAGAGCCTCGGCGGGCACCCGGACCTGCTCGATCTCCACACCGTCGAACCGCCGCGCGTACTCGATCAGCGCCGCGGTGCCGCGATGGCGTACGTCCTCGCAGATGGGCCGCACCTTCTCCAGGGCGGCTTCCACGTCGAACTCGGCACGGGGCAGCAGGTCTCGCAGGGCGCCACCCTCGGGGAGGGCGTCACCTCGCAGATCGATTCGGGAGATCACCTCCCCAGTGTCTCAGACCCGCTCGCGGGCCCGAGCGGCCGTATCACTCAGTGATACACAGCGGTACCCGCTCCCGGCACACCGTGGGCCGGCCCCGCGAAGTTGACCGGAGTTGGCCCTGACCACGCGTGTTCAAGCAGTCACCGGGCGGGCAAGGGCCACGTAGCGGCGTACGGGGAGACCTGCGGGACGCGTGCGGCACCGCGCGAAGACCACGCGCGGACTGCGTCCGAACAGGTTGCGGCGCGCGATGTGGCACATCGAGGGACGGTAAGGGGGAGACAGTGACCGAGCTCAGGGACGGCGATGCACCCGCCGGCCTGCGTCTGACGTCGGCGGAATGGAGCATGTGGCAGGCCTTCCGCAACGGCAGCACCTGCGATCTGCACATCGGCGACCCGGAACGCGACGATCCGCACGGCCAGCACCTGTGGGGCCCGGAGCGCCGGGTGCGGGCCCGGGTCGTGGCGCTGCTGCTGCTCGACGGTCCGCCGGCGCAGCCGGGTCGGGTGTCGGCCCTGAAGCTCACCGGGGCGTACATCACGGACACTCTCGACGTTGCGGGCGGCACGATCAAGCCATTCGTGGAGCTGCGGGACTGCCGCTTCGAGGCGGAGGTGCTGCTCCCGGAGAGCCGGTTCACCACGCTGCGGATGGTGAACTGCGCGATACCCCGACTGGAGGCGGCCCGGCTGCACACCGAGGGCGACCTCCATCTGCCGCGCTGTGTGGTGCTCTCCGGCATCCGGCTCACCGATGCGCACATAGGCACGGACCTGATGCTCAATCAGACGGTGGTGCACAAGGACCGGCAGGGCCGGTCGATCACCGCGGACGGCCTGGCCGTCGCCCAGGACCTCCAGGCCGAGATGCTGGAGTCCTACGGCGAGCTGTCGCTGCGCGGCGCCACCGTCGGCGTGTCGCTGAGCCTGCGCGGCAGCCGGCTGAGCAACCCCTTCGGCCGCCGGGCGCTGAACGCCCCGCAGCTGACCGTGGAGCGCACCCTCTACCTGACCGCCGCGGGCCTGGCGAGCTCCCCGTTCTCCAACGGCGCCACTCCCCCCTACGGCATCACGCACACCCCGCCGCGCGGCACCCGTATGCAGCGCTTCGAGTGCGAGGGCGGGATGCGGCTGGACGACGGCCGGTTCGGCGACGCCGTGGACTTCGAGCAGGCCCGCTTCATCATGGAGTCGGACCAGGAGCTCTCGCTGCGCCGGATCCAGACGCCCGAGCTGCGCTTCCTCGGCGACCGGCCGCAGCGGGGACGGGTGGTCCTCGCCGGCGCCCGGGTCGTCAACCTCGTCGACAAGTCGGCGAGCTGGCCCGGGCTCGGCGGACTGCGGATGGCCGGCTTCGCGTACGAGACGCTGATCCCGCGCGGGCACTTCCCGCTCGCCCAGCGACTCCAGTGGGTGGCCGCCGCGACCCCGGAGTACGCGCCCGAGCCGTACGAGATGCTCGCCGCCTCGCTGCGCCGCAGCGGTGAGGACTCGGACGCCCGCGAGGTGCTGCTGGCCAAACAGCGACGCCGCCGCGAGACCCTGCCGCTGGCGGCGAAGGCCTGGGGGTTCCTCCAGGACTGGACGGTGGCCTACGGCTACCGCCCGGGGCGGGCCGCGGTGTGGATGGCCGTGCTCTGGGCGATCGGCACGATCTACTTCTCGATGTCCCCACCCCCGCCCCTCAAGGCGGGCGAGGCGCCACCCTGGAACGCGTACCTCTACTCCCTCGACCTGCTGCTACCGGTGATCGACCTCAATCAGGACGCCGCCTGGAAACCGGGCGGCGGCGCGCAGTGGGTGGCGGCGGTGCTGATCCTGGCGGGGTGGGTGCTGGCGACCACGGTGGCCGCGGGGGCGTCCCGCCTCTTGCGGCGGCAGTGACCTCCCACGTTGTTGGCTTTCCCGCCGTGGCCTGGCGGCCGGCGCTCCCCCCACGTTGTTGACCTTCTCGCCGTCGCGCCTGCGGCGGGCGGTGCCCGCTGCGCGGGGCTGTTCGGCTGCGGGTGCGGGCCTGCGGGGCTGGGTGTCCGGACTGCTTCGCTTTTAGTGCGGGCCCCCACCCCCCCCCGCCCCCCAACCGGAG
>NZ_JBEZIX010000041.1:0-98540 GCF_040651315.1 Streptomyces sp. NPDC048506
ACACCTGGGTGAGGTAGCCGCCGGTGGTGTGCAGGATGCCCTTGGGCTTACCCGTCGTGCCGGAGGTGTAGAGGATGAACAGCGGGTGCTCGGCGGGGAAGGCCTCGGGCGCGTGGGTCTCGCTCTGCCGCTCGACGAGATCGTGCCACCACACGTCCCGGCCCTCGTGCCAGGCGGTCGGCTCGCCCGTACGGCGCACCACCAGGACGTGCTCGACGGTGGGGCACTTCGTCACCGCACGGTCGATGGCCGGCTTGAGGGCGGACGCCTTGCCCCGGCGGTAGCCGCCGTCGGCGGTGATGACCAGCTTGGCGTCCGCGTCCTGGATGCGGGCGGCGACCGCTTCGGCGGAGAAGCCGCCGAAGACCACCGAGTGCGGGGCGCCCAGGCGCGCGCAGGCCAGCATGGCGATGACCGCTTCGGGGATCATCGGCAGGTAGATCGCGACCCGGTCGCCCGCGTGCACGCCGAGTTCTTCCAGCGCGTTGGCGGCCTTGGCGACCTCGTGCTGGAGCTCGGCGTAGGTGATCGTGCGGCTGTCGCCCGGCTCGCCCTCGAAGTGGATCGCGACCCGGTCGCCCAGACCGTTCTCCACATGCCGGTCGACGCAGTTGTACGCGACGTTGAGGTGGCCGTCGGCGAACCAGGAGGCGAAGGGCGCGTCGGACCAGTCCAGCGTCTCGGTCGGCGCCACCGCCCAGCTGAGACGGCGGGCCTGCTCCGCCCAGAAACCGAGCCGGTCGGCGGCGGCCTTCTCGTAGGTGTCGGCCGTGACGTTGGCATCCGCCGCCAGGTCGGCCGGCGGGGCGAACCGCCGTTCCTCGTGAAGGAGGTTCGCCAGGCTTTCGTTGTTCACGACGTGCTGCTCCTTGCAGTCGTTCGTCGGGTGGGGACCACGTGGTGTGCTGCGGTGGCGACGGCGTCGCGGCGCAGGGGGTCAGTGCGCGCCGGCACCGGTGAGGGAACGGACTTCCAGCTCCGCGTACTTGTCCGGGTCGGTCTCGCGGGAGGCGAGGGTGCCCAGCCAGCCGGCCAGGAAGCCGATCGGGATGGAGACCAGGCCGGGGTTCTCCAGTGGGAACCAGTGGAAGTCCGCACCGGGCACCAGCGACGCCGGGGTGCCGGAGACGACCGGCGAGAAGATCACCAGCACCACCGAGGTCACCAGGCCGCCGTAGATGCTGCACAACGCGCCGGTGGTGTTGAACCGCTTCCAGAACAGGCTGTACAGGATCGTCGGCAGATTGGCCGATGCCGCGATGGCGAAGGCCAGTGCCACCAGCGCCGCGGTGTTGAGCTTGTCGGCGAACATGCTCAGTACGACGGCCACCATGCCGATCCCGACCGCGGCGAACCGCGCCGTTCTGATCTCCTCGCGCTCACTCGCCTTCCCCTTGCGCACGGCGTGGGCGAACAGGTCGTGGGCGAAGGAGGTGGACGAGGTGAGGGTGAGGCCGGCCACCACCGCCAGGATCGTGGCGAAGGCGACTGCGGAGGTCACCGCCAGCAGTGTGGCGCCCAGGGCGGATCCGGGGCCGCCGCCGAGCACTTCGGCCAGCATCGGCGCGGCCGTGGTGCCCGCCGGGTTGGCGGCCTGGATCGTCGAGTGCCCCACCAGCGCCGCCGCGGCGAAGCCCAGCACGAGCGTCATCAGGTAGAAGACGCCGATGAGGCCGATCGCCCAGTTCACCGAGGTCCGGGCGGTCTTGGCGGTCGGCACCGTGTAGAAGCGGACGAGGATGTGCGGCAGGCCCGCGGTACCCAGGACCAGCGCGACACCGAGGCTGATGAAGTCCAGCTTGGTGGTGGGGCCGGCGCCGTACTTCAGGCCGGGCGAGAGGAAGGCATGGCCCTTGCCGCTGGCCTCGGCCGCCGAGCCGAGGAGCGAGGAGATGTTCCAACCGAACTTGCTCATCACCAGAACGGTCAGCAGCAGCGTTCCGGCCATCAGCATCCCGGCCTTGACGATCTGCACCCAGGTGGTGCCCTTCATGCCGCCCACGACGACGTAGAGGATCATCAGTATGCCGACGCCCAGGATGATCCACTTCTTGGGCGCCTCACCGGAGACGCCGAGCAGCAGGGCCACCAGGGAACCTGCCCCGACCATCTGGGCGAGGAGGTAGACCACGGAGATCACGATGGTCGAGATGCCCGCGGCGGTACGCACCGGCCGCTGACGCAGACGGAACGCGAGGACGTCGGCCATGGTGAACCGGCCCGCGTTGCGCAGTGGTTCGGCCACCAGGACCAACGCCAGGACCCAGGCGACGAGGAAGCCGACGGAGTACAGGAACCCGTCGTACCCGAAGAGCGCGATGGTGCCGGTGACGCCCAGGAACGAGGCGGCCGACATGTAGTCGCCGGAGATGGCCAGGCCGTTCTGGAATCCTGAGAACGAGCGGCCGCCGGTGTAGAAGTCCGTGGTGCCCTTGGTCTGCCGGCTCGCCCACAGGGTGACGCCCAGCGTCGCCGCCACCACGACCAGGAACAGGCCGATCGTCAGCCCACGGCCGCCGTCCGCACCCGGGGCCGCCAGGGCTGTCTGCCGAAGGTGAGTGATCATGCCGCGGTCCCCTCCGCTGCGACGTGGCTGTGCGCACGGATCTGGGCCTGCTCGATACCGTCCTTGATCTGCTCCGCGAGCGGGTCCCGCCGGCGGTTCGCATGCCGTGTGTAGAGCCACGCGGCGAGGAAGGTCGCGGCGAACTGGGCGAGTCCGAGGAAGAGCGCGACGTTCAGATTGCCGACGACCTTGCCGGCCATGAGGCCGGGCGCGTAGCTGGACAGCAGGACGTACAGCAGGTACAGGCTGAGCACCGCGGTGGTCGCCACCGCGGCGAACACCCGCTGCGAGCGCCGGAGCTGACAGAACGGCTGGCCCTGCTGTGCTGTCCGGAACACCATGGCGGTGAGCTCGTCCGTGGCGGGCGGGGTTCCCGTGCTGCCGGGCGCGTCGGCCGTGGGGCTGCCGGGAGGGGAGGCGTGCGTGGTCATGGGCCTTTCCAGGTGGGACTCGGCGTGGCCCGGCAGTCGGACCGGCCACGGGGCGGTGGTGCTCACCGGTTCGCGGCGAACGGTGAACGGGCTCCCCTGCCGGTCGGTGAGCGGCATGGGACTCGGGTCGGCGCGGAGTACGGGACGGTATGAGCCGGCTCCTGACAGCCGCGCGGTGTTGCACGGCACCCGGTCGCATAACCCTTGTTCAGCCAAAGTCTGGGGCTGGACCGGCCACGATGGATGACGGGCCGTACCGAAGGATTAAGGGACCGCTTTACGGGGCACGCACCGAAAGATCTCGCGGCCGCGGTCCGTTGCGAGCTTTCCCGGCCCCTTACTGGAAAATTACCGATTCCTTACACACCGACGCCACCCTTCTGGGCAGAGCTGCCGGCCCCGGGGAACGTGACCCCCCGTGCACGTCGCCGATGGGCCGGCCGCTCCACAGCCAGGTAAGACAGCGTGTCCCCCGTCACCGGGATGGGGGCCGCCCTCCAGACAGTCGTGGTGTGACATGCCGACCAACCCCGCAGAGACCGCTCCCCACGCGGAACGGGGTGAGGTCCGGTGCTGATCGGGCGGGAACGTGAGCTGAGCGCGCTCGCCCGGCTGCTCGGGGACCCCTGGACCGGCGGTGACTCCGCTGTCATCAGCGGGGGTTGGGGGTGCGGGAAGACCGCACTGCTGCGGGCCGCCCTGGCGGACATCCGCCAGGACCCCGGAACCTGCGTCGTCTCCGCGGTCGCGGACCCGCTGGAGCGCGACCTGCCCTTCGGCGTGGTCCGCCGGCTCTTCGAGCACCTGGCCGCGGACGACCCGTCGGGTCCGCCGTTCCGCGACTGGACTCTGGACGCCGCCCGGGTACTCGCCCCCTGGGCGCAGCGGCCGGACGGGCCGGCGTCCACGGTGACCGGGCAGGACGCGGAGACCCTCGGCGACCTGTACCGGCGGTCCGTCCGACTGGCGGGTGAGAGACGGCTGTTGATCGCCGTCGACGATCTACAGTGGGCCGATCCGCACTCCCTCCTCTGGCTGCGGTACCTGCTGCGCAGGGCCGACAACCTGCCGCTGGTCGTCCTCGCCACGCTCGGTCCGGGGGATGCACATCCGCACGCTGCTGCCGTGGCCGCCGTCGAGCCGCTGTTCCAGCACCGGCTGACGCTCGACGGCCTCGCCGACGACGCCGTCGAGGCCCTGGCGACCCAGGTTCTGGGTGAGGCACCGGAGCAGCCGTTCACCGTCGCCTGCCGGCAGGCCACCGGCGGCAACCCCCTCCTGCTGCACGCCGTGCTGCGCGGGCTCCGGACTTCCGGGCAGCGCCCTCGGACGGAACTGGCGGATCGGATCACCGGCCATGTACCGGCCGACCTGGGCTCGGCCGTGCTCACCCGGATGCAGGAGGTCGATCCGCACGCCGTGACCACGGCCCAGGCCGTCGCGGTGCTCGGGGGTGCGCCGGGCATCGACCTGATCACGGGGGTCACCGGCCTGCCGGAGCCGGCCGTCGCGGACGCCGTGCACCGGCTGGTGGGCACGGGTTGGATGACCGGGACGGAGCACGGCCTGTCCTTCGTCTGCGACGCCCTGCCGGCGGCGGTCGCCGCGGTGGTGCTGCCGAGCCGGCGGAGGGACCTCCACCTCCGGGCAGCCCGGCACCTGCTGGCCCACGAGGCTCCGCTGCTGCGGGTGGCCGCTCATCTGCTGCTCAGCCCCCTGGGCGAGCCGTGGGTGCCGGAGACGCTCGGCCGGGCGGCGACGCTGGCCGCGGAGCAGGGCGACGACGCGCACGCCGCCGCCTTTTTGCGCCGCGCCCTGCGCGAGGAGCTCACGGCGGAACTGCGGGCCACCCTGCTGGCGACGCTGGGCGAACTGGAACTCACCTCCAGCCTCCCGGTCGCCGTCCGCAATCTGGAGCGCAGCCTGGAACTGTCCACGGACCCGGTGAAGCAGACCGCCATCGCTCGTAAGCTGGCCGGCGCGCTCCTGGCTCTCGACCGGCACCCCGACGCGCTGGAGACGTTGCGACGCACCAGCGAGGCTGTGCGGCGGACGGATCCCGCCCAGGCCATGCGGCTGGAGATCGACTTCATTCACACCAGCCTGAGTGAGGCGGCTTCGGCCCCGGCCGTGGTGCCACGGCTGATGGAGCTGGATGTCTCCGACGCGGCCGGCAGCCCTGTGCAGCGGCCCCTGGCCGCCCTGTTGAGCCTGCGTGCGGCCATGGCGGGAACGTCCACGCGGGAAGTGTCGGCCTTGGCCCGGCTCGCGCTCAGCCAGGGCATGACCCCGGAGGACGACGAGTCCATCGTCTACACCAGCGCGGTGATCTCCCTGGGAGCCGCCGGGGAGACGGAGTTGGCGCTGGCGTACGCCGACGCGGCCGTGCGGGCGGCGCACCCCGGGACCTCGCCCTTCCACTACGCCCACGCTCTCAGCACCCGGGCGAACATCCACTGCCGGCTCGGCCGTCTCGCGGACTGCCAGGCCGATGCGGAGGCCGCGCTGGGAGCACTCGGCAGTATCGGCGTCGGCCCGTGCAACGGCCTCAGCACGTTCGCGATCACGACGCTGGCGGAGACGCTGATCCGGCAGGGCGAGCTCGCCGACGCCGAGGACCTGCTGGTACGCGGCGACTTGAGCGGCCGGCTGAACGGCAACTGGATCAACGACTACGTATTGATGGTGCGTGGCTGGCTGCGCTGCGCCCAGGGGCGGTTGGAGGAAGGGCTGGCCGACTTCCTGCTGTGCGGTGAGCGGACCTGCGCCCGCGGGATGCCCAACCCCGGTTTCTTTCCCTGGCGTTCGGAGGCCGCGTTGGTGTACGCGGCGCTGCGGCAGGGCGAGGCGGCCAGGGCGCTGGCGGAGGAGGAGCTGCGGCTTGCCCGCATCTGGGGCGTGCCCGAGGTGACCGGGGTGGCCCTGCGCGCCCTGGGAGTGGTGGTCGGCGGGCGGGAGGGACTCGATCTGCTCGGCGAAGCCGTACGGCTCCTCGACGCCGCGCCCGCGCGGCTGCGGTACGCCCAGGCGCTGGCCGACTGCGGTGTCCTCGCCCGCAAGGTCGGCCGACTGTCCGAGGCTCGTGCGCACCTGCGGCGGGCCGTGAGTGTCGCCCATGAGTGCACGGCGACGTCGCTGGCCGATCAGGCGCTCGCGGAGCTGCGTGCTGCTGGTGACCGGCCGCGCACCCGGACGTTCCACGGCGTGGGAGCACTGACCCCCACCGAGCGGCGGGTGGCGGACCTCGCCGGCCGGGGCATGACCAACCGCGAGATCGCCCAGAGCCTCTTCGTCGGTCTGCGCACCGTGGAGGTGCACCTGACCAACGTCTACGGGAAGCTCGCCATCGACGGCCGCGCGGGGCTGACGCGCGCGCTGGCGAACGCCGTTCCGCAAGAGCAGCTATGACGGCTCATCAGCCATGACGGCTCATCAGCTATGACGGCAGATCAGCTGTGCTCCACAGCCCCGAAAAGTTTTCGGTGACGACCGCGACGTCACCGCGCGCCCCCGCACGTACCTTGATCAACTCCCCACCTTTCACGTTTTCCCCTACCGAGGAGAGACCCATGGGGCTCATCAAATCCACTACCTTGGCCCAAGTCGCCGAGGCCGTACGGCAATCCGACCCGCTCGCCCACCCGGTGGTGACCCTGGCCGTGGGGTCGGGACGCCATCCGCTCCTGTCCACGCTGCTGTCCTGCGGTATCGCCGACAACGACACCTTCTTCGTCACCCTCACCGACCGCTCCGTGCTGTTCCACGAGGTGGCATCGACGGGATACCGGCCGGGGAAGCTGCGGTACGACATGGAGCGCGAGCAGTTCCACACTCGGATCGACGAGGTCCGCCGGCGCCCCCTGTGGAGTACCTTCCGGTTTCGGTTCCCCGGGGAGACCAAGACTGCCTGGCTCAATGTCCGCCGCGCCTGGCGACCGGAGATGGACCGGTTCTTCGAGGCGCTGCACCGGCAGGACAGCCCGGGGCGCTCGTCATGAACTCACTTCCCCACTCCCGGCCGCCCCATAGCCGATGGATACCCCTGGCCCTGGCCCTGGCCGTGACCGTGGCCGTTACGGTGGCCGTCACCCTTGCCGTGGTCGGCGGCAGCGGTCTGGCCGGGTACGCGGCCGACTCCCCGACCCCGAGCCCCCCGCCGCCGAGCACCACGCCGCCGCTGCTACCTCTGCCGGACGAGAGCATGCCGGAGTGGCCCTGCCCGGAGGGAGGCCGGCTGCCGGACACCGTCGAGGTGAACTGGCCCGTCGCGGCCCCGGTGCACCCGGCGGCCGGGCCGGACGGAACGTCGGTGCTCGCTACCGGCTGCCGTCCGGTGCGCTGGGCGGGGCTGACGGGCCGGCCGCCGCGAGGCGGTTCATGAAGGCGCGCGCCCGCTCCTCGCCCGTAGGGTCGCCGAGTTGAGCCAGGGCGGCCGCTGCCTCCGCCGCGCACGTACGGGCCTGCTCCGGCCGGCCGACGGCGGCCAGCGCCGAGGCGAGGGAGAGCAGCGTATGGGCGCGCTGTGCGTGCAGTCCGTGCGCCCGGCAGACGTCGAGCGCCGTACGGTACTCCGTCACCGCTTCCTCGTACCGGCCGAGTGCCGCCAGAGCGTCGCCCAACACGCGTTGCGCCAGGGCGATGCCCACCGGATTGTCCCCGGGCGGGCAATGGGCAAGGGCGTCCCGGGCGGCGTCCAGCGCCTGGTCCGGCCGGTCGAGCGCGAGCTGGGCGCGGGCGAGGTTGACGGAGCACTGGGCGGCCATACCGGGCTCGCCGTTCGCGCACGCCAGGGCGTGCCCGTTCCGGAAGTGGCCGATGGCCTCGTCCAAGCCGTCCGGCCGCGCACTGGCGACCAACCCCATGGTGTACAACAGGCGTGGGGCCAGCACCCGGTCCGCGGGGTCGAGCGTCTCGTGGGCGCGGGCGGCCAGCGCGGCCGCCTCCTCGTGGTGTCCGATCCGCGCGCAGGCGGCGGCCGCCGTGATGCAGCTGAAGACGGTCGAAACCCGATCCCCGTGGTGGTCGGCGGCGCGCAGCAGCGTACGGGCCAGCTGACGGATGGGACCCCACGGCAGACAGAAGTCGGTGAACGGCATGAGCAGCGCCAGCAGACACGACAGGGTGCGGGTGTCCTCCGCGCTCACCGGTCGATAGGGGTGGTGGAGGATCTGCCCGGCGACGTTGAGCATCGCGGGGAGCTCGTGCAACACCCACTCCTGCGCGTGGAGCGCGTCGGTGAAGGCCGCGGCACCCGGCGTACCGTCCGGATCGGCGACATCGGGCAGCCGGCTGTAAGGCCGCTCGGCACGCACGGCGCTGCTCGTCCCGGTGAGATAGAAGCGGGCGATCCGGCTCAGGGCCGCCCCCCGCGTGGTGGAGGGGTCGGTGTCCAGGGTCCTATGGCGGGCGAACAGCCGCAGCAGATCGTGGTAGCGGTACCGGCCGGGTTCCCCGGGTTCCAGCAGACCCTGGTGGGTCAGGGACTCCAGGATCGCCTCGGCCTCCCGCCGGTCGCACTGGAGCACCGCCGCTGCGGCGGCCGTGGAGAGGTCGGGCACCTCGGGGATGGCCAGCAGCCGGAAGGCACGCGCCTCCGCGTCGTCCAGGCTCGAGTATCCGAGGTGGAAGACCGATTCGACGGCCAGGCTGCCGACCTCCAACTCGCCGAGCCGCTGCGAGCGGTCGCTGAGCCGCTCGGCCAGCGTCGCGAGCGTCCAGCGCGGACGGGCCACCAGGCGCGCGCCGACGACTCGGACGGCCAGCGGGAGCATGCCGCACGCCCACACCAGGTCGCTGGCGGTCTGCTGCTCCTGACGGCACCGCCCGCTGCCGGCCATCCGCTCCAGGAGGGCAAGGGCCTCCGGCTCGCTGAACGGTTCGAGTGCGGTGCGGGTGGTCGCCGGCAGGCACATCAGCGCCGTACGGCTGGTGATCAGCGCGGCGCTCCCCGCGGTACCCGGCAGCAGGGTGCTCACCTGCTCGGTGTCGGCGGCGTTGTCCAGCAGAAGCAGCAGCCGGCGGCCGGCCATCCGCGAGCGGTAGAGCGCGGTACGCTCCTCCCGCCCACTGGGCACATTGCCGGCCAGGACCCCCAAGGAGCGCAGGAACAACTCCTGCACCTCATAAGGATTCGCGGGCTCGCGTCCGGCCCCGCGCAGGTCGACGTAGAGCTGGCCGTCGGGGAACTGCTCCCGCACGGCGTGCGCGGCGTGCACGGCCAGCGCGGTCTTCCCCACGCCTCCCATGCCGTGGATCACGCAGACCACCGGAGCGGTGGCGTCCGTCCGTACGGCACCGGCCAGGGCGTCGCGCACCTGCCGGCTCTCCTCCCCGCGGCCGGTGAAGTCAGGGACGTCGGGAGGGGCCTGCGCCGGCGGCACCCAGGTCGGCCGGTCCGGCGCGGCGGCCGGTCCGGGTGCCGGGGACACGGCGGCCGCACCCGGCGGCGGCGCCAGCGTCGGATCCGCTTCCAGGATGCGCTGATGCAGGCGTACCAGCTCAGGGCCGGGATCCACGCCCAGCTCCGCGGCGAGGTGCCGTCTGGCCGCGGTGTACGCGGCCAGCGCGTCCGCCTGCCGGCCGCAGCGGTACAGCGCGAGCATCTGCAACGCACGCAGCTCCTCGCGCAACGGATGTTCGTCGGCCAGCGTGAGCAGTTCCCCGACGACTCGGGCGTGTCCGCCGAGCTGGAGCTCCAGGGTCAGCCGCGCCTCGGCGAGGAGGAGCCGGTACTCCATGAGGCGGTCCCGCTGCCGCTGGGCGTAGGGGCCGGGCACACCCGTCAGCGGAGTGCCGACCCACAGTGCCTCGGCCTCGGCCAGGATGCGGACGGCCGGCTCCAGATCCCCCTGGCTCCGGGCCGACTGCGCCCGGGCGTAGAGCCGTTCGGCCTGGGAGACGTCCAGCGCCCCGTCCGGCAGGTGCAGCGCGTAGCCGCCGGCGACGGAGACCAGGGCCTTGGGTCCGGCGGACTCGCTCTCCAGCACGGTGCGCAGCCGTGAGATGTGGTTGCGCACCGCGACGTGCGCGCTGGCCGGCGGCTCCGATCCCCAGACGTCCCGCACCAGCTCCTCCGCGGAGGCGACCTGGCCGCACCGCAACGTCAGTGAGGTGAGCACCGCACGCCGCTGTGCCGGTCCGATGTCCAGTTGCCGCTCACCGCGCCATGCCCTCAGCGGACCCAGCGCCGCGATCCGCAGTCCCCCCATGCCCCTCTCCAACGTTTCGACCCACGGCATCAGTCATCGATCCACCTGTCATCGGTCACTGACCGAGAACCGAGGGGCGGTCACTTGCCGGGAAGTTCTGCCGGTCGTCATTATCCCCGGAAGCGCGTGCGACGGCCCGGAGTGTCCACTGGTCGAAACAGGGCGTGGACACCCGGCTGCACCGCGTCGGCGATGATGCCTCCGACTTCCCACGGGCCGCCTTGTCCCCGTCACGCTCTGCGATGGATGAGGAAGGGCAGCAGTGCACGGATCTCGTCACATGCCGTCGGCTCCAGGTCGAGCGCTGTCAGGCAGTCGTGGGCCCGGTCGAGGTGCTGCTGGGCTTCGCTCTGGGTGGCGGAGCGCCCGCCCGCCTTCTCGATGAGATCGGCGGCGTGACGGGCGCCGGCGTCGTCCAGTGTCCCGCCCGATTCGAGAATCCATACGAGCTGCCGTGCGGCCAGGGTGTCCGAGGCCAGCGCCGCCAGGACGGGGTAGGTCTTCTTCAGCCGTCGCAGATCGTTGTATACCGGTTTGCCGGTGTCTTGCGGATCTCCCCAGATGCCCAACAGGTCGTCAACGGCTTGAAATGCCACCCCGAGATGCCGGCCGGCTCGCGTGAGACCTGCGACGGTCGCGGCCGGCGCGCTGGCGAGCACGGCGCCCAGACCGGTGGCACACCCGAGCAGAGCACCCGTCTTGTGCTCGGCCATCGACCGGTACTCGTGCACCCGGACCGCGTCCGGGCCCGTCCATGAACGGAACTCGAAGAAGAGGTCGTCGGCCTGACCCCGCGCCATGTCGTTCAAGGCATCGGCCAGGTGCCGCACCGCTGCTCCGCCTTGTGCCGCGGGGGAGTCGCAGAGGATTTGGGCAGCGAGGGCGCACATCGCGTCACCTGCCAGGACCGCGGGTCCGGCACCGTAGGTCTTCCATGTACTCTCCCGCTGCCGACGGGTCTCATCGCCGTCCATGATGTCGTCGTGCACGAGGGAGAAGGTGTGTACCAACTCCACGGCGACCGCACCGGCGACGGCGCACTCCGCAGGTGCTCCAACGGCCTCTGCGCAGAGCACCGTGAGTGCCTGGCGCACCCCCTTGCCCTGGGAGCCGGGGACCAAGCCGCCTTGCGTCCTGGTCCATCCGAGAGAGTGGGCTGCCATGTCGGCCAGCCACGGGTGGAGGCGCTCCACGGCCTCCACAAGCGCCGGTTGCACCAACTCGCGGCAGCGGGCCAGGGTCTGCGACGCGGCGGCCTGGGGCGCTGTAGCAGGCGTCATGATCGGGTGTGTCCTTTGGGTCTCGTCTTGTCCGCGATGCGGCCCCGCCGGCGGAGCCTCGGGGTGATCCCTCGTCCGTGCCACGCCGACGGCGGACCGGTTCCGTGCCGGATCTCGGGCGGCCTGGGGCACTCGGGTCGACTCGCAGTCCGGGGCAGTGTGAGCGGACTGCTGACGGCGCGCTCCGTCGTACGGGACCCGGTCGCACGACCCTTGTGCGGCCAAATTAGGTGGAGAACGAGCCACGAAGGATGACGGGCGATACCGAAGGATTAGGAGATCGGGGCAGCAGAGCGGAAGGTGATCTTCGGGCTCCAGCTGCGGCTGGGGGGGCGCCCGCGGCTCGGGAGTTGGCGGGCAGGGTGAGGAGGCGGGGTCGATTATGCGCCAAGGGCCGGAGGGTCGGTTTCCGGCGCCGAGACCTCGGTGACCACCGCCGCGGGCGCGGCCTCGGACCGGGCCGGATCCGTGTCCTGCGCAGTGCCGGAAGGCAGCCCCACGGAACCGGTCGGCGTCGCTGCCCCCGAACGGTCCGTCCCACCGGGCACGATGCGTTCCTCGATGCCGGTGTCCAGGATGAGGTCGATCGGCCTGCCAAGGCTCTGGGCCGCCTCCAGGGCCAGGTCAACGGCGTGTGAGGTGTCCCCGGCCCGGAGCCGGATGGGCGACCTGCCCTCGGCCAGGCCGGCGTCCCGCAGTCTGTCGGCGAGGTGGCGGACGGGCGCGGTGCTGCTCCCGGCGGCCGGCGGCTCCCAACCAGCCATGAGGTCGTCCAGGGCTTCGGCCTCGGGAGCCTTGCCCTTGGCCTCGGCGGTGGGGACCGGGCCGTGGAAGACGTCCGGATGCGCGGCGTGCAGGCCCTCCGCGACCCCGGTCGGAAGCATCCCGTACAAGCCCCCCGGGATCTCCATCGCCAGCGTCCCGTACGGTCCGATGAGGAACGCCTCCACATCGAAGGCGTAGTAGCGCAGCTCGCGGGGGGTGGCGAGCTTGTTCTCGTAGTCCTGCCCCGCCTCGTACTCCTCGCCGGCGCCGTGCACCCTGCCGTAGGACAGCCCACCCGTGCCGCGCAGCTCGGTCCCGTCGGCCCCCGGGCCACCCGCGGCGGAGCGGCCGGCCACGTCCCACCCCCGGGCGCGGTTGCGCACCGAGAGCGGCGTGTCCTCCGCCTCGGCGTAGGAACGGTCCTTGAACTGTGCCTCGGCCACCTGCTGCGCCCACACCACCCGCAGGCCGACCGTGACCGAGCCGCCATCGCGCAGCGGCAGCTGATAGGTGTGCCCCAGCAGTTCGCCGGAGTGGGCGCGCAGGACTGCGTCGGTCGCGGACAACCGCAGCCGCATGCCGTACTTGCTGTCCAGCCCCAGGCCCGGCACCTGCCAGGCGCCCAGGTGCCCCAGGTCCCTGAGCCGCTGCCACGGCGGCAGAGTGGTCAACGCGGCCCACCGGGCCACCGCTTCGCCGGCCGGGACTGCCTTCGGGAGGAGGTGCGCCGCGAGTTCGGTCTCCACCGGGCCGGGCACCGGCCTGGTGCCGGTGTGCCAGTGGACACCCTTGCCGAGAGTGTGCTGGCGGTCGATCAGTGGGGCTTCCGGGTCGGCATGGGCCCGCGGCTGCCCCGAGGTGAGGTGGTCGGGCACCAGGGTCCGCAGGCTGCCGTCGATCACCTTGCCCTCGGCCGCACTGTCACTGCTCCACGAGCCCACCTGGTGGCCGTACCAGAAGGCGGCCACATCATTTCCGGTGCCGAGGTACCGGGAGGACAGGCTGCCCAGCGTCAGTACGCCGTCTCTGACCCGCGTACCCATCCAGTGCACCACGTGGGGTCCCTGGGCGGCCACGTCGATCTCGACCCGGTAGCGCAAGGGATGAGTGAACTCCTGTGAGCCTTCACGGGTTTTGACCCGGAAGACGTCCTTGGTGTCCTTGCTGGTCCCCCGGGTGTCCGAGGACTTGCTCACCCACCCCGCCTCGCCGCCGCCGCTGAACTTGACCGAGCCGAGGCTCCCGCGTCCCTCGGCCTCCCCCGCGACCTTCCAGTCGGTTGCGACGACCCGCTTCTCGCTCAGCGCGGCGGACCTCTCGCCGCCCAGCAGGAGGGTCGTCTCGGGGCGCGTCCAGTGCTCGACCGCCTCGAACGCCTGCGCCGTGACCCGGATCGAGACGAAGTGAGTCCGGCCGAAGGCGCCCGTGATCGGCATCCAGGCGTGGACACCATTGCCCAGCAGCGCCGGGAGGTTGGTGGCCAGAGCCTCCTCGGAGAAGCGATGTCGCAGTGCCTGCATCCGCAGATTGGGGCGCGGCACGGCGTCGCGGGGCAGCAGCCCGCGCTCCCGCAGCACCTGTTCGATGTGGGTGAGGACCCGGGCGGCACGCAGCTGCTCGACGTGCCCGGTCAGCACACCCAACGCGGGCTCCCGGTAACGGCGTAGGGGCACCTCGGTGACACCGTCGTCCAACAGGCGGTGGGGACCGCGCCGGGGGGCGGGGGTCCGGTCGTCCCCGTCAATACGCTCCTGGACGTGCTCGGGCACGGCCAGACCCAGGTCGCTGACGAGCCGGTGCGGTACCAGACTGTCCATTCCCCGGGTGATGTGGAGGTAGGTGGTCTCGGACTCGGTGGTACCGCCCGTCCACCGGATCGCGGTGACCTCCACCACGACGTCCGAGCGGTAGGTGTGCACCGGCCCCGCGTAGGTGGCCCGGGTGGCGCCGGCGCCGCCGCGCTGTGCCTCGTGATGGTGTTGCCTCGACGCCGACCCGCTCGCGGTCAGGCTCGCCGACACCTCGTGGGTGGCATGGCGCACCTGCACGCCGAGCTGCCCGGTCAGTTGCCACCCGTACCCGGAACGAGAGCTGTCCGTGGTGCGGTCCCTGCCCTGCACGGCCCGCTCGATCGAGACGTCGGGTCGACCGTGGTGGACGGGGTCGTACGCCCGCAGGCGCAGCCGCAGTGCCTGCTTCCGGTTCTTGTACGCGTCCAGTTGCACATGCCAGCCGTCCGGTGAGGTCAGTGCGTCGAACTCGGTGCGCAACGCGGAGCTGTTCATGCTGCGGCGCAGTTCGAGCGGGAACTCCCAGCGTTCGCGGAGCAGACCCGGCAGGACGCCGTTGACCCGCCGGTACTGCTCCATGGCGGCATGCAGCAGCTCGTCGGTGTGCAGGAACACCGGGTACACCGCGCCCGAGTGGTGCTCGAAGGGGATGTGGGCGGTGTCGGGCCAGCCGGTCAGCGTGCGCACGGCGCCATAGCCCTCACCGGCCCGGACCAGGTCGGGAGAGGGCGACAGGTCGGCGGCGCGGGCGGCGGTGTGCTCGTCCGGGACGACGAAGACCGCTGCCATATTGCCCTGGTCCTCGATCCACCAGTGGGCGTCGGCCTTCGGGTGGTGGACGCCGACCTCCCACACCGCGTCGTAGACGAGTTCGTGAACGAGGCCGGTGGTCTGGGTGCGGCGGTGGGTCCTGGACTCGGCGGACAGTGTGCTGCCCGTCGCTCTGTTCCAGCTGCCGCCGACCTGGAACTTGCCCACCCGTACCTTGAATTGATCCGACACCTTCAGCTGGGCGCTGCCGTTGGCCGTGGCGGACAGGGCGATTCCGTGCGAGCGTTGCGCCTGCATCCCCGCGCGGCTGATCGCCTTCCCGTCCACCGTCATCACATACGGCTCGGTGCCCTCCAACCGGTCGAGCAGATGGAGTCTGGCGGACACGTCGAAGCTCTCCCCGCCGATCGTCAGCCGCCGATCCAGTCCGGCGAGCACCACCCCGAGGTCGCCTTCCAGCGCGGGACGGCCGTAGTACGTGGCAAGGAGCGTCTCCAGTCCCGACCGGTCGGCCGGCGAGGGCCGGCGACGCAACTCCGCCATCATCGAGTCGAGTTGCCGACGCAGTTCGCCGTATACCCGCTCCGACCCGGGCAGGCCGATGAGCGTGCCGAACCCCTGGCCTCGACCGGAGGCCAGCTGCGGGGGCGCGATCGCCTCCACGCGCTGCGGGCGGGGCGCGTCGAGCCGTTGCGGACGTTCCTGCTGAAATGGTTCGCCCTCGCGGTAGGGGGGACGGGACAGTCGATCCGAGAGCTCGCGGGAGTTCACCGTCCCCGCATCGGGAACGGCGGCGACAGGGTGCGTACCGGGTTCCCCGGGCCGCAGCGCCTCGGTCACCACCTCGCCGAACATCCGCCGCTCGAACTCGGCAGCCGCCCTCAGCGGCACCATGACCTCGGTCGCCACGGTCGCGCGCACCGGACGCACGTCCCGGTGGGTTTCGGACTGCGTGACCACCTCCACCCGGGCCTGGACGTGGTAGCGCGCGTGGTCCTCGTGACGGGTCAGCACCGTGTGTCCCGACCGGCTGCCGTCGGCCGCAAGAGAGACACTGCGGGAGGACTCAGCCTGCGCGCCCACGGACAGGTTGCCCAGATGACCGTTGCCCGTCGTCCTCATGCCGAGCACGTCGACGCCACCGCCGATACGGCCCTCGCCGGTCGTTGCCCGGCCGTACTTGTCGTTGCTGCCCTGCCCCAGATCTTCTTGGATCCGCACCGCCGTGGTACCGACGTACTGCGCACGCTCCCAGACCGTGTTCGCGGTGAAGCGGCCGGTGAAACGCCTCATCACGGAGGTGTTCTCGTCGAACCGACGCGAGGAGTCGCCGGTGGTCGTCCAGAAACGGCTGCGGGTGCGAACGGTGCCCTCGTTGGCCAGCTCCTTGATGAGCTTGGGCATCAGGACGGCGACCGTGTCCGCCGGGATGCCCGCCCGGCGCAGCTCGCGGACGAGGCCGGCCACCACCGGGCCCACGTCCATGGCCTGAAGGGTCAGCGGTGCCCGGGTCAGGTGTGGCGCGTCCGGGGAGACCGGGCGCATCGGGTGGGCGACGTCGTCGGGCCGGGGCTCCCGGGCCGAGGAGAACACCTCGGGGAAGCGCACGGTCAGGCCACGCGGGGTGACGGTGTCGTGGGGGGCGACCGCGCCGTCCACCGACACCTCGACGTGCAGCTGAGCGGTGAAGTCCGAGGAGCCGGTGGTCATCGGCTTCCGCCCGGAGACCACCTCGAACCCGTGGGTGTGGCTGCGTTTGGCGTTGCCGCCCACCGACAGCTGCGGGACCGGGGCCGCCACTGTCGACAACCCCGCGGCGGCCACCGTGAACGCGCTGGTCAACGCGGAGTTCAGCGCGCTCCGCGTCTCCCGCTCGGCAGTGCTCCGCACCGTGGTGGAGCCGAAGTGGACGTGGTGCTCCACGGCGCCGTCAGGACGCGGCGATCCATCGACCGGGGTCACCTCACGCAACACCGGCCGCAGCCACACCGTCTGACCGGCGACCTCGGCCACGTGCCCCTCGCGCAGCCGCTCGCTCCACTGTTCACCGCTGTCGGCGGCGAACAGCTCGCGCAACTCCCGCTCGATGCCGGCCCGCAGTTCCTGCTGGTGTGCCGGGGAACCGGGCAGACCGGTGAGTGCCCCGGCGACGGCGGCGGCCTCGGTGTCCACCCGCTCCGGATGCCACGTGGCCGCACCGGCGACGTCGATCTCACCGTGGGCACCGTGGTCCACGTACCAGGGATGGCGGCGCTCCGACGACCGCGGCGCGACCGGACCGGGGGCACTGTCGGCCGTGTGCTTCGACTCGCCGTCGGACTCGGTTGCGGGGGCCCTGCCGTACGAGTCGGCCTCTTCGGCATCCCCTGACGCGGACTCCGGCCTCTCTAACGCGGACTCCGGCCCATCGCTGTGCTCGGCTGCACTGCTGTGCCGGGAAGAGCCCGGCACAGCAGGGGGCCGCGGCGCGCGGGGGGCGATCGCCGGGCCGTCCGCGGAGCCGGGCGCGGGGCCGGGCGGCGCGACGGACGGTGCCCTGTTCGGAGTCGGGCTGGGGCCCCCGAGCCCGTGGTACATCCGCATGACCTCGGGCGGGAACGGCTTCCCGTACACCAGCCCGGTGAAGACCTCCGCTACGAACTCGCGGGGGTTGCCGGCGGCGTAGGCGCTCACGCCAAGGGCGAGAGCCCGATGGGGTACGGCATCGCCGTCCTGCTCGCTGCGGCCGGCGAACTGCGTGAAGGCCAGATCGTGGTACTGGGCACGGGCGTTGGCGTAGTGCAAGAAGTGGCCCAGCTCGTGCACCATCGTGCCGACGCCGGAGGGGTCGAGCTCGGTCGAGAGGTAGCGGTACCGATCGTCGGCGAGCTTGTTGGTCAGCGGATTGCCGACGACGTCGGGCGAGGCGATCACCGCGTGGGGTGCGAGGTACTCGGCACGCGGCAGCCGGTCCCCGGTCTGCTCGACGACACGGTCGTCGTGGACTTCCAGAAGCCGGCCGTACTTGGGCAGGTGCAGTTCCACGTCGGGAACGTGGAAGCCGGCCTCCTGCACCGTGCTCACGGCCTTGCGGAAGTGGTCGATCCGAGCGTCGCGGAGGCTGTCCGTGGGGTCCCCGTGAACGGTGACCCGCGTGCCGTGGACGTCCTCGACCACCGGCGTCAGGTTCCCGAGGTGGGAGCCGGTGTCGAGCGCCTCGGCCTGGTCGGCACGGTCGAGATAGGAGTGGAGTTCCGGGTAGAGCGTGGAGCCGGTCAGCTCGTTGCGAGCGCTGCCCATCAGCTCCCGGACACGATCGGCGGACACACCCGCGTCGACGGTCACCCCACCGGCCGCCGCCGTATCCCGCTTGGCCGCCAGCTGCCGGCGCGAGAACTCATCGGCGGCAACGAGCGCATCGTCCGACAAAGCACCGTGGGCGGTGCGGTCGCCGGTGAAGATGTTGTGCGTGGTGTTGTTCGCCGGGTCGACCAGTTGCGGCAAGCGCCGGCCCGCGAATTCGCTCACACCAGGATGGATACGGGCATACCGGCCGAGAAGCTGTGCCTGGTGCGCCCGCTCGGCGATTTGCTGGTGCAGATCGTCCCACTCGGACTGGACGTGTGCGGTGAGGCGGTCGACCGCCTCGCTACGGTCGCTGGGGTCGTGCTTGCCCGACTTCCACGCTTCCACGGCGTCGAGGATGGCCCCCAACTGCCGCTGGTTGGTTTCGTGATCACCACGCAGCCGCCGGCCGCCGTTCGCCCACTCGTCGACGGCCCTGTCAATGCCCCGCAGAGCGTCGGAGCGCCGCGCCCTCGGCATCGCCGACTCGGTCCGCCAACTGTCGATGATCTCTCTGTCATCAGCGGCCCGCACCGGGGAATCCGGCGGGAGCAACTTGGGGTCGTGCGGCACACTCCCGGGGGAGGAGGCAGGGCGCTGGACCGGATCGGTGACCGGGTCCACCCAGGTGTGTTGACGGAGCGTGGGGGACGCAGCCGAACGGGCGGTATGCCACCGGGGGTCCTCCGACAGCAGTGCGCTGCCGCCGTCTTGCAGGTGCCCGGCTCCCGTAGGGGCGTCACCGTTCGAGGATGCTCCGCCCGGTGTACTGGTCGGCGTCTCCGTGACCGGTCCGGAGGCGGAGTGGGACTCGACCCGGTGATCGCGGGTGTCCCCGACCAGCGCGCCGAGCAACTGGAGGTGACGGCCGCGCAGTCCGCCCTGCGGGAGACCGTCGGGGGCGGCCCCCCAGAAGTTGCCCATCAGGCTGCCGGTGATCTGTGCGCGGCCTGATGCGCCGCCCTCCTGGTACTCGTCGCGAAGACCGAGTTGGTGCGCCAGCTCGTGGGCGTAGGCGATCGGCTTGGCGTCCGGCCACCAGTTCCGTTGGTCCATGAACCGGTCGTTCCCCACTATGTCGACCGTCAGATGCGGATCCTGGTCGGCCGTCACGCGTTCCACCGTCACATGCAGGCGGCTGCTGTCCGGCAGGTGGTGGACGGGGCGGTTGAAGAACTCCTCGACCCCCGGCTTCACCAGTTGCCAGACCGCGTCGGTGTCGTGCGTGGCGGCGTCGCGGAAGGCGATGCGCACGGTCAGGTCGGTGACCGGTGTGTCGCCGACGCGGAACGAACGGACGTCGAAGGCGGATTGGACCACGAAGCGGGGCGCGTGGTTCCAGCCGCGGTGCGGTACGGCGGACGGTGCGGGGTCGTGCGTCCGCGGCGCGTCCACGGCGCTCGGCTGTCCGTCGTGGTGAGGGGAGGCCGCCCGCGGCAGGACGCCGGACGGGCCTTCGAGACCCTGAAGTGGCGCCGTGCCGACCGAAGGTCCTGCCGCCGGCTGCTCGACCGCCGGCTCGTCCTGCTGGTGGGTCTCCTGGCGCTCACTCTCCTCGGTGAGCCATCCCAGGCCGTCCCACAGGGCGCGCTGGCCCTTGTCGAACCGCAGACGACCGGAGGCGAAGGCCTCGCTCCACTTTGCGTTTCCCGGCCATTGGCCCGATTCCCGCAGTACCACTTCGATCTGGCTCTTGATCAGCCATGGCCCGGTGACGCTCGCGGCGTGCTCTTTCAGGTTCATGCTCGAAAGGGGACCTGACTCACTGCCCTCAGGCAGATGCGTCAGCACCTGCCTGAGGAACGACGAAGCCGGGGGAGCAACGATGAGATTGTTGCCGATGTCGCCGAGAGAGTACTGCCTCTCAATGACCTCCCGCAGGCCCTCCCCACCATGCCGTTGCACAATCGGGAAGCCCTCCTCCTGCCGCTCGCGGTCGATCTGATCCAAAAGCCAGTTGAAGTGCCTCAAGTCACGGATCGCCGGCGGGAAGAAGGGAACGCTGTCGGAAGACATGACCAAATCCTCGGCTGGCAACTGAACGTCTCCCGGGGCCAGATCCACGTCCAGATAGACACCTCCTTCCCGGTACAGCAGCGCATAACGAGCGATGTCCGAAGCCATGGCGTGAGCCCCGCGTCGGACCGCGAGTTCGAACAGCGCGAGCGCGTTGTCGCCCCCGGGGATCGACCTTTCGCCGGAATGCCCATCCTCAGCGGTGAACAGCGCTTTATCCACGTCCCGTATTCGGGCACCACCCTCTTGAATCTGTTGGAAAAACTCTCCGTTGGCATGCCGAGATCCCGAATCGGCCCACATGTTCAACTGCCAGCCGGCATCTGGCGTCCTGCCCATCCACCCCTCGACATTCGCCCTCGCCGCCGGCGTCAACTCGGCGCCCAGCCATACGAGATGCACCGCACGCGGCACCGACTCCGGAGGCTCACCGGCGTCGGCAAGGACCGCCTGACGAGGGTCGTAATCGACCGAAATCACCGCGCGCCGCCGCAGAGTCCTTGCCTGCCCCGCGCTGTCTTCCTGCGCCAACTGCGAACCGGCCGACTGTTCCACCATCGTGAACCGCCGGGCAAGCAGCCGTGGGCCGTCATCCGGCTGCATGGCCAGCAGACTCTCCGGCAGTGCCGCTCGCAACGCCTCCGCAGTGGCCTGAGCCCGCTGAGCGCCGGTACGCAGCGCCTGCGACTCGCCCTCGGACCCGCCGCCCCGCCTCTTGCCGTTGCCGTAGCCGACGACATCCACCTCAGGCAGCGCACGGCCACTGCGCCAACTCTCCAGCCCCTGCTCGGCCAACACGGGGGCCAGTTCGTCGATCGCCTGCTTCCCGGCACCCTCCACCGTCTTCGACCCCTCGGCGAACGGAACCGGCACCGATGTGGGGAGCGCAGGGGTCTCGCCGGTCGACGGTCCGGCGGCCGGACCCTGAGCCGTCACCGGAACTGCCGATTTGGTGGCGTCATCTCCGTCCGGCCGCGGCGAAGGTGCGGTGTCCCACCGTTCGCTCTCCCAGTCCACGGCGCTCAGCCATCCGTCGTGCTGAGAGGAGGCCCCGGCCCCCGGCCGGTCACGGTCGGCGGCCATATCCCGCAGTCCGTAGCCGTGCAGAACAACGCTGGCGTCGACGGTGTCCTCGATGGCGGCCAGATAGCGCTCTGGTAGCGGCGCCAGGCGCGCGGTGCCGGCCATGAGGCCATCCGTGTGGACGGCCGCGCTGTCCGCGTTCCGGCGGAAGAGGAACTCCGGGTCCCGGTACTCGTCGGGCAGGCCCAGGTAGTGGAAGACCTCGTGGAACACCACCGGCAGGTACCTGTGGTCCTCGGTGGGCGGCCCGAGGTTCCAGTGCCGCTGGTCGGAACGGCCAGGGTTGTCGGACCGGCTCACGATCACATGCTCGGGGTGATCGTCGTCATGGACCAGCCGCAGCTCGACATGGAACTGGTCACCGGAACGCGGCAGCGCGTAGCCAACCGCGTTGATGTGCTCGTCCAGCGCCCCTTGGATGCCTGCCTGAAGGCCGGCCAGACCGTGCTCGGACAAACCACTGCCGGCCAGGCGGACGGGGAGCGTCACGACGTGGTCGCGCACCCATGTGCGGTTCTCGGCCTGGATACGGGAGACCTCGGCACGCATCAGGGTCTGCGAGCCGGCCAGCGTGCCCGGAGCACGATGGCGACTCATGACGTCGACGGCCGGGTCGAACCTCTCGACACGGAGACGCCCGACATACCCCTCCGGCACCTCGTTCCGACGCTCCCCCCAGGTCGATACGGCGGCGGGAAGGGGCACCTGGCGGGCCGGACGAGACGGCGCCGGAGCGTCGGACGAGCCTTCGGGAACACGACGTGGCGCCATACCGACCGAAGGTCCTGCCGCCGACTGCTCGACCGCCGGCCCGTCCAGCTGGCGCTCGCTCTCCGCAGTGACCCAGCGGATTCCCTGAAAAGCCTCCAGCGCGCGGGGGGAGAACAGCGCTATGGCCTCGTTCCGCTGGAACGTCGGATAGGAGGAGCCGTCGAACGCGGCAACACCCTCCGCACCCGCCTTCATGGCGAACCGTTGCAGCGGAGGGAAGCCTTCGACACCGGGGATCCGGTCCTCGATCATGCCGGGGCCACTGATCTGCGGTGCCAGGTCCTTGAGCACCTCGGGGAGCTGCGACGCATCCGCGAAGGACACGGCCATGTGCTCCCGCAGGGCGGCGAAGTTCTTGGGAATCGCGTCCAAGAGCGAGGTGATGAACTCCGATCCCGGTTGCGCGACGATGAGGTGGTTGCCGAGGACTCCCGCCTCCCACCGAAGCCGCGCCGCCAGATCGACTTGCTCCATCCGGTCGGCGGGAACGTCCGCCCCTGCCGCGGCCAGCGCGTCGGCGACGCTGACCATGTCCCGCACGCGCGGGGCGAGCAGGGGAAGATCCTCCGAACGCATGGTGATGTCTGCCATCGAGGACAGATCCACGGTTCCCGGATGCAGGTCCACGTCGGCGTAGACCCCGCCGATCTGCTCAAGGATCGCGTAGCGCGCGATGTCGGAGGCCAGGTTGTAAGCCCCGTTCGCCACAGCTGTCTCGTAGACCTTCAGCACCTCGGGCCGGTCCTCCAGGCGCAGGGCATCAGGCGAATCTTGGTGGACGGTGACGATCTGCTCAAGACGGGCACGCACCTCGCCGCTCCACTCGGCGTAGGTCGCGTCGGTCCACAGGTGCTGTTGCCATGTGCCCTCGGCCGATCGTGCCCACGCCTCAAGGTTGTTCAACGCCGCCGGCCTGGGCTCCTCTCCAATCCAGAAGAAGTGAACGTCCTTGGGCACCGGGGCGGGCGCACCGACGGACGGAGCGATCTCGGCAATCCGCTCCATGTAGCGCGAGTCGAGCTCACCGCGCAGTACGTGAAGGTTCTGAAGCTCCAATCGGCGCAGCAGGAGTCGGACTCTGGCATCTTGGCCACGCCTCGCGGACTCGTCGACGTAGTCGACGAGCGCCTCGCGCCGGTCGACGTCGAGTTGAGTCCGGTCGTGCGCCAGCAACCGCAGTACGCGTGCGGGCCCGTCGGCCGCCGCCCAGATCCGGACCGTACGACGGGCCGCACGAGCCTCCGCGGGGGTCAGCGACTCCGCGGGCGTCTCGGGGAACGGGGCGGCGGACTCGCCCTGGCCCCGGGACCGGGGAGCCTGGAGCAGGGAAGTGCCGGTCAGGATGTCCGGATCTCCGCCCCACAGCCGGGAGATCCCTTCGTTCAATTGGCTGCGCAGCACGTCCCACACCACCCGAGCACGCTTCAACCCGGAGTCGGCTTCGCTCGACGTTCCGCGCAACGACCCCCATTTGCTGCCGTTTCCGCCTCCTTCAACGTAGACCCGGAGCGGCTTCTCGTCGTGGGTGACCCGCCGCACCGCTTCGGCGGCGACCGAAGCCGAGAAGTCCTCGATCTTGGCCAGTTGGTCTCTGCCGTTGGGCAGCCGCGTCGAACCCTCCCGGAAGGCGATCTCAGCGGTCGCGTGGACGGACTCCCCCGAAGGGCTGCCCTCCGGCGCACGAGAGGTCGGCCAGCGATCGGCCTCGTGGGGCAGTGACCCGGCGTCGGGATCCGGGGCGGCGTGCGGACGGACGTCGGTGCCGCCGCGCTCCTGGCCGGACGGCTCCTCCGCCGGTGCCTGCTCGGCGATGCGCTGCTGGAGATCGTGCAACTCGGACTGGACGTGTGCGGTGAGGCGGCCGACCGCCTCGGCACGGTTGCTGGGCCCGTTCTTGCTCGACTTCCACGCTTCCAGGGCATCGAGGATGGCCCCCAGCTGCCGCTGGTTGGTTTCGTGATCACCACGCAGCCGCCGGCCGCCGTTCGCCCACTCGTCGACGGCCGTATCGACGCGCCGCAGAGTGTCGGAGCGCCGAACCCGCGGCAGCGACGACTCAGCCCGCCACCTGTCGATGATCTCGCTGTCCCCGGCGCCGCGGATATCGGTCGGCACAGTGCCGACATCAGCGGTCGGGAGCGCGCCCGATGTTGCTGACATCGGAGCGTCGGCGGGGACTGTCTGCTGCATTGGATCAAGTTGATGGGCGCTCTCCTGTGTGACCCATTCCAATCCAGTCCAGGTCGCAAGTAGTTGCGGATCGAACAGAGCGACCAGATCTCGACTGCGAAGTCCGGGCGGCGTCTGCCAGTCCGCGGCGGCCCCTGCCCTCCACAGACCGAGCACGTCCTCCACGTACTCGCCCAGCGCCGAACCGCTCTGATTCTGGCGGACAAAATGGATAAGGCCCGGACCGGAGATGGCCGCTGCTTCCCGCGTCAGGTCAGGGCCGCTCTTCGATGAACTCGCGCTGATTTCCTGGAACTTCTGGGGAATCTTCTCATTGAGCAAATTGATGAAGTCGGAATTAGGCGGTGCGACAATGAAGTGATTGCCCAGGTGACCCTTCTCGTAGCGGCTCTTCGCTGCGACCAGCAGATCTTCCGGAGTGATAGGTCCGCCTGAATCAGTCGAACCCGACTGGGCTCGCAGGCCCAGATCTCGCAACTCCTTCAGGAGGGAGCTCAGATCACGCAACCCCGGGCTGAGCAGCGGCACCTCATCCGGCCGCAACCGGATGTCCGGCATGGTCTCCCACGACACCTGGCCGGGGCCGAGGTCCACATCCGCATACACCCCTCCCTGCTCAGCGAGCACTGCGTACCGAGCAATATCGGAACCCAGGTTGAACGCTCCCTGCTTCAAACCGGCTCGGTAGATCTGCCCCAGGTCAGGCAGCCCGGTCAGTCCTTGGCTGCCATCGGGGTCGAGCTGCCGGTATCTCTCCTGCACACTGCGCGCCGCCCCCGCCACCTTCTCAGCCGTGTCGGTATGCACCGCGACGCCGGCCTTGCCCAGCCTTTCTATATCCGTCTGCCAGGCCTTACTCGACCCCTTGGCGTTGTGCTTGGGGTCGGTCCACAGGTTCAGCTCCCACTGTTTCCCCGGAGGCAACTTCTCGTTGGTCCGAGTTATGTGGTCCGCCCACCGCAGCACGTTGGCCAAGCCATGTGGACTCATCGGCTTGCCGAACCACACGAAGTGCAGCTTCTTGGGCACCAGTACACCGTCGGACACCGGCGAAGCCGAAGCCAAGGCACGCTCGTAGTATTGGCGAACCTCCTGGTGAACCTCGCCGAGCACGGTCCGCTGCTCCTGGCTGATCCGCTCAAGAATGGGGTCGGTGGGGTGCCTGCCGAGGCTCAGTTGCTCCAATCGCTGAAGGAGTATCCGCGCCTTGAGCCGCTCCCCCGTCGGCGCATCCGCCCGGAGTCCCTTCTCCACGAACGACGTCAACCCAGAGCGATCATCGACAGTCAGGGGCGTCCCGTCGTCAAGCCGCCACCCGCCGAACGGATCTTTTCGGATACCGATCCCCGCGGATTCCGGCGTACCGGAGTCGACCCCCGTGTTCTCCTCGGGACCGGGCGATCGTGACGTGGGCCAGCGATCGGTGATCGGGTCGGCAGCAGGGTCGTGGTCGCGCTGGACCGGGTCGTTCTCGACTCGGGGCGTGAGGGGGTGGTCGTGAAGGACGATGTTTGTGTCGACGGTGTTTTCGATGATGGTGAGGTAGCGCTCGGGCAGTGGTGTGAAGCGGTCCGCCTGCACCATGAGGGCGTCATCGGAATGTACGGCCGGACGTCCCTCGTCGAGGCGGAAGAGGAAATTCTCCTTGAGGTATTCGTCCGGCAGACCGAGGTAGTGGAGGACTTCGTGGATGAATTTCGGTAGGGGGGCGGTGTCGTTCCCGTCTTGGGGGAGGTACCAGTGGCGTTGGTCGATGCCGGTGGGGGTGGGGGTGCGGGAGAGGACGACGTGCTCGGGGTGGTGGTCGTCGTGGACCAGGTCGAGGGTGACGTGGAGTTGGTCGCCGGAGCGGGGAAGCGCGTAGCCGGTGTTGAGGTGTGCGTCGAGGGATTCCTGAAGCCGGGTGTTGAGCGTGGTGAGGTCGTGTGGGGTGACGGTGTGGTCCAGGCGGACGGGAAGGGCGACGGTGTGGTCGCGGACCCAGGTGCCGTTGTCGGCCTGGATACGGCGGACCTCGGCGCGGATGAGGGTTTGGGCACCGGAAAGGGTGCCGGGGAAGCGGCTCGGGTCCAGAGGGTTGCCGGCCGGGTCGAACCGTTCACTGCGCAGTAGCGCGGAAGGCGCGTCGTCGCTGCGGTGCATCCAGGTGTCAGGCGCGGCGAAATCAGCCACTCTGCCACCTGGCGCGACGGGAGCAAGGGCGGCCGGCTGCTCCGGCGGGCCGGGTTGGGGCTGGTGCGTGGCGTGTTCTTCCGCGGTCAGCGGTTGGTGGTGAGGGTCGGGGACACGGTCGCCGACCGGCTTGCCGTCGACGGTGCTCAGCTCCCCGGCGCCGGGTTGTTCAAACGCGCGCGAAGTGGACCAGCGGTCGAGGGAGTGCGCGGGCACCGTGTCGCCCGCGACCCGATCGACGCCGCCCGGCTGGTCGAACGCCTCGTGGCCGGGCCGTTGGGCGTCGCCCGTGTGCTCCGGGTGGCCGCCGATGAGGGGACGCCCGACATCGAGCGGCGAAGGGCTCTGCGCGCTCCCGTGTTCGGCGGGTTCGTCACCGTCCGCCACCCTGAAGGTGTTCTCGTGCGCGGCCTCGTGGGCGAGCCACTTGTCGGCGTCGAGGCGTTCCGGGCCCCAGTGCTCGCGGTACGCGGTGAACCACTCCGCACCGTAGCGTTCCTTGAGGTCGGAGAGCTCCGCGAAGGGAAGGGGTCCCTTGTCGGCGGCGAGGGCGTCGAAACCGCGGGCCGCGCCTTCCAGCGCGGGCATGACCTCGGACTCGAAGGCCAAGTGGACCGCAAGGTCCTCGTCGAGGGCTTGGCGGGTCTCGTGCCACCGCTGGAGCCGTTGCGCCACTCCGTCGCCTCGGAGCGCGTCAGGCGTGGGGAACAGTTCGTCGAAGGCTTCGCGTACCCGCTCGGAGTGTCCCTCGCGGACCCGTTCCGCGGCGTCGTCGGAGAGGATGTGGCCCTCACGCCAGGCGGCGACGCGCTCGTGAGCCTGCCCCTCCGCGGCGCGGAAGCCGTGCTCGCGGGCGGAGTGGAGGGCGATCAGGTCGTGGATGCGGTCGGATGCGGTGAGTTGTCCGAACGTCGTGCCCCACGTGTCCATCTCGGCGTCGCGGGTACGCAGCAGTCGCCCGTCGATCCCGCGCGCCATCTCGGCGGCGACCCGGTCGGCGAGGTGCTCCGGCACCGGGCCGGAAAGACCGAACGTCTCGGTCGTGGCCTTGTCGAACCGGGGCAGGCCCTGCTCGTGCCAGACCCCGGCCGCCTCATGAACGGTGTCCAGCACCGTGCGGATGGCGGCTTCCCGGGACGCCTGGACGGCGAACTGGCGCGGAAGCTCCTGCGTGCGCTGCTCGAAGCGGCCGTTGAAGTCCGCCACGGCGCCCTGCGGGGAGCCATGGAAGTCGTCCGCCGAGTCGACCGAGGAGAACACCGCCGTGAAGTCCGACTCGACGTGCTCCCGCAGCGTCGCCCGCAACAGTCGCAGGCTCTCCTGTGACACCCCGGCGTCCGCCGCCACACCCGTCTGCTCCAGCCGCCTCTCGCCGGCGGCGTCGAGACCGCTGCGCCAGGTCCCGGCGGTGTGCTCGACCGCACGGTCGGCGCTGTCCAACGCCGTCTCGAACCCGACCCGCAGGTCCAGGTCCCTGGGGAGGGCGGCGGTGAGCCCGTCCAGTGCCCGCTCGCCCCGCACGGTCCGCTCCGGAAGGGCCTCCCCCACGTCATCGGGGGTCCGGTACACCTCGGCGACCGCCTTCTCCACCCTGTCCCGGAACACACCGGACAGATGCTCGCGCGCCCGGTCGACCATCTCGCGGGACAGGGCCACCGGCTGCGGTCCGAACTCCTCTGCGGGGGCCGCGAGTTGTCCGGAGGCGACGTCGACGGTCCGCTCGAAGCGTTCCATGCCGACGCGCACGGCTGCCTCCCGGACGGCGGCCAGCTCCAGCCGTCCGTGCAGGTCACCGAGGATCCGCTCACGGGACTCCGGCTCGGCCGCCAGCTCGGCCTTCACCACCTCCTCGGCGCGGCGCCGGACAGCGAAGGCGAACTCCTCCGGGCTGTGCTCCGGCAGTCGTGGCGACCACTGCGTGAACGCCACGTCGAGGCGTTCCCGTACCTCGGCCTGCTCGCCCGCCACCCTGGCCGCCTCGGTGAGGTGCCCGTCGTAGGCCCCGTGCAGCTCCCGCTGCGCCTGTTCCCAGTGACGCTGCTGCTCCGGTGATGCCTGGGCGTGGTCCGGTGCCGGTATGTACTCGGGGACGGGGGAGGGCGACGGGTGCGCCGCGGTGGCGTCGTCCGACCGAGGGTGCGGGGCGAGCGGGTCACCGCCGCCGTCCGGCGGATCCCGGCGGTCGTCGTGGTGCGGGCCCTGCGGCGGATCGCCGTGCACCGACTGCCCGTTGGAGTCCGCCGTGGTGTGCGCATGCGCGGCGGAACCCTCCGTGCCGGGCTCGCCGGACACGGGCCGCGGCACGGCGTGCCCCGCGGGCTCGGCCGCGGACTGGGGGTGCATGGGCTGCGGGGGCGAAGCGGCGGACGTGGTCGTCCGTGGCTCTGATGCCGCGTTGGTGGTGGGCCCGTGCGAGGCGGTGGCGGGCTCCCCGGTTCGAGGCGGGCCACCGGCGGTGCGGAGGGGGCTGTGTGCTGCCGGGTCGTGGGCGGCCACCGTGGGAAGCGACCTGGCCGCATCCGTCCCCGCCGAGCTGAGGCGCACCGGTGTCTCGCCCACCGGGGGTTCGGCCACCGCACGCACCGCTTGTGTCGGTACCCGCTCGGGCTGCGCTGCCTGCGTCGACATGCCCTTGGCTTCCAGACCGGGCAGTCCGGGGTGCGAAGGTTCCCCGGCAGCCTTGCCCAACTGGTGTGCGGCGGGCAGCACGGTGACCGGGTCGGTACGGGTGGTTGACGGGGGTTCGGGCGCTGGGGACGGGCCGTGCTCGACATGGGTGGTTGACGGGGGTTCAGGCGCTGGGGACGAGCCATGCTCGACATGGGCGGCCGACGGGGGTTCAGGCGCCGGGGACGGGCCGTGCTCGACATGGGTGGCTGACGAGGGTTCAGGCGCCAGGGACGGGCCGTGCTCAACCGCCTGCGTGCCCGACGCGACGACGGTGTCCGCGAGGTGCGGGGAAGCGGGCTGCTCCGCCGGCTTGGCGGCAGGGTCCATCCCCGGCAGGCCCGTCGCGTGCTCCGGCACGCTGCTCGGGACGGAGTGGGAGGCCGCCGTGGACGAGGATGCCGCCCCCACCGTGGACGCCTCCGCCGTCGCCGACGACGTCGACGCGGTGGAGGTGGCCGGGGCGGTCGTCGGGGCGGTCGTCGGGCCCTGGTGCTCCGGCGTGCCGGGAGCGACCGCGTGGGAGCCGACGGTGGCGGGGGTCTCCGCATGTCCCGGGGACATCGTCGGAACGGCCGAGGCAGCCGGCGCGGTCGCGGCGGCGTGCTGCTCCGGCTGGTCCGTCGCCGGGCCGGACGCCCGGGTCGCGGTGGCCGGGGCGGTGCTCGCGGCCCCCCGCTCCGTTTCGATGCCTCCAGAGCCAGCGGTGGTCTGCGAGGCGGTCTCCGGGCTGGTCGCGGTGCGTGTTCCAGGCCGCGTCGCGGTGGCCGTCGTGGTCTCGTCGCGCTGCTGCGACCCGCTGTTGCCGTGACCTTCCCCGGTCGTCATCGCGCTCCGGGCCGGCGTGTCCGCGGACGCGGTCGGCGTGGTGCGTCCGGTGGCGCCGGCTCCACTGTCGAGGGTCAGCGGAGCGGTGGCCGGAGGGGCCGTCGAAGTGGCCGCTCGCGCGTCCTGCGTGGTCTGCGTGGTCTGTGCGCGCTCCGTCTCCGGGGCGTGGGTACCGGCGGCGTCCGGGGCCTGCGCGTTCCCCGACACCGGCGCCTCGCCTCCCGGCTCGGCCCGCGTCGGCTGCGACGCGGTGGACGGCGCCTCGGCCGACTGCCGTTCGCCCTGAGGGGACTCGGTTCCGCCGGCCGATGCCGTCCCGGTCGTCGATGCGGCGTCTGCCTGCGGCGCCGCCCCGGTCGTCACGGGCTCGTCCGAGGGGTGTCCGGTCGACGCACCGTCCGCCGTGTGTCCCGAGGTCCCGACCTCACCGGTGACGTCCTGGGAGAGCTTGGGTGCCTCGGGCACTCCTTCAACATTCTCGACGCCGGCAGGGGAGGTCCCGCCCGGTCGGTGGCGCCATCCGGCCGCGCCGCCGATCGCACCGGCGCCGGCGGCCATGCCGAGGTCCTGACCCGCGTCGAACGCCGCGTTGGCCGCCGCGCCCACCGCCACACCGGACACCGCACCGGTCACGGCGTGACCGACGATGGTGTTGGCGAACTTGGGGGCGAGCGCGTTTCCGGCGAGGGAGATCGGCATCCCGATGGCGCCGCCCATGGCGCCCATCGCCGCGCCGAGGGCGGTGCCCTTCGCGTCCCACTCGGTGCGGTCGCCCTTGAGGAACTGGATGCCCTGCACCGCGGCGTCCATCGCCGCCTGGGTGACCGCCGCGCTGACCACCGCGTTGAAGGCCCGCCGCAGGATGAGTTGGACGTTGATTCGGACGGCGGTGATCTCCGCCGGAATCAGCGCCGAGCCGTAGAAGGAACTGGCCAGGGCGACGATCTCGGCGGCCAGCCATGCGCTCTGCGCGAGGATCATGTATTTGGCGTACTCGACCTGTAGGGCCGTGTTGACGCTCATGGTGCCGATGTCGTCGGCGGCACCGGCCATCGAGGGGATGGTCTGGCGAAGGCGCGAGGTGAACGAGCTGAACGCCGTCGCGGCGGCGCCCTTCACGCTGCCGAGCACACGGGCCGTCACCGGATCGACTTCGGCGGCGACGCGGTCGAGCTCCTGGGAGGCGCCCTTCCATACGGCGCCGATCGCTCTGACGTGGTCCTCGTCCGGCTTGGGCCAGTCCCCACCGGCCGCCCACGAAACGGCCCAGGCGATTTCCGGGGGGATCTGGATGCCCATGGAATGCCCGTCAGCCGCGGCCGCGCGACGGTGTGGAACGCACGCTCGGGTGAGCGGTCTCCCCTGAGTGACCGGTCTCCCGGGGCACACCGTGGGAGCGGATCGCGTCCAGGTTGTCGTACTCCGCGTTCGCGAAGCTCTTGCTCATGGTGTGCACCCCATCGGCGGTACTGGTCACCACGTGCGAGATGTCCGCAAGGCCGCGCTGCACGGTCTCGGCAGGGCCCTGATACCCCTCCATGAAGGCACGCCCCATGGGGTCGTCCCACCCTTTGCCGACGCCCTTGAGCTCCCCTTCCAGGTTCTTGAGGACGCTCTCCGCCCGGCCGGCGATCTCTCGGATGTGGGGGACGGCCCCATCGAGGCCGTCGGGGTCCACCGAAAGCTCATTGTCCATCAGTTCCTCCGTGCCGCTTCGTCATTCGGTGGGTTGAGTGGTGTGCCCGGAGCAGTACGCCGAACCGCTCGGCGCCGTACGGTGCGGTCCCGGCCGACGGGAGCTCGCTCCGGTCACTCCGGTGTCCGGCCCTGCTCGACGTAGGCGCGTACCGCCTCCGGCATCGACGGCTGCTCCGGCAACATCGCCGTCAAGTCGGCGGTGCCCTGGAGGAAATCGACCGCCGGTATCTCCGCCGGGAGATGGGAGGCCATCAGCTCCCCTGCCTGAGCCAGCGCCGCTTCCCTGGCCGACCGGGCGGCACCGAGGATCGCCTCGGTCAGCTCGGCGGGAGCCATCCTGCGGTAGGCACCGGTGGGGAACTCCACACCGGTCAGCTCGCCCTGCGCCCCCACTGTGACCTTGACGGTCTGCCGGGGCGCCGTCCCGGTCGCGGAGATCTCACGGAGCCGCTGCTGGAGTTCACCGGCCTCCTGCCGCTGCCTGCGGTACTCCTCCAAGAGCTCTTCGATCCGCTCGTCGTACGGGCTCGCCACGCCGACCCCTCTCCCGTTGCCACCGACTACCGCGCCCACCGCGGGCGGTGGGCGCGGGCCTGTGAGGTTGCTGTGCGGGTCGAGCCAAGCCGATCAAGCTGTGGCCGGAGCCCGGGGACGGCACGTCTGTGGCCGTCCGTACATACCGCTCTGCCCTGGCGTACCCAGTGGCCGGGCTTGAGATCAGTCGATGATGCCGGGGATGTCACCGTCCTTGGTGCCCCACGGCATCGCACTCCTGGCGAGCAGCTCCGCGATCCTTCCGGACTCCGGGTCGTCGCCGTCCGCGGAGGGCGACTCGGCCGAACCGGGCGCCTTCTCTGCGGGGTCCTCCTCCTCGTCCTCTTCCTCGTCGCCGAGCCAGTAGCCCGAGCGGAGTTGAGGGGGCTCGGCGGCCCCGCCGCGATCCCCGCCGGTGACCCGGGACCGGCGCCAGCTGGGCAGCCCGCTACCGGCGGCGGCGTCGGTCTCGGCGGCCTCGGCGCTCCGCGCATCGGTCCCGGGCGGGTTCCCGTCGGAGGATGCGGTGGAAGGAGCCTGGCCGTCCGCCCGTTCGCCCCGGCCGCGGCGGCCGAGCGACCGCGACAGCAACGGCGCGAGGGCGGTGGAAGCCGTGGCTCCCCAGGCCACGACGTCCTCGGTCGAGACGTCCTCGGTCGAGACGGACGAAGGGGGCAGGGGCACCCGGTCGGGCCTGCCCACGCCGGGCGTGCGCCTGTCGCCTCGCTCGTCCGCCTCGCCGTGTGCTGCCGGACCGGATGTCGAGGCGCCCGCCGTACCAGCCTGCCTGGGCAGGGGCGGGTTGCCGGATGTCGCGGGCTGACGAGGTGCGGGCTCCGCTGCGGTCGACGCCGGCGGAGCGGGGGTGCTCGTGGCCGTCACGGCGGCGGTCCCGGCCGCGGAGGCCGTACCCGGGGTGGACGCGGCAGCGGTACGCGCGGCCTGGGCGGCCCTCGGGGGGTGGGCGGTGGTGGCTTCAGCGGTCGCTTCAGCTGCGGAGGACACCCTGGCGGTCGCTTGCGCGGCGGGTGCGGTCGCGGCGGGACCGGGCGTCGCAGGGGCCGCGGTCGCGGTCGCGGTCGCGGCTGCCGCGACTCCGGTCGCCGCGACTCCGGTTGCCGCAACTCCGGCTGCCGCGGCCGTTGCCGCAGTGGTGACGGCCGCGGTCGCGGCGGCGGACACCGCGCTCTCCTGGGCCGGTTGCTCCGCGTCCGCGTCGACCGCGGCGGGCTCCGGCGCTCCCGTGGCCGCGACGGTGGCGCCTTCCGCGATGGGCTCCGCCACCCGGTCCGGTTCGGCGGCTGTCACGCTCTCACCGGCCTCCGGCCGCAACAGCGGCTCTTCGGCCGAACCCTCCGCGGTCCAGGGAGCCGTGGCTCCCTCCAGCAGGCCTGCGGCCTCGGACCTGTCACCCCCGGTGGCCATCGCTGGGGCGCCCGTGAGCAGGGGCGCGGCGCCCGCCGTGGCAGCCGGCGCCGTCACCGACTCCTCGGCGGAGTGCGTGGTGCCGGTGGCTTCGGGCTGCCCGCCGACGGCCTGCGCGCCCGACGGGGCGCCGTCGGGCGAACCGATCTCCTCGTCGTGGTCGGCGCCCGACTCGTCGGCCCAAGGGGCCCCGCTGGGGGTCAACAGCCCGGAGGCGTCGGAGCGTTCGCCGTCGGCCCTGCCGTGGGGAGGCGCCATCCCCATGCCCGGCATCATCGGCATCTGCGGGCCCATGGCCGGTGTACCGCCGCCCATGGCCCCACCACCCGACACCGCACCTTCGCCCGGTCCGAACGAGGGGACGTGGGGGGCGGTTGGGTGCACGCTGTGGGCGCCACCGGCTCCCGCCCCCACCCCGCCGATACCGGACCCGGTGACGTGGCCAGGGTTTCCGAAGGCGGAGCCGTCGAGGCCCCCGGTCTTGGTCAGGCCGCCACCGTGACCGGGCAGCCCGACGGCGTCCGGTCCGGCCACATGCGTGGAGCCTCCGAAGGGGGCCACTCCCGGGGCGGCACCGGCGCCGTGCCCACCCGCGACCGGCAGCGGAGCGGGGGCGGAGTTCAGCCACGGCGCCGAGCCCCCGGTCCCGGGAACGCCGGACCCGACGCCCGTGCTCCCCGGGAAGCCCACCGGCGTTCCCAACTGCCCGGCCTGCCCGCCGTCGAGCGCACCGATCCCCGGAGCGTCCGCCCCGACCCCTGGGATCCCCGGGAACCCGGCGGGCGTTCCCACCTGCCCGGCCTGCCCGCCGTCGAGCGCACCGATTCCCGGAGCGTCCACCCCGACCCCTGGGACCCCCGGGAACCCGGCGGGCGCACCCGCGCCGCCGGCCGGCGAGCCGTCCAGGGCACCGATCCCCGGAGCCCCGGAATCCACCCCCGGAACACCCGGGAAGGAGGCCGCCGCCGCGTCCTTGCCCGCACGGTTGCCGCCCGGTGCGGTCATCCCGGGAAGGCCCGAACCCACCAACGGGGCGCCCGGGAACGGGAGAACGGGCGCGTCCGCCCCCGTGCCGGGTGCGGCATCCATCGCGGACAGCCCGGGTGGCGCAGCGTCGATACCCGGAGCGCCCGCAGGCACGGCCGTACCGGCGCCAGGACCGTCCAGCGCGGGCATCCCCGCAACGCCCGGCATGGGCATCCCCGCAACACCCGGACCGCCATCCAGCGCGGGCATCCCCGCACCGCCCGGACCCACCTGCGGAGCGCCCGGGAACCCGAGGGGCATACCCCCGCCGGCAGGGGCCGAGGCATCCGTGGGCAGCCCCGGGGCCGACGGATCGACGCCAGGTGCCGAGAAGGGCTGCACGGGAGGGGCTTCCGACGGCGAGGCCGACGGCAGCCCCGATCCGGCGCCGGACGGCATTCCGCCCGGCGCGACCGGCGGCATGCGGAACGGCTGGGGGGCGTTGGCAGGGGACGCGGGCGAGTTGGGGCCCTTGACGGGAGGGGTCACGTTCGACGGAGGGCGCACCGCGTCAACGGTGAACTGGTACTGCCTCGCCAGGCTCTTGAGCACCTCCCGCATGTCCCGGCTCATCATGTCGACGATGGTCTGGTTCTTGCTCACCGGAATCAGCCCGTTGGACATCGCCTTGACGCCCTGGTTCTGGGCCTGTTGTGCGTACCAGGCGTCGATGGCCGCGATCTTCGCCCGGGCCTCGGCCAGCTGGTTGCCGTTCCGCACCAGCTGGTTCGGCACCGAGTTGAGGTGGGAGGAACCGCCGGAGAGCACCCCGGCGACGGCGGACACCTGGTGGGAGAAGGTCCCCATGGCTGCCAGGAACGACTCCGCGGCCGCACCCCGCCATGGCCCATTCTCTCCGGCGAGCGCGGCGGACTGCTCATCCAGGCTTTTCGACACCATCTCCAGCACCAACTGCACCCGGTAGAAGGTGTTGCCGGCCTCCACCAGCGTGGCCGGATCGGAGATGCCGTTGGCACGACCGTGGTCGGAGGAGTCGGCCATGGCGGCGCCGCCGCTGATGGCCGCCTCGATCTGTTTCCAGTCCCAGGTGTCGTAGTCGTTGACGGAACTCGCCTGCGAGGGGGCGGCGTAGAGCGCGCCGTCATCTCCCTTGTCGAATCCGTTCTTGTTCTCCGCCATCGGCTCCGTGCTCCCAGTCAGCCTTCGGTTCCCGGATGAAACTGGTCCGACCACGTGAACCGAAGGCTGATCAGCCCGTGTCCGGAAAGTGAAGCGGACGCCTTGGAGGGCTTCCGCTACGACACCGCAGAGGTCCGCCGGGGACCCCGGCGGACCGGGCCCTGCCGTCAAACTCCCGAGTCAGGCGGGAGTTTGACGGCAGGGCCGAGGTGGCCCGGTGTGCCGCACACCGGGCCTGGCTCGGCCGACGAGCCGTGCTTCGGCTCAGGTAGCGCTGGTGGAAGGCGCCGAACCGCCGGTGGAAGGCCCCGAACCCCCGATGGAAGGCGCCGAACCGCCACCCCCACCCGGGGCGGCGGGTGCGCCGCCGGTGTCCTTGAGCATGGCGCCGAAGTCCGCCTGCGCCCTCTCGATGGACTTTCCCAGGTCAGCGGCCTTGATGCCGTTGGCCTCCTCAGTCGTCGAGTAGTTCTTGCTCATGGTCCGCATGGCGTCGCTCACGTCGGTCAGGCCGTTGTAGAGGTCCGAAAGCGCTTTGACCATTTGGTCCTTCAGACCGCCGTCTGCGTTGGCGCCTACGGTCTTGGTCCTGAGCTGGTCGGCGTCGTAGAACGAGCCGGGCGCAACCCTGACCTGACGCAGCCGGTCCATCGCGTCCTTCACCGGTGCCTTCAGGCTCTCGATGTTCCGGGCGACCACGTCGAGAGAGGGGGTGTCCACCGAGGTCGAACCCATTCCCCGACTGGTTCCTGGAACCGCGGGAGGTGTCGGCACCTGCGCCTCCACCGTGCGGCCCGGCGGCAGTGTGACCTGTCCGGGATCCCAGTCCTTGATGCCGGGAGTCGAGCTACCGGAACCGGAAGAATCGGACGTAACGTCAGGACTCCCGATACCATCCAGCCCCTTCGCCACGTCAACTGCTCCACATGCCGGAGTTGGTGACCTCGGCCTGCCCGTAGGTGGAGCGGATCTGTTCCAGCGTGGTCCCGGCCGCGATGGACTGCTGGACCATGTCGGCCGCCGCCGCGTCCCACTGGCGCTTGCTTTGCGTGTAGGCCTCCTGGGCCTGGCTGGTCCACTCGGCGAGGTTGCTTCGGGCGCTGTCGTCCAGCGCCTCCAGCAGGTTGGTGATGTTGCGGGAGATGGTGCGCATCTCCTCGGTGACGTGCTCGACCTGAGGGAAGTTGATTCTGTACGTCATGTGTGCTCCTGCGGGGTGGGCGGGCCGACTAGATGGAGGGAAGCGGGGCGTGCAACTTCCCCTTCAAGGCGGTGACGGCCTGCTGGGTTGCTTCGTGGGTCGTGTTGTAGACGCCGGTGTTCTGCTCCAGGGTGTTCATCATCCTGTCCAAGGCGGACACCACCCTCTCGAAATCCGCCAGCCATGCGTCCAGCGCATGGCCGTAACTTGTGGCCGCTAGACCGTCCCAGTGGCTCGCGAGCGCCGACCTCTGCTCCCTCATAGCGGACAGCTGGGAACGCGCCTGGCTGTCCGCCTCCCGGAAGGCGGCCAGCGCTCCCCGCATTCCTTCGAGTGTCACTGAGGTGGGTGTAGTCACCTTGTTGCTCCTCACATATGTGCGGCTCCGCCTGCAAAGACGTGCCTGGTGGATGTGCATTTCGATGCTGGGCCACGACGAACGGCCCTTGGCCGGTCCGGCCCGGCGCCTGCCCTCGCTGTCATCCCACGGTGCCCTGCTGTACCCGAGCACCCGATAACAGCCGGTGAGGGCACTCAGCCGGGCGCCGCCGCGCTCGCGACCGCCGGCTCCGCCGCCACGGCCCCAGCGCCGTCCGGCAGATCGGCCACCCGGATCGTTCGCGTGGGGGCCGCGGCCGCCAGCCGGTCGGCGAACCGGTGGGCACCGTAGGCGCCTTCCGGATGCGCGGTGTCCGCGAAGTGGACGCCGAGCGCCTGCCGCAGCCCGTCGTCAACTGCCCTGCCGTGGCGGGCAAGTCGGCGCAGGACCAGCTCCGCGAGCTCCTCGGGCCCGTACAGGGCGAACCTCAGGTACTCGGCGAAGCAACCGGCCAGGTTGGGACTCTCCCTCAGCACCTCGGCGAGCTGCGGCGCCTCACCGGAGAGCACCACCGCCACGTCAGGGCCGGCGCACGCCGCGCGCTGCACGGCGTCGAGCACGGCGGAACGCTCCTGGTCCGGCCGGTCCGCGAACGGCCGGTCCGCCTCCAACAGCAGGACCCCTCCCGCGGCCTCGTCGAAGGCGCCTGCGGTGAAGGTCTCGGCCTGGCCGTGCCAGCGGGCCGGGAACGCGGAGAGCGGAACCCGGTGGAGTACTCCGGCGGTGAGCACCCCCTGCTCCGCCAGCGCGCGGGCGTAGAGCCGGGCCGCCGACCGCCGTCCGCTGCCCGGGCGCCCTTCGAAGACCAGGTTGGCCGTCAGCGCCACCGGCTGCTGTTCGGCCCGCAGCTGCCCCAGGCCGGACAGCCTGGCGGCCAGCGCCTGCCGTACCTCGGCGAGGCCGACGAGAGCGGAGAGCCGGGCGCTGCCACGCCCCCGCGCGCCGTCCGGGCCGGGCGCTCGGGGGTCCGTGTCGTCACCGCCGGGCAGCTCGGGCACGTCCGCGGCGGACAGCCTGCTCAGCTCGGCGTCCCCGGTGCCCGGCGCCATCGCCAGCCGTGACGCCTGGTTGCTCACCATGGACTCGAACACGCCGCGCGCCACCCGGCCGTTGCCGAACGTCGCGCCCTTGGGGATCTGTTCGAAGTACCGGACCAGCGCCTCGTGCGCGCTGTCGTCGAGCTCGTAGTAGTGCCGCCCGCACATGTTGCGGGTGATGGTGACCAGTTCGGCGGGGCTGTAGTTGGGGAACTCCACGGTGCGCGAGAAGCGGGAGGCCATCCCCGGGTTGGAGGAGAGGAACTGCTCCATCTGCTCGGAGTAGCCCGCGACGATGACCACCAGTTCGTCGCGGTGGTCCTCCATCAGCTTCATCAGGGTCTCCACCGCCTCCTGACCGAAGTCCGGGCCACTGCCCTTGCCCTGGTTGGTCAGGGTGTACGCCTCGTCGATGAAGAGCACGCCGCCGAGCGCCCTGGTACAGACCTCCGTGGTCTTGATCGCCGTGCCGCCGATGATCTGAGCCACCAGGTCGGCCCGCGACACCTCTACGAGATGGCCCTCACCGAGGATGCCGAGTTCGGCGAGCACCGCTCCGTAGAGCCGGGCGACCGTGGTCTTGCCGGTTCCGGGCGGTCCGGCGAAGACGAGATGGCGGCTCATTGGCGGCATGGGCAGCCCCATCTCCTCGCGCCGCTGGGCCATCCGGTTGAGGTTGATGAGGCCGGTCACCTCCTGCTTCACGCTCTCCAGCCCGACCAGCGCCTCCAGTTCGGCCAACGGTCCGTTGCCCGCCTGCCCGGAGGGCTCCGGCCGCGTTCCACGGTCCGACCACCCCGGGTCGTCGCTCTCCTCCGGAGGTGCCCCGTCGCGGCGGTCCGCCGGGTCCGGCCGGCCCTCGCGCGGCGGGTTCGGCCGTGGGCCGCCGTTGTCCCGGACCTCGCAGTCATGCATCCGCACCGGCTCGACGGAGTCGCTGCGGATGCCCTCTCCCTCGTTGCCCTCCACCGTGCAGGAGCGCAGTTCGCCCCGCCCGGTGGCGTCCAGGCGCACACCGTGCCCGCGAGCGCCGTGCACCCGGCACCGCTCGGCGACGAGCGAGCCCCCGTTCAGCACCCGGATCCCGTCAGTATCCGATGCGGCGACATCGGTGTCGTCCAGGCGGACCGCCGCGTCCGTGTCGACCACCACCCCGCCGCCGTGCAGCAGGGACGACTCGGCGACGACGTCGGCCGCGGCGGTGGCCTTGAGCGCCGCGCCCCGCGCCGTGCGCACCGTCAACTCGCCGAACCGTCCGGTGCCGCCCTCGCCCACCTCGACCGCGTCGCCACGAGCCAACTCGATTTCGCCGCCGCGCAGTTGGAGCCGAGCGGAACCCAGCACGCGCACTCCCCCGGCGTCCCCGACCACCGTGAGCCTGCCGAACTCCGCGGCGGAACCATCCGTGACGAGCACAGCGACCTGCTGTGCGTCGTGGACCGCGAGGTCGCTCGCGGTAGGGGCGCTGTTCGAGTCCACCACCAAGCCCAGCGGTGTGTCCCGGATCTCGCACTCTTCCAGCCGCGGCTTGGCGGCACCGGTGATCCGCACCCCGCACCGCCCCGCGCCGGTGATGGTGCAGCCACGCAGCAGCGGCGCGGAGCCGGCCGCGATGTGCACCGACTCGCCCTCCGCGCCGGAGAAGGTGCAGTCGGTGAGAGTGACCGGCGCGCTGCTGGTCAGGTAGGCGTCCGGTCCCGCACTGCCGGTCACGACCACCCGTCGCAGTTCGGCGCTGCCTTCCTCTTCGACCACCAGGCCGGGTTTTCTGCTGTCGGCGACGGTGGTGTCCTCGACGGTCGCGTGCCCCTGCCCGTTGACGCAGACCGCGTTGCCACCGCTTCCGGTCAGCGTGCCCCCGCGGACGGTCAGCCGCCCCTGTGCCGCAACGACCACCGCGGACGAACCCGCCTCGGCCACCTGGCAGTTCTCCATGGTGTTCGCACCCGGCGAGGTCACCACGATGCCGGCGCCCCGCGGGTTGTCGACCGTGCAGTCACGCGCCACCAGCGTGCCCTGGTCCCGCGCCAGCACCGCCGTCCAGGCCCGGCCGGAGATCGCACAGCCGTCGAAGGCGGCCTGTCCCCGGCGCAGGTCCACCACCGGGTACTGCTCGTCCGCCCCGGAGAGCACCAACCCGGAAAGCCGGACCTCATCGGAGTCCACCACCAGTGCGCTCCCGGTGCTCGCGTGGATCTCCACACTGCCCGGCCCGTCCTGGGCGGCCAGGGTGACCGCCCCGGTGAGCAGGATCCGCTCCTCATACCGCCCGGCTTCCACGGATACCAGGGCGCCCTCGCCGGCCTGGCTCAACGCCTCGGCGATCGAGCGGTGAGCGCCCGGGCGCTGTGCGGAGACCAGCAGAATCTGCCGCGTCACGACGGTGACCCCTTTACCTGGCTGTTTACCTGGCTGTTTCCCTGGGTGGTTCCCTGGCTGTTTCCCTGCGTGGCGACGCGCGCCGTGCCGATCAGCCCGGGTGGGCTGCCGAAGCTGTTCGACCAGTGCTCCGGCAGCGCTTCCGGGGGGCTCGCGCCCCGCCAGTTCTCGGCGGCGCGTTCCAGTCCGGCGACCGCTGCCTCGTCGAGCGGACCGGACGCGAGGTCCACCGTGCCGTCCGGCGCGATCTCCGAGGGCGACAACTCCCGCAACAACACCTCGCGCCGCTCTTCCTGACGCACGTCCAGCACCTTGAAGCTGGTCCCGGGCAGGAAGACCACGCGGTCGGTGACGGCGGGTTCCAGCAGGACGGTGCGGCGGGCGGTGAGCGACCAGATGAGGAAATCGACGGTGCCGGGCAGTTCGCAGGGGGCGCTGGTCCGGGCCGGGCAGAAACCCCACTCCGTCACCAGTCGCTGTTGTCGGTACCACTGCCACTGCGCGTCGCTGACGGTGGTGCGCAGCACGCCGGCACCACGATGTGACGGCAGACGGCGGAGTCCCTCGTACACACAGCGGGACAGCGGCACATGCGGGCCGACCGTCGCACCGCGCACCGCGGCGTCGATCTTGCTGCCCTCGGCAGAGAGGTAGATCCGCACCGCGACCAGGTCCGTGAGGGTGTCCTCGGAGGGCTTCTTGGCATCGCCGCGCAGGCCCGGTGACTGCGAGAGCAGCCGGGCCAGGGAGCTGGCGGCGGCGTCGTACTGCTGCCGTAGTGCACCGCGCAGCCAGTCGCGCTCCCGGTCGATGCCGCCGGACGGGGGGACCGCACACGCCTCGGGCCGCGGCGTCGGCTGGACCCGCGGGTCGTCGTCCGAAGGTTCGGACACGGTCACCTGGCCAGGTCCCCCTGGCGCGCCGACCTGCGCTGCCCCGTCGTCAGGTGCGGTGGGCGCCACCTGCTTCGGCACCCCCTCGGCGGCCGGTTCGCCGGACGTCCGTGCTTCCGGCAGGTCGGGCACCGGCTTCGCACCGCCGGGCGGTCGAGGGGCGTCACCGGCGAAGGCAGGTACGGCGGCGGGTACGGCGGAGGCGGCTTCGGCCTCGGGCGGAGCCGGCAGCAGATCCGCCTCAAGGCGGACCACCGGCGGGGGCGCGGGAAGCTGCGCCGGCGGCACGTCCGCTGCCACGGAAGGCATTCCGACAGACGGCGGCGCGGCCGGGGGCGCCGCGGCGGGAACCGACTCGGCGGGCGATACGGGGACGGGGTCCGGCACGGCGGGCGATACGGGGACGGGATCCGGCACGACAGGCGATACGGAGACGGGATCCGGCACGGGAGCGGCAACGGGCGCCGCGGGAACTGTGGCCGGCGCGACCGCCGCGGGAGCCATGGCGGGCGCGACCTCCGGCGTCACCGTGGCGGGCTCCGGCGCCGTGGTGTCCGCCGCCGCGCTCGGTTGCGCCGTGGAGGCTTCCGGGGCGGAGCCCGTCCCGACGTCGGGGACGCTGCCGGTGAGGGAGGGACCGCCGACCGGAACCGACCAGCCAGGCGCGAGCCCGGCAGGTGCCGACCCGGCAGGCGCCGACCCGGCAGGTGCAGACGCGGCGGGCGCGGACGCGGCAGGTGCCGACCCGGCGGGCGTCTCCTGGCCACCGGGCGCGCCCATCCCCGACGTGGCCATGGCAGCCGGCAGTACCTGGGAGGACTGGCGGGTGGCCGGATCGAGACGCCACAGCGCCCCCAGCGCGAGAAGCTGCATGCGCTCGGCGCTCTGCTGCGAGCTCGTGTCGTAGAGGATCTTGGCGGCGGTCGGGTCGAGGGGAAGTGCCCGGACGGCCTGCGCGTCCGCGGGCTCGGTCGGCGGCCGCATCCACAGCCCGCTCTGGATCACCTCCAGCACGGCGTCCGGAGCGTAACCGTAGACGCCGGGCGAGAGTTCGGGCAGACCGTGGACCGGAAGCCGATGGCTGACCGGACGGGGAGGCAGGACCTGACCGCCGCTCTGCTGGCGTGGCAGGTAGCCGAGCTCCCTGGCGAACGGCCGCCAACCGGGCGAGCCGTCGGGGCACACCCCATGCACGTCCGGCTCCCCGGTGACCGTCGGACCGCCGACCGGCAACCCGCAGTAGACGGTGACCGGCCGGCCCAGGAGGTCGGACAGGGCCTGTCCCAGCGTCTCCTCCTCGGGGGCCGCCACCGGACCGTAGCCCACGAAGCGCACCTCACCGCGGTGTTCCTCGGGTACCGCGCGCCAAAAACGGGCGACGTCCGCCAACGGCAGGGCGGAACCGCCAGGGTGGCCCAGCACCACGCACAGCCGCTTGCGGTCGCACGGCACCACGCTCGTCAACCGGAACCGGTGCACTTCGTGCCAGAGGTCGTTCGACGCCGGGCGCAGCCACGCCCCACCCGGCAGCGGCTCGCAGAACCCCGACGGCCCTGGGCTCCAGGACTGGTTGACCATCCAGTCCTCCCACTGCGGTTTCGGGGCGCGGCGCGAGTCCCACTGCGGCGGCCCGTCCGGCCGCAGCCGGATCCAGCCTGTTCTCGCGTCACCGCGGACGAAGAGCGAGCCGTCGTCGACACGCACCAGTTCCCCGGCCGGGACGAGTACCTCGGTGCCGAGCCGGTCGGCCAGCCACTGTCCGGCGGGCATCAACTCCCCGGCACTGCCGGGGACGGGCACCAGACGCAGGCCGCGGCTGCCACCGTCGTCGCGGCTGAGCCTGCTCGCCACCGGCCGCCAGGCCGTGGGGGGTAGCGCGGCGGGCACGTCCACCGCCACCAACCGGTGGTCGGGGTCGAGTGCCAGCCCTTCCGCCCAGCTCCGGGACCGGCGGCCGCCCCGCTCATCTGTCCCCTTCCGCCTCACCAGCACGGTGTGGCCGACGGTCAGACACTCCACGGCGGGCGCCGTGGGGCGAAGGCGCTCTACAGGGATCCGCATGTCACTGCCCTCCCTTGCCGCGGCTCGAAGCCACCAGGGCCGGGCCGCTCGGTACCGCGTCCAACACCTTCCTCGGCACCGGCAACGGCGCCACCCGTCCATATCCCAGGGCGTTCGCGGTCGCGTCGTCGGAGAGTGGATACTTCCGCCCCTGATCGGTGATCAGGTAGCGGCGCGGCACCTGCTCGCCCGACCTGGGCGCGAGCTCGGCCACGAACATCCCGCGCCCCGGCGGCACCCGTACCCCGGCGCCGGAGGAGACGGCACCGTCGCGGACGACCACGGTGGCCTCGACCTTGGTGCCCGCGGCCTTCTGCCGTACGCACAACCGGTCGCGGTCTCCCCGCCATTCGGCGACCGACAGCAGGTCGGGGATGCGACTGAGCAGGGTGCGGTCGTGGGAGCCGCGCGCCGCGGCCACGTCGGCCGTCGTCACCTCGATCGGGGCCGTGTGCCCCGGCCGGGCCTGGAGGAGAGCCGCTTCCGTACGGGTGAGGGGGGCCAGGCCGTCGGAGCGCAGCACCAGGTTCTGGCTCGCTCCCGCCTGACCGGTCCGGAACAGCTGGCCGACCTTGGCGGGGCCACCGCCCACCCGTGGCCCGGGCTTTCCCGCCCCCGGGATGTCGGCCGGAGCCAGCGCCGTCCCCGTGGGCAGGGCGGAGAGCCAGGCCGTCGGCGCCTTCATCGGCTCGCGGTCGCCCAGCCCCAGCGCCACCAGGGCGGAGAGGTCGCCGACCGGGTACTTGGTGTCCTTCCACAGCACGTACTTCGCGCCGTCCGGGTCGACGAGCAGGATCCGCCGGTCACCGCCGAGCGCGGTGTCGGGTCCGGGTGCGAGGTCGATCTGCTGCGCCTCCTCGTCACGCCCGCCCAGGCAGAGGTTCCACGCCCCGTGGAGCAGTTCGGAGGGCGCCGGCACGGAGTCGGGCGCGTCGGGGATGCCGATCGGGGTGCCGCGCCGTACGTCCCGCAGTGCGTCGCGCGAGACGCTGTGCACCGTCGGGTTTGCGCCGGTCGCCAGCAGCGCGGAGGCGTAGTTGCGGGTGGGGCGCAGCACCCCGTCGAGGAAGAGGTAGCGGGTACCGGTCTCCTTCTCGACGATGAGCGAACCGGGCTTGCGCCAGCTCGTGTTGGCGCCCGGGCTGATCAGCCCGTATACCGCGGCTCCACCGATCAGCAGCGCCGCGACCGCCAGTCCGATCATGGATCCGAGGTCTGCTCGGCGCGTCGGCGACTCTCCGTTTCCCGGATCGCCGGTGACCACCGCCGAGATCAGCCGACCGATGGAGAACCGGTACGCCTGTACGTGGTCGCGTCGACTCTGCACGTTCCGCCCCTCACCCAACCAGTGAACGGATAGCGACGTAGACGTGTACCAGCTGCAACAGCAACGGGATCAGCGCCACCGCCGTCCAGGTCTCCAGCAGGTCTCCCGTGTGGCCCCACACGGGCAGCGGCCGTGAGCCGGGCATACGGCGCGCGGCGACCAGCAGCAGCCCCGCGGCAACCAACAGGACCAGCAGGAGAACCGCGCTGACCACGGGCGGCGCGGACTCCACCAGGGAGAGCAGCACCAGCATCGGGCCGAGCGCCCCGCTGACCGCCATCGGGATGCGCTGCCACGGTCCCACCAGGACCCGGGTCCGCAGCAGTACGGCGCCGCCCAACACGGTGGCGAGCACCGGGCCGATCCACTCCGGCTCCCGGCTCAGCAGCCACAGCGCCACGGCGAAGACCGCCGCGCCCGAAACCGCCAGGGACGTCAGGCAGACATCCGCGATCCTGGTCCGCCGGGCCACCCGGGTCGCCGGCTCCGGTTCGATGCCCTCCTGCAACTCCTCCGCGGTACGCGGCAGTTGAGGCACCCGCAGCCGGGCGACCCGGACGGCGATGCGCATCCCCAGCGTGGCGGTCACGAACGCGCCGACCGCGAGCACGCCCATGGCACGGGTGGCGTCCAGGCCCAGTACGGTGGAGATCCCGACACCCGTGAGGGCCGCCACCGAGGTCGCGAGCACGCTGCCGAACACCTCGGCCGGCGCCCGGCGCAGCGCGAGCGCACCGGCGGCGGCCACGGCGACACAGACCCCGGCGAGGGCGATATCACCCCGGCCCGGGGCGAGCACGCCGGAGGCGCCGCGCGCGGCGGTCGCGCCGGCCAGGGCGGCGAACAGGCAGCCGACGAGGCCGGTGATCATGCCGATGGCCCGGTCGGGGCGCAGCCGCGTGGCCACGAAGCAGGCGGCGCCGAGGGCCACCGCGACCACCGCGGCCGCCACCGCCATCCCCCGTCCCGGTCCGACCCGCCAGACCCCGACCGCCAGCACCCCGAGAACCAGGCAGGCCAAGCCGAGCAGGAGCCGACGCGTCAGCGCGGGTCGCCAGCGGACGGCCGGGGTGCCGACCACCTCGGCCACGCCTTCCGCCACATCGTCGAAGTGCAGCACTGCCAGGGCGTCGTCCATCGGACGCAGGTACAGCACCTCGCCGTCCCGCAGGTCGAGCGTGGCCGGGGTGCCGTCCGGGTCGAGGGGCGGTTCGCCCAGCCGTTGGAGCACCCAGTCGCCGTCGTTGCGCCCGGGGTTGCCGCACACGTGGCCGCGCACCACCCCGAGCAGGTCGCCGACGGTCACCGTGGCCGGAACGGCGAGGTCCGCCCGTCGCTCGGGCCCCACGACGGTCAGCCGGCAGACGTCGGATCTGCCCGCGACGGTTGTGGTACTCGCGGTGGTCATGGAGCTCCTCAGATGCGGGAACGGGATGGGAGGGGCAGGAGGGGCAGGAGAGGCGGTACGGCCTGGTGGTGCGGCGCTGGTCACCGCGGACGGACCAGCCCGGTCTGCACGAGTTTGACGCCCCGTCGGGTCACCAACTGGGCGCGTCCCGGGGGCAGGGTGCGGGGCTTGGCCTCGCCGAGGAACTTCCCCTCCTCGTTGGGGTAGGACAGCAGCAGCGCGGGGCTTCCCAGCTCCCACATCCGGCGCAGCAGCGGGTCCATCATGGCCCGCATCGCCCCGGACGTGCTGCGGGAGACCACCAGGTGCAGGCCGATGTGGACGCCCTGAGCCAGGTAGGGCACGAGCGGGGCCAGCGGGCCGCCCACCGCGCTACCAGTGGCGAGCAGGTCGTAGTCGTCGATGAGGAGGAAGAGTTCCGGCCCCTCCCACCAGTCGCGTTGGTGCAGGCGCTCCGGGGTGATCTCCGGGCCGGGCAGACGCTTCTGCATCGAGACCGCGGCGCTGCCGGCCAGGTCAGCCAGCGCTTCGGTGTCCACCACGTACCCCACGCGGTACGCCTCCGGTACGTCCTTCAGCAGCTCCCTGCCGGGGTCGGCGAGCAGGATGCGGGCCCGTTCCGGGCTGAAGTGCGAGGTGATGGCCCGGGCCATCAGGCGCAGCGCGTTGGACTTGCCCGTCTCGCCGTCCCCGAAGACCATCAGGTGCGGGGTGTGGGCGAAGTCGTGCCACACCGGCAGCAGCCGTTGCTCGTCCCAGCCCACGCAGACCTTCGGGCCGTCCTCCGGCGCGGGGAGTCGTTCCACCCCGAGGTGGGTGGGGAGCAGCCGGACGCCCGGCACGGCGGCGCCGGTCCAGAAGGCCGCGACCTCCGCGACGGCCGCCCTGGTGGCGGTGGCCAGCTCGGCCGTCTCCGAACTGCCGTCCAGCCGGGGCAGCGCGGCCCTGAAGTGGTATCCGGAGCTGGTCAGACCGCGGCCGGGCTGCTGCGGCACATCGCCGGCGGCCCGACTGCCCACCTCCGACTCCATCGGGTCGCCGAGCCGCAGTTCCAGCCGGGTTCCGATCAGGTCCCGCAGCCGGGGGCGGATCTCCGACCAGCGCACCGCGGAGATCACCACGTGCACGCCGAAGGCCAGGCCGCGGGCGGCGAGTTCGGCGATCCTCGCCTCCACGTCCTCGAAGTCCTGCCGTAGCGTGGCCCAGCCGTCGACAACGAGGAAGACATCGCCGTACGGGGAGTCGATCTCTCCCCGGGCGCGCGCCCCTCGGTAGCCGGCCATGTTCTCCAGACTGAGGTCGGCGAACTGCCGCTCGCGTACCTCCAGCAACTGGGAGATCTCCTCCACGGTGCGCAGCACCCGGTCGCGGTCCAGTCGGCCGGCGACCGAACCGACGTGCGGCAGACCGCTGACGGACGCCAGCCCGCCGCCGAAGTCGAGACAGTAGAACTGCACCTCGGCGGGTGTGTGCGTGAGCGCGAGAGAGAGCATGAGCGAGCGCAGCAGCGTGGACTTCCCCATCTGCGGAGCCCCCGCCACGGCCACGTGGCCGTCCGCCCCGGACAGGTCGGCCTCCAGCAGCTCGCGCAACTGCTCGTACGGTCGGTCCACCACGCCGAGGGGAACACGGAGGGCGCCATGACGCGCGGACTCCCCCGCGGCCATGCCACGGGCCGGGTCGGGCACGATCCCGGGCAGCAGGTGGTCCAGGCTCGGCGACTCGTCGAGCGGGGGCAGCCAGACCTGCCGGGCCGGCGGGCCGGCGTCGACGAGCCGGTCGACCATCACTTCCAGCAGGCTGTCGCCGTCCTCGCCGCGCCCGGTGGGCCCGCCCTCCTGCTCCGCGTCGGCTCCCAGCACGGTGGGCACCGGACGGGCGTGGTGCGTCGGTTCGGATTCCGGAGCGGAGGCGGGCGCCGGCTCCAGCCGGAACGGCACGACCTCGCTGGCGACCCTGGCCGCCCGCGCGCTCGGCGTCGATGCCACCGGCGGCTCCGGGCACGGCCCGGAGACATAGGCGGCCTTGAACCGGACCAGATTGGTGGTGTCGATCTTCAGATAGCCGTGTCCGGGCTCCGAGGGCAGTTCGTAGGCGCTGGACGACCCGATCACGCTCCGGGACTCCATCGAGGAGAAGGTGCGCAGTGCGATCCGGTACGACAGATGTCCTTCCACCCGGTTGATCCGGCCCTCGTCCAGTCTCTGGGAGGCGAGCAGCAGGTGGATGCCGAGGCTGCGCCCCACCCGCCCGATCATCACGAACAGCTCGGCGAAGTCCGGCTTGGACGCCAGCAGTTCGGAGAACTCGTCGACGACGATCACGAGCGACGGAAGCGGCGCGAGCCGGGCACCGGCGAGGCGTGCCTTCTCGTAGTCGAACAGTGAGGAGTAACCGCTCTCCCGCAACAGTTCCTGACGCCGGATCACCTCGCCGGTCAGCGAGTCCTGCATCCGGTCCACCAGGGGCAGTTCGTCGGACAGGTTGGTGATCACCGCCGAGGTGTGCGGCAGCCGGTCCATGTTCAGGAAGGTCGCTCCGCCCTTGAAGTCGACCAGCACCAGGTTGAGCACCTCGGAGGAGTGCGTGGCGGCCAGGCCGACGACCAGGGTCCGCAACAACTCGCTCTTGCCCGACCCGGTGGCCCCGATCAGCAGCCCGTGCGGACCCATCCCGCCTTGTGCCGACTCCTTGAGGTCCACCTCGACGACCTCGCCGTCCTCGGTGACCCCGATGGGAACGGCGAGACGGGCCTGCTGGTCGGTGCGCGGTCGCCACAGGGAGGCGACGTCAAAACCGCGCGCGTCACGGATACCGAGCAGGGTGGTGAGGTCGAAGTCGGTCTCCAGCGGCTTGTCGAGCAGATCGACGGTGCCGCCGGTGCGGCGCGGGGCGAGTGTCCGGGCCACGCGCTCCGCTGCCGCCTCGGTGAGCAGGTCCGCCTCCGCGTCGGCGGTGGTCTCGCCGGTGGGGAAGGTGACCTTGCCGTTCTCCACGGTGAGCCGCAGCACCTTGGGGCCACCGCGCAGGGAGCCGGTGACGTCGAGCAGCACCGCGCAGCGCACCCCGCCGTCGAGCAGCCGGCATCGCTCAGGAAGGTCCACTCCATCGGCGACGATCACCACAAACGGTTCCGTCGTCCCGGGAACGGCCGACTCGTCGTGGTCGGGCCGGTCGGCGAACTCGGCGCCCAGCAGCTCCATCAGCGCGTCGTGGTCTTGGGCCGTCAGCCGCTGCGGGCCCGTGGCGTCCTCCCGCTCCGGGTGGGCGTTGTGGGGCAACCACTTCACCCAGTCCCACTCCGCCCGCCCGGCGTCGTCGGTGAGCAGCGCGATCCGCAGCTCGTCGGGCGAGTGGAAGGTGGCGAGCTGCCCGACGACCGCCCGCGCCAGGCCGAGGACACCCTCCCGGTCCCCCACCAGCTCCACGCTGGTGAACCGGCGCAGCGCCACCGTCACCGGGACACCGGGTACGGCCCTGCTGGCGCGGGCGAACCGCCGCAGCGACACGGCCGAGAGCGGCTCCAGATCCTCCACCGGCCTGGTGTGCGGCGGGACGAACTCCAACGCGGCCCGCCGCATGCCCACTCCGGTCCGTACGCGTGCGAAGTCCTCGTGGCCCGGCCGGCGTTCCCACAGTCGGGGCCCAGCGGCGATCGCGGCGAGCTGCTGCGGTCGCGGGTTGTCCCAGCACACCGCCGCCCGCTGTTCTTCGGCCGCCGCTCTGGCCTGCGCCCGCAGCTGTCCGAGGTACCGCAGGTAGTCCCGCCGCTCGGCCCGGATCCGACGCTTGCGCTCCCCGCCTGCCCTGCCGAGCTGGCTGAAGGTCATGCTGACCATGGCGATGCCCATCACCCCCGACATCAAAAAGCTCGTGGGGGAACTGCCGCCCGTGGAGAACATCAGCACCATCGCCGTGGTCCCCAGGCCCATCGGCAGGTAGAGCAGCACCGAGCCGAGGTCGGCGGTTGCGGGCTCGCCGAGCACCGGCGGTTCGGCCAGCTCCACCCGCCCTGAGGGCATCGGGGGGCCGTCGGCGCGCGGCGAGCGCTTAACGATCACGGTACTCATCGGGTTGGCTCTCCTGCACGTGACGCCATCTCCCGATGGGGGCCAGGGATCGGCCGCGCCGTGAGTGCGCGGTTGCGGGGGACGGTGCCCGAACGACCGCCGGGACGTGCCCGCCCGTACCGGTTCTGCGGTGACCTGCTCATATCACGCCCGTTCGGAAGGCGTACGCGACGGCGTGGGCCCGGTTGCGAAGCTGCAACCTGCTCATGGCCCCGTGGATGATGTTCTTGATGGTCCGCTCCGAGTAGTTCAGCCGCTGCGCGATAGCGGCGGTCTCCAGGCCGTCGGCGAGCAGCTTGATGACCTCCACCTCCCGGGTCACCAGGCCGGTGGTGGTCAGCCCGATCGGCGTCAGCACGTCCGACTGGACCGTCCTGGCCCAGTCGAGCAGCCAGGCCGCCCCCTGTGTGGGCAGTTCGGCACGCCCGTCCCTGGCCCCTATGACGGCCCGCAGCAGCCGCTCGGTGCTGACCTCACGGCGCGGGATCAGGCTGATCAGACCGCAGTTGACGGCGCGTAGCAGATGCTGCTTGCGCACCATGTCCCCGACCAGCACCACGCGCATCCGCGGGTTGGCCGCGTCACGGACTGCCTGCTCGATGGAGTCCAGGGTCTCCGCGGTGATCTCCCCCGCGAGCACCAGCATGACGTCGGCCTCGGCACTGCGCTCCGTGCCGAGCAGGCTGACGGTGGGGTACGGCCGCAAGAGGGCGGCGGCCCCGGCGCCGCTGATGGGATCGGCAGCCAGGATGGTCAAAGAAACGCTCTCCAACACTTCTCCTGATGGCGCCTTGGTCTACTACGGGTCGTACGCGCGCCACTGGACGGGCATATGACGGTTCCCACGCTCCACCACGGGGAGCGGCGTCCGACCGCGAGTAGCACACTAAGGACCGCGCCCATCGGCACACATGACGGCGTTCACCGAAAGGTTTGCGCCGAACTGACCGAAGGGGTTGCCGAATTCGCCCTGGCCCGTCCTCACCAGTCCAGGCGCGGCCGTTGCCGGCGTGTGCCGCCCGAACGCGGCTACCCCGCCAACCGGATTTCACCGAAGGGCAGTTGCCCACCGGATGTCCGCCTCAAGTCGTGCGCGGCAGCCGACGCGAGATGTCATCGGCAGGGCCATCGATCAGCAACCAGGCACCGTGGCGGCACTTCCATCTGCCCACGGGGCACTGGCCCATGCTGTCCAGGCCCGTCGAACTCGCCGACACCCTCGCGACGAAGTCGTCTCTTCCGCCCGCTGACGGGGATGCTCGCGCTCGTGCCCGTTCCCTGCGCGATGCAGGTTTGCGATCGGCAATGAGGTCGGCAGCGCCCCCGATCGAGTGGCGCCCTGCGGGCCCGCCTTGTGCAGCGATGTCAGGTGGCGGGTGGGGTGCGCAGAGCGAGGATGGCCATGTCGTCGTGGCCGTCGCTCGGGTGGTGGTCGGCGAGGGTCTGTACGAAGTCTTGCAGTGGCTGGTCTGCGTGCATGGTGGCGACTGTGGCCACGGCGTCCAGCCCCTCGTCGATGGCGTGGGCGGGGTGTTCGATGAGTCCGTCGGTGAAGAAGATCAGCGTTGCGCCCGCGGGGAGGGTGCGGCTGTGGTCGGGGCGGGCGTGGGCGGTGTTGATGCCGAGTGGGATGCCGGGGTCGGCGCGGAGGTATTCGGCCCGCTGGTCGGCGGTGATCAGCAGTGGGGGGAGGTGTCCGGCGGTGCTCCAGTGCAGCGACCAGCCGTCGTCTCGGGGTTCGATGCGGGCCAGCAGTGCCGTGGTGACGGGGTTGGGGGTGGTGGCGTGCAGGGTGTGGTCGAGTTGGGTGAGGATGCTGCTGGGCGGCGTGCCCCGGTCGTAGAGCAGGGCACGGAGCATGCTGCGGGTTTGAGCCATTGCGGCGGCGGCATGGAGGTCGTGGCCGACGACGTCTCCGATCACGACACCAACGGCTCCGTCGGGCAGGATGACGGCGTCGTACCAGTCCCCGCCCAGATGGTTGGGTTCAGCGGCGGGCCGGTAGATCGCGGCGGCGGTGAAGGGCCGCACGTCCGGGAGGGTGGGCAGGAGCAGGCGCTGGAAGGTCTCGGCGCTGTCGCGGATCTGGCCGAACAGGCGGGCGTTTTCGATCGCGATGCCGGCGGCGCCGGCAAGGGCGACGACGACTTCCTCGTCCGCTCCGTCGAAGGGGCGTCCGTCGTGGCGTTCGGAGAGGTAGAGGTCACCGTAGATCTCGCCGCGGACGCCGATGGCCACCCCGAGGAGGGTGCGCATGCAGGGGTGGCCGGGAGGGAACCCGGCCGAGGCCGGGTGGGAGCCGATGTCGTCGATCCTCAGGGATTCGGGGTGACGGATCAGGTGTCCGAGCACGCCACGGCCGTGCGGGAACTCCACCTCGGCCAGATCGTCCCGCTCCTGCTCCGTCAGTCCGACGGCCATGAACTCTTCCAGGAACTCGCCGGACTCGTGCAGTACCCCCAGGGCGCCGTAGCGGGCGCCGACCAGGTCCATGGCGGTGGTGACGATGCGGTGCAGTACGGACGACAGGTCCAGCTCCCGGCTGATGGCCAGCACCGCGTCCAGCAGTCCCTGTAGTCGGTCCTTGGCAGCGGCCAGCTGCCGCAGTCGCTCGGCGATATCGCCCAGCTCGGCCTCCCGTGGTAGCCCCCGATCGGAGACGGGCGGCCGTTGTGGTTCCTCTTCGTCCTTGGCCATCATGAGCCCCTGGTGGATCGGCCCTCGTTCTGGGTGGCCTTCAGCCGGCAGGAGTCGGAGCCGGTCCGGATGAGGGGGCCTGTGAGCCGGTCGACGATCGCCACACAGAGCCGGGGATCGGTGCACGTCCTGTTCCACTCTCCGAACGGAACGTCGGAGGCCACGGCCACAGCATGGCACGACCGAACAGCCCAACCTCCGCCCGTTGTCCCGAAACTGACATGCCGTACCCGAACAGACCCGGGTTCCGCAGCGCCTCCGGGTCTGCGCACGACGACCTGACGGTTCGTCAGCGAGGTACGGGCTTGGCTGTCGATCCATAGAGGTTCCACAGGCCCGGCGGGTGCCCATACTGGAGCTACGCCATTTCCAGGTCCTGCGCGCCATCGCCCGCGAAGGCCCCCTCGCCGGCGCTGCACGCGCGCTTCGCCACACCCGGCCGACGGTCACCTACCACCTGACCACCCTCGAACCCCACTTCGGCGCGCCGCTGTTCCACCGGAGCCCCCGCGGGGCCACCCCCACCGAGGTCGGGGAGGCGCTGCTGCCGCACGCCGAGGCGGTGCCGGAACGCGTCCGGCTCGCCGAGCAGGAGGTGCGCGGCATGGTTCAGCGGTACCGCGACCCTGCGCGCCGGAACCTTTCCCCGGCAGGGCCGCGGCCGCTCACAGCCGGGGCCTGTTGAGCAGACGGGACAGCACGATCACGCTCTCGGTGCGGTCGATGACGGGGGCCTCACGGACCCGCTGAATGGCCTGCTCCAGGTGCGCGATGTCCCGGGCGAGCATGTGCAGCATCGCATCCGCAGCACCGGAGACGGTGCACGCCTCGACGACCTCCGGGATCTCCTCCAGGGCCCGGTGCAGTTCGGCGGGGGTGGGATTGCCCTTGCAGTACACCTCGACGAACGCCTCGGTCCGCCAGCCCAGCGCCTGGGTGTCGATGAGCGCGGTGAACCCACGGATCGCCCCCGTGGCAACGAGGCGGTCGAGCCGCCGCTTGGCCGCCGGCGCGGAGAGCCCGGCCGCTTCACCGATCTCGGCATAGGTACTCCGCGCGTTCCGCAGAACGCAGCGGATGATCTCTTCGTCGATGGCGTCCACGCCGTTACCTCCGCGGAGAAGCATGCGCTGCGTCCGCAAGAAAACGCCACAGCAGCTTTAACTACGCAAAAAATCGAGTTCAGCAGACAAGATATGGCAATTGATTGCGTCAATGGCCCGAACATAGCATCCGGACCCATCCGCTCAGCCGCGATGTGTCGGGAGTGACCATTGACCGCAGTGCTCAGTGCCGAGGAGTCCGCCGCTCTGGCGGCGATCGACGAGGCCGCCCTCGCCCGGATGCTCCTGGAGCTGCTCGCGATCCCCAGCGTGACCGGAAGCGCCGCCGAGTCCGACATGCAGCACCGCTTGGCACGACATCTGGACCGGCTCGGTCTCGACGTCGATCTGTGGTCCATGGACCTGTCCGATCTCCGTGCCCAGCCCGGCTTTCCCGGGACCGAGGCACCGCGCGACGAAGCGTGGGGGCTGGTGGCGACCACGTCGGACGGCGGTGACGGACCGGCCATGATCCTTCAGGGGCACGTCGACGTCGTACCGCCCGGCGACCTTCGGCAGTGGGACGGCGACCCCTTCGTCCCGCGCGTGGCCGGGAACGTCGTCCATGCCCGTGGCGCCTGCGACATGAAAGCCGGGCTGGTCGCCAACCTCGCCGCCCTGGCGGCGATCCGCGCGAGCGGCGCCAGGCTGCGCGGCCGGGTGGCCGCCCACTGCGTGGTCGGTGAAGAGGACGGCGGGCTCGGCGCCTTCGCCACCCTCCAGCGCGGACACACCGGTGACGCCTGCCTCATCACCGAACCGACCGGCGGCACGCTGGTGACCGCGAACGCCGGCGCGCTGACCTTCCGCATCGAGGTCCCGGGCCGGGCCACGCACGCGAGCACCCGCGACGCGGGCGTCAGCGCCATCGACGCATACCTGCCCCTCCATCGGGCGCTGGCCCGACTGGAGGCCCGGCGCAACGCGGCAGTCGACCCGCTGATGGCGGAGTCACGCATCCCGTACGCGCTCTCCGTCGGCACGCTCCGCGCGGGTGACTGGGCGAGCAGCGTGCCGGACTGCCTCGTCGCCGAGGGCAGGCTGGGCGTCCGGCTCGGCGAGGATCCGGCCAAGGCGGTGGCCGACTTCGAAAGCTGCGTGGCCGAGGCGTGCGCGGACGATCCGTGGCTGCGCACCCACCCGGCGACCGTGAGCTGGCCCGGCGGCCGGTTCGCGAGCGGCCGGCTGCCGAGCGGCCATCCGCTCGGGGCTCTGGTCCGGGACGCACACGCCGACGCGGTCGGCGGGCCGCGGCTGCGCGAGCGCGGCGCGCCCTACGGAAGCGACCTGCGCCTGTACGCCGCCGCGGACATCCCCACCTTGCAGTTCGGGCCCGGCGACGTGCGCCTGGCGCACAGCCCCCGGGAGCACGTCTCCCTCCCCGAGATCGTCGCCGTGACCCGCACCCTCGTCCTCGCCGTACTGCGCACCGTCGGCACCGCATAGGACGCACAAGACGCCTGCCCGGAGCGGGTGTTGGGGCCATCTCCCGCGGGCGGGACGGTGGCCGTGAGAGGGGCCGGAGGAGTCGGCCGCACCGGAGCAGGACCAACACGTGGAGCATCGAGCCGTGGAGCGAAAGGGCACCACCATGACCTCAGCGAAGACCGCACCACCTCGTCTCGGCGGCGACGCCGACACGGAGACGCCCGACGAGGGCTACCGGCGGGGACTCAGCGCCCGCCAGATCCAGATGATGGCCATCGGAGGCGCGATCGGCACCGGGCTCTTCTACGGCTCCAGCACCGGTATCGCGGAGGTCGGGCCGAGCCTGGTGGCGTGTTACGCCGCTGCGGGCATCGTCATCTTCTTCGTCATGCGGGCGCTGGGGGAACTCCTCACCTATCGCCCCACGTCCGGCAGTTTCGCGGACTACGCGCGCGAGTTCTGCGGCCCGTTTGCGGGCTTCGTCACCGGCTGGTCGTACTGGGCCGCATGGGTCGCCGCGTGCATGGCCGAGGTGACCGCGGCCGGCCACTACATCGCCTACTGGTGGCCCGCCGTCCCGGTCTGGGCCACGGCCGCGGGGGCCCTGATCGTGCTCTTCGTCGCGAACCTGGTCTCCGTCACGCTCTTCGGCGAGCTGGAGTTCTGGTTCGCCACCATCAAGGTCGTGGCGATCACCGCCCTGATCGTGATCGGCGTCGGCGTACTGACCTTCGGCTTCTCCTCCCTCGGACAGGGCGCCTCGGTCCGGCACTTGTGGGCCGACGGCGGCTTCGCGCCACACGGTGCCTGGAAGACCATGGCCGCCATGCAGGGCGTCGTCTTCGCCTACCTGGGCATCGAGCTCATCGGCCTCACCGCCGGCGAGGCGGAGAACCCCAAGCAGACGCTCCGCAAGGCGATCAACACCCTTCCGGTCCGTATCGCCGTCTTCTACATCGGCGCGCTGATCATCCTGCTCTCCGTCCTCAGCTGGACCCGGTACACCCCCGGAGTCAGCCCCTTCGTCCAGGTCCTCGCCCAGGTCGGCATCCCCGGAGCCGCCGGGATCATGAACTTCGTCGTCCTCACCGCCGCCCTGTCCTCCTGCAACTCCGGCATCTACTCCGCCAGCCGGATGGTCCGCGGACTGGCCGTCAACGGCGAGGCCCCGAAAGCCATGAGGAACCTCACCCACCGCCACCTCCCGCTGGCCGCACTGGCGCTGTCCACCCTCGTCATGGGCATCGGCGTCGTCGTCAACGTCGTCTCCCCGGACAAGGCGTTCGTCTACGTCACCTCGGTCAGCGCCTGCGCCGGCCTGTGGACCTGGGCCGTGATCCTCATCGCGCACCTGCGCTACCGGTCCAAGGCACGCGCCGGGCTCCTGCCCGCCGTCGACTTCCGGATGCCCGGCGCCCCGTTCACCAACTGGATCGCCCTCGCCGCGCTCGTCTTCGTGGTCGTGCTGATGGCCACCTCCAGCGACACCCGCCTCGGACTGTACGTATGGGCCGCGTGGTGCACGATCCTCACGATCGGCTACCACGCCACCAAGCGGCGCGCCCCGCAGCCGGCCCCCGCCCGCCGATAAGGACGGGGGAGGCGGCCCTGCCCGGCTTGCCGTGGCCACCGGCGGGCGGTTGCCACAGGGCAGGGCCGCGTCGAAGCGGCCCAGCTCGGCTGCGATCGTCCAGATTCCTCGCCACAAGGCCCCAACCCGACCGCCGAGTTGTTCGTGATACCGGGTGAGGTGATCGGAGGGAATGTGGCCGAATGGTCAAGGCTTCTGGCCGAGCTCGCGCAGAAGCGCGGCGCGGAGCTGAACCGGTACGGCTTCCTGTTGTGCGGCGACCGCGCGGAGGCCGCCGACCTGGTTCAGGAGGCACTGGTACGGGTCTTCTCCCGGCCCCGCCGTGCGTGGGAACTGGGTGAGGCGGAGGCATACGTACGCCGCACGATGCTCAACCGCTACCTGGATCTGCACCGGCGCCGCGCCCGTTGGATCCGCGCGCTGCCACGGCTCGTGTCCTCGGCGCCGGTTGCCGACCACAGCGCAGACATCATGCACCGGATCGACCTCATGGACGCCATGCGCGGACTGTCGCCGAGACAGCGGGCCTGCGTGGTGCTCCGTTACTACGAGGACATGTCCACCGCGGACATCGCGGCACGGCTCGGCTGCGGTGAAGGCACGGTCAAACGTCATCTGAGCGACGCGCTGGCACGGCTGGGCGCCCGGTTGCGGACACCCGCACATCACGTCGCGGAGGAAAGGCTGGAGACATGAAGCCGAAGGAACTGCGCGAACAGTTGCTGGCCGCCGCGCAACACACACCGCCGCTGGAGATCGACACCGAGCGCGTCCGGACCCGGGTGCGCCGGCGCAGAGCCGCCCGGTACACCGCCCTGACCGGTGCGGGCCTGGCCGTGGCTACCGCGGTGGTGCTGAACACGCTGCCGTCCGCCTCAACCCCGGAGATCAAGTCACCGGCGGACTCGGTGAGCAGGCAGCCCCCGGCGACGAGCGGCGCAGCTCCGGAGCTCCCTCGTTACATGTGCGGCGCGAGACTCCCGGCGAGTACCGGCCGCGGAGCCGTGACCGTACGCATCTCCGCTGTGCGCAAGGCTCCGGGCGGTTCCCCGCGGGTCAGCTACGAGGTGACCGCGACCGCCCCCTCCGTCCTGTCCGGTGAGCCGCGAATCCTCGTCCTGAAGGAAGGTCGGGTCGTGGCCGGTCAGGATCCGGCCGGACCGGCGGCCACCCGCCTGCCAGGAGAGGAGAGCACCGCCGGCCAGGTGAGCGTCACCCCGGCCCGTCCGCACCGCGCCCGGCTCGTGCCCGTGCCGGGCCGTCCCTGCGCGGGAACCACCTGGAGCTCGGTGTGGCAGGACGGCTACGAAGTGGCCGTCGTCCTCACCACCCAGCGCGGCGCGACCGCCGCCGACCGGGCACCCGATGCGTTGATCGTGGCCCGTGCACCCCTGGCTCGATGAATGCTCCGCACCGCTCTCGCCACCTCACTACCTCACGGAGGAACCCATGCGTCGCCCCCTGCTGCCCGCCGTCCCCGCCCTGCTGCTCGCCCTCGCCGGATGCGGGAGCCAGGCCGACGCGGTGACCGCCGATCCGGCCCACCCTGCCCCGACCACCACGAGCCCGTCGCTGAGGCAACAGGACCGCTCCCTGCCTTGCCGCGGCACCATCGAACCCCCGGTCCGTGTCAGCCGCCCCGACGAATCCCTGCAACTGACCGTCACGTCCCTGCGGCGCCAAGGCTCCACGCTGCGGACCACCTACAGGATCACCTCCCGCGACCGGACAGAGGCTCTCAGCCTGCCGATCGTCGATGTCCCGCCCACGGCCCTCCTGATCAAGCACGGAGTCATCGCCGGCCGCCAGAAACCCGCCGCCGACACTGGTCCGCACGGCGGGCCGGCCCTCCTGTACCCCGTCGGCCGGCGCCCCTACACCAAGACCCTGGCGATCGACGGCCTCTGCCCCGGCACCACATGGGCCGACGTGGACAAGCACCCCGGCGACTACCAGGTGGTCGTCGTCATGTCGGTCCAGCCGCAGGGACCGCCCTCCGACAAACAGCCCGCAGACGGTGTCCACCGGCTGCCCCTCCTCGAAGCCACCCGCGACATCTCCACGAAGGGCCGGTGAACCCCACCGACACACCCCGGATCCGCGTCATGACAGCCCGCCCAAGGGCCGACGTGACGTGGCAGATGAGAGGTGGGTTTCGACCTGCGCGAGTCCCCTAGGGAGGGGGCCCTCGGAGACGCGACGCGATTCGCGTGCGATACGGCGTGCCGTTCGACGGGCTGCGTGCGCCGGTGTCCTCTGTGCCCATAGAGGACACCGGCGCCACCGCTAACCCAGTCGGTCCACCAGAACTGATCTCAGCCCTCGTCCGGAATCAACCGCAGGGAAATCGAGTTGATGCAGTACCGCTGGTCCGTCGGCGTCGGATAACCCTCCCCCTCGAAGACGTGCCCCAGGTGAGAGCCGCACTTCGCGCAGCGGACCTCCGTCCGCACCATCCCGTGCGAATTGTCGGACAGCAGCTCGACCGCATCGCTGTCCTTGGGGTCGTAGAAGGACGGCCAGCCGCAGTGGCTCTCGAACTTGGTGTCGGAGCGGAACAGTTCGGCACCGCAGGCACGGCAGGAGTAGACGCCGGCCGTCTTGGTGTCGGTGTACTCGCCGACGAACGCCGGTTCCGTGCCGGCCTGGCGGAGTACCTGGTACTCGGCCGGGGTCAGCTCGGCGCGCCACTGCTCGTCGGGCTTGTCGATCTCGTACGGCATCTGCGGTGCCTCCTCAGCTCAGCGGCCCAGGCGGGCCAGGATGGCGGGGCCGAGGTCGGTCACATCGCCCGCGCCCATGGTGAGAACAAGGTCACCGGGCCCGGCCATTCCGGCGATCACGTCCGGGACGGCGGCCTGGTCGCTCTCCGGGGTGACCTCGGCGCCGGCGGCCCGCGCGGCGTCGATGATCAGGGTGCTGGTGACGCCCGGGATCGGGTCCTCGCGGGCCGGGTAGATGTCCAGGACGACGGAGGCGTCGGCGAGGGCGAGCGCCTGGCCCATCTCCGCCCCCAGCTCCTGGGTGCGGGAGAAGAGGTGCGGCTGGAAGACGACCAGCACCCGGGAGTCCTCGGCGGCGCCGCGGATGGCCTCCAGGTCGGCGGTCATCTCCGTGGGGTGGTGGGCGTAGGAGTCGATGACCTGCACGCCGGCCGCCTCGCCCTTGAGCTGGAGGCGGCGCTTGACGCCGGTGTACTTGCCGAGGGCGGAGGCGAGGTTGTGCGGCGGCAGGTCCAGGGCGACCCCGGCGGCCAGCGCGGCGACGGCGTTGCTCGCGTAGTGCCGGCCGGGGACGGAGACGGTGAAGGTGAGGATCTTGCCGCTGGTGAGGGCGACCGTGACGTCGCTGGTCAGGCCGCGGGGGTTGACCTTGAGGATGCGGACGTCGGCGTCCTTGGCCTCGCCGTAGGTGACCACCTCGATGTCGAAGCGGCCGGAGATCCGGTCGGTCAGCTCACGGGCGCCGGGGTGGTCGGCGGAGATGACCAGGGTGCCGCCGGGGCGGATGCGGCCGACGAAGGTCTCGAAGGACTCGTAGATCTCGTCCATCGAGGCGTAGTTGGCGTGGTGGTCCAGCTCGACGTTGAGGACGATGGCGACCTCGGGCGCGTACTTGTGGAAGCTGCGGTCGCTTTCGTCGGCCTCGGCGACGAAGATCTCGCCGGTGCCGTGCTCGGCGTTGGAGCCCGGCGCGTCGAGGTCGCCGCCGATGGCGTACGACGGCTTGAGGCCGAGGGCGCCGAGGGAGACGGCGAGCATGGAGGTCGTGGTCGTCTTGCCGTGCGTGCCCGCCACCGCGATCGGGCGCAGGCCCTCCATGAGGGAGGCGAGGGCGTCCGAGCGGTGCACGACGGGGATGCCGCGCTCGTGGGCGGCGGCCAGCTCGGGGTTGTCGGGGCGGATCGCTGAGGAGACCACGACGCTGGTGGCGTCGGCCGCGAGGTGCTCGGCGGCGTGGCCGATGTGGACCGTGGCGCCGAGCGCGCGCAGGGCCTCGGCGGTCGCGGAGTCCTTGGCGTCGCTGCCCGCCACCCGGGCGCCGCGCTGCGCGAGGATCTTGGCGATGCCCGACATGCCGGCTCCCCCGATGCCGATGAAGTGCGGCCGGTCCATCGAGGCTGGGATGGCGGGTGCCATGGTGCGTCTCCCTGATCGTCGATCATCGCGAGCGGTGGTGCGGTCGTGCGGTGCCACCTGTCGTGCTGTCCTGCTGTCGGTGATTCTCGCACCCGACACCGACAGCGCCGGGCCATGGGCGTGCCGCCGGGATCATCGGGCCCCGCCGGCCGGGGCCGGGCCGGCGGGCCGGGGGCCGCCGCTCAGCGGCGGATCAGGCCCTGTGCGGTGGCGGCGGCCACCGCGGACGTACGGGAGTCCACACCCAGCTTGGCGTAGATGTGGACGAGGTGGGACTTGACGGTCGCCTGGCTGAGGAAGAGCCGTTTGCTGATCGCGGCGTTCGAGAGGCCGTCGGCGACGAGCTGGAGCACCTCGGTCTCGCGGCGGGAGAGCGCGGTGGCCGGCGTGCGCATCCGGTCCATCAGGCGCAGCGCGATGGCGGGCGCCAGCGCGGACTTCCCGGCGGCCGCGGTGCGCACCGCGGCCGCCAGCTCCTCGGGCGGGGCGTCCTTGAGGAGGTAGCCGGTGGCGCCGGCCTCGATGGCGGCCAGGATGTCGGCGTCGGTGTCGTACGTGGTCAGGACCAGGACGCGTGGGGCATCGGGGCGGGCGGTGATCGCGGCGGTGGCCTGGGAGCCCAGCATCCGGCCACCGAACTGGAGGTCCATGAGGACCACGTCGAGGTCCCGCTCGGCGGTGAGCTCGACGGCCCGCTCGGCGGTGGCGACGTCGGCGACCACCTCGAAGTCCGGCTCGGTCTCCAGGACGGCGCGCAGCCCGGCCCGTACGACCGGGTGGTCGTCGGCGAGCAACAGCCGGATGACGGGGGCGCCGCCCGACGGGCGAGGTGCCCCGGGCCCCGGGGAGTCCGTGCTGGTCATGAGGCGGCCTCCGAGGTGGCGGGCGCTGCCGGGCAGGGCAGGGTGACGGCGATGGCGGTGCCCTCCCCGGGGGCGGACTCGACGGCGAGGGTGCCGTGCAGGGCGCGGGCCCGGGCGCGCATCGCGGCCAGGCCGAAGCCGGTGCCGCGGGCCGCCGCGGAGCCCGGCGCGGGCACCTCGGCGGGCACGAACCCGGCGCCGTCGTCGACGACGTCGAGGGCCACCTCGGTGTCCATGTAGCTGAGGGTCAGCTCGACCCGGTCGGCCCGGGCGTGCTGGACGGTGTTGGCGAGCGCGGACTGGGCGATGCGCAGCAGGGCGACCTCGTGCGGGGTGGGCAGGGCGGTGGGCGCGCCGGAGACCTGGCAGTGCACGGCGAGGCCGGAGGTGCGGACGGTGGTGGTGCAGAGCCGTTCCAGGGCGGCCGGCAGCGAGCCCGCCTCCAGGTCGGGCGGGCTCAGCGCCCGGACGAAGCGGCGGGCCTCGGCGAGGTTGTCGACGGCGGCGGTACGGGCCTGCCGGACGTGGCCGAGGGCCGTGTCGGGCCTTACCGGCAGGGCGCGCTCGGCGGCCCGGAGCAGCAACTGGATGCTGGACAGGCCCTGGGCGAGGGTGTCGTGGATCTCGCGGGCCAGGCGCTCGCGCTCGGCGAGCACTCCGGCGGAGCGTTCCGCGGCGGCCAGTTCGCTGCGGGCCGCCGTCAGCTCCTCGATCAGCCGGCGGCGCTGTTCGCTCTCCCGGTAGAGGGCCTCGTACCCCAGGACGACCGCCACCGCGACGGCGGCACCCAGGACGGGCCCGAGGACCGTGCCGACGCTGAGGGTGTGGGTGTGCCACCCGAAGCCGGCGATGGCGGCGACCGTGGTGGCCACGACGGTGGGCAGCGCCCAGCGCAGCGGCAGCAGGTGCAGCTGCACGAAGAAGATCGGGAAGGCCAGCCAGACGCCGTCCGGGGTGAGCGCGAGCAGCACCAGCCAGAGGAGCGCCACGGCGGCGAGCCAGAGGCCGGCGGCGCCCGCGGAGCTGCGAAGGCGCGGCAGCCTGGGGCCGACCGCGTAGACGGCGAACAGCGCGACGGCGGTGGCGATCACGGCCGGGGCGTCGGAGGTGCGGTCGGCGACCGCCCGTACGGCGGCGAGCGCGAGCAGCGCGGCCACCATCAGGTGGAGGCAGCTGCGCAGGACCCGCAGGACGGGGGTGAGGGAGTGATCGGTCACGGCTTCTTCGGTCACGGCCCCTTCAGGCTACGGGCCGCCCCCACCTGCGGCATCAATCGAAGGGTTGATGCCGAGGCGCACCCTTCGATGCCGGTGAACCACTCCGCGGCGCGATGCCCGGGACCCCGTCCCCGGGCGACGGTGGGGACCAGCCGCCGGGCAGTGGGCCCGGCATCCGGATCCGAGGATGGCAGAGTCGGTGTTCGTTGCCTGGAGAGACCTGAGATTCGCCAAGGGGCGGTTCGCCCTGATGGGCACCGTCATCGTGTTGATCACGGTGCTGGTCGGCCTGTTGTCGGGCCTGACGGCGGGCCTGGGCCGGGAGAACACCTCGGCGATCACCGCGCTGCCCGCCGACCACCTGGTCTTCTCGGCGCCCGTCGGGGACGGCGGTGTCTCGTTCACCGAGTCCCGGCTGTCGGAGCGGACCGTACGGGAGTGGGCGCGGGTGCCGGGGGTGCGGAGCGCCGAGCCGCTGGGGATCGCCACGACGAAGGCCGAGGCGGGCGGGCGGACGGCCGCGGTGTCGGCGTTCGGGGTGCGGCCGGGGTCGCGGCTGGCGCCGGCCCCGGCGGGGGCGGCTGCCGGTGCGAGCCGGGAGAAGGTGGCCGACGGAGCGGTGGCGCTGTCCGAGAAGGCCGCCGCCTCGCTGGGCGTGCACGCCGGCGACCGGCTGACGCTCGGCGGCCGGACGTTCCGCGTCGCGGCCGTGTCGGGCGCGGCGATGTACAGCCACACGCCGGTGGTCTGGACGTCGCTGGGCGACTGGCGCCGGCTGACCGGTGGTTCCGGGCCGGCCGCCGGAGCCCACGGCTCCGGCGACTCGGTGGGGGCGACCGTGCTCGCCCTGTCCACCTCCTCGACGGCTGGTCTGCCGGCCGCCGACCGGAGGCTCGACACCCGTACCGTCACCACCGACGACGCCCTTCAGGCCATCGGCTCGTACACCGCCGAGCACGGCTCGCTGACGCTGATGCGCGGCTTCCTGTTCGCCATCTCCGCGCTGGTCATCGGCGCGTTCTTCACCGTGTGGACGATCCAGCGGAGCGGTGACGTCGCGGTGCTGAAGGCGCTGGGCGCCTCGACCCGCTACCTCCTGCGGGACGCACTCGGCCAGGCCGTGGTCCTGCTGGTGATCGGCACCGGCCTGGGCACCGCCGTGGTGGCGGGCGTGGGCGCCGGGATCGGCGGCGCGGTGCCCTTCGTGCTCGATCCGTCCACCGTGCTGTTCCCGGCCCTGGTCATGATCGCGCTGGGGGCCGTCGGGGCCGCACTGTCCATCCGCCGCATCACCTCCGTAGACCCGCTGACCGCCCTGGGAAGTGCCCGATGAGCCTTGAACTGACCGACGTCACCCTCACCTACCCCGACGGCGATGCCCGACTGACCGCACTGGACGAGGTCTCGCTGTCCGTACCGGCCGGGTGCCTGACCGCGGTCATCGGGCCGTCCGGGTCGGGGAAGTCCAGCCTGCTCGCGGTCGCCGCGACGCTGATCGGCCCGGACCGCGGGCGGGTGGTGATCGACGGCACGGACACCGCGGGCCTCGGCCGCGCGGAGCTGACCGCGCTGCGCCGCACCCGCATCGGCACGGTCTTCCAGCAGCCCAATCTGCTGCCGTCGCTGACGGCCGCCGAGCAGTTGCAGGTGATGGCCCATCTGGACGGCCGCCCGCCCCGCAAGGCGCGGGCCCGGGCACTGGAGCTGCTGGCGGCGGTCGGCCTGGACGGCCAGGCCGACCGGCGGCCGCACCAGCTCTCGGGCGGCCAGCGGCAGCGGATCAACATCGCCCGCGCGCTGATGAACGACCCGGCGGTGCTGCTGGTGGACGAACCGACCAGTGCACTGGACCACGAGCGGGGCGCGGCGGTCCTCGAACTGCTGCTGACCCTCACCCATCAGCGCGCCACCGCCACCGTGCTGGTCACCCACGATCACACCCATCTGGACGCGGCCGACGAGATCGCGGAGGTGCGGGACGGGCGGCTGCGGCGGCGGGCCGTGGTCCGGCAGTGAACGGACGGGCCGGCCCGGAGCCGACAGGCGGGCCCGGAACGGACGGTCAGGACGTGGGCGGACGGTCAGGACGTGGGCGGACCGTCAGGACGTGGGCGGACGGTCAGGACCTGGGCCGACAGGTCAGGCCGACTCCTGCGGCTGGTCGTCCGCCGCGTGCGAGAAGAGCTTGAGCACCGGGACGCCGACCTTGTGGCGGGCGCGGGAGGCCCAGTCGCGGTGGAAGAACTCCTCGACGAAGTGCGGGGCGGTCAGCACGATCACCTCGTCCGCACCGGTCTCGTCGACGACGGTGCGCAGCAGGTCCAGGGGGTGGTCCTCGACCACCTGCCCGACGGCCTCCGCACCGGCGGCGCGCAGGGCCTCCAGGGTGTGGGAGAGGGCGAGTTGGGCGGGGGCCTCGGCCGCCTCGCCGGCCGGTTCCCCGCCCTCCCGCACGGCGTCGTCGAACTCGCCGAGGGCGACGTCGTCGATGGCCCGGAGCAGGACGTCCTGCTTGCCGCGGGGCTGCATGAGCACGACGAACGAGATGGGGTCGTCGCCGTGCAGGGTGGTCACGAACTCCACGTCGGCGGGCGTCAGAGGCTTCTCGATCATCAATACGCTCGTGAACACGGCGGACGCCCTTCTTCTCTTCGGGGCGCCACAGTGCGCGGTGCCCGACAGAAACCATCCTGCCCCGTCGCCACACGGGACCTGTTGGGTTTTAGTGTGCCCAAAGGTAGCTAAGCGGAACAGGTAATTCCGCTGATTGTCAGGACCGGCGGTAGCGAGTGAACAGGAACCCGGCCTCCTCCAATACGGATGCCAGGGCGAACCGCTCGGGAACCGGGACGGCGGGCCCGTTCATGATCCTCGGCGCATCGCCGACGGCGACCACCGGGGCCAGCGTCAGGCACATCTCGTCCAGTGCCCCGGCCGCCGCGAACTGCCCCAGCAGCTTCGGTCCGCCCTCCGTCAGCAGCCGGGTGTGTCCCCGTTCGGCCAGCACCCCGGCCACCCGCCCCGGGGCGACGCCCAGCCCCTCACCGGCGAACAGCACCTCGACGCCGGCCGCCCGGGCCCGCGCCACCCGATCGGCCGGCGCGCCCGCGCCCGTCAGCACGAGGGTGGGGACCAGCGCCTCGGTGAACAGGGGCAGGTCGAAGTCCAGCCCGAGTCCCGCGGTGACCACCGCGATGGCGGGTGCCGGCGCCTGGCCGGCGGCGGCCCGGCGGGCGGCGAAGGCCTCCCGGGCGCGGGCCGGCCGGTACTCCTCCTGCCGGACCGTTTCAGCGCCCACCACCACGGCGTCCGCGACACCCCGCAGCACCCCGAAGATCCGCATGTCGGCCGCGCTGGAGAGCGGCTGCGAGCGGCCCTCGTGGTGGGCCGCGCCGTCCATGGAGGACACCATGTTGGCCCGCAGCCATCCGGTGCGACCGGCCCGCGCCGGGTCGTCCGCCGCCGGGTAGGCGTAGGCGTCGGCCAGCTCGTCCAGCGTCCACTCCCGGTCGGTGAGGTCGGTCGGCGGCACGGTGTCGGTACCGACGGAAGCGGGTGCGGGAGGTGCAGGGAGGGGAAACAGGCGTCGCATGGCGGCAGTGTGACATGCCTCGCTCGCCGGGCCGGCTGATACGGGCGAGGAGATAGGCTGGACGGCTGTGTCGCCTTCCCAGCCCTCCCTCCCCCAGCCCGCCCCGACAGCCGGACCGCCGGCCGACGGGGACGGCACCTCCCCCGGCACGTCTCCTGCCGCGCTCACCGCCCGCGCCCCGCACGTCCCGGCCGACCGCCTGGTCGCCGAGATGGTGCCGCCGCCCCGCTTCCAGGACGCGCGGTTCGACACCTACATCCCGGACGCCCAGCAGCCCAGCCAGGCCCAGGCCGTGCAGGTGCTGGGCGACTTCGCGGACGGCATCGACGCCGGGTCGGGCAGGGCCGCCGGCAAGCGCCGCTGGTTCGCCAAGAAGCCGGCCGCACCCAAGGGCCCGCGCGGCGTCTACCTGGACGGCGGCTACGGCGTCGGCAAGACCCATCTGCTCGCCTCCCTGTGGCACGCCACCCCCGCCCCGGCCGAGCGCAAGGCCTTCGGGACCTTCGTCGAGCTGACCAACCTGGTCGGCGCGCTCGGCTTCCAGCAGACCATCCGCACGCTCGGCGACCACAAGCTGCTGTGCATCGACGAGTTCGAGCTGGACGACCCCGGCGACACCGTCCTGGTCTCCACCCTGCTCGGCAAGCTGGTGGACAGCGGCGTGGCACTGGCCGCCACCTCCAACACCCTGCCCGGCAAGCTCGGTGAGGGCCGGTTCGCCGCCGCCGACTTCCTGCGCGAGATCCAGGGCCTGAGCGCCCACTTCCGCCCGCTGCGCATCGACGGCGAGGACTACCGCCACCGCGGCCTGCCGGAGGCCCCCGCCCCGTACGACGACGAGACCGTCACCCGCGTCGCGTACCGCATGCCCGGTGCCTCGCTCGACGACTTCCCCTCCCTGCTGGCGCACCTGTCGAAGGTGCACCCCAGTCGCTACGGCGCGATGTGCGACGGCATCGAGGCGGTCTGCCTCACCGACGTCCAGGCCGTGCCCGACCAGTCCACCGCGCTGCGGCTGGTGGTCCTCGCGGACCGGCTCTACGACCGGGAGGTGCCGGTGCTGGCCTCCGGGAAGGCCTTCGACGAGCTGTTCAGCGACGAGATGCTGCGCGGCGGCTACCGGAAGAAGTACTTCCGCGCGATCTCCCGACTGACCGCGCTGGCCCGCGACGCCAAGCCGCTGGCCGAGGGCGCCCCCCTCTAGGGGCGTCTCCAGGGATTTCCTGTCCGACCAGGGGCGCCCCCCCAAAAAAAGGGCACCCCTAGTCGGACACGCCCTCGGTCTCCGGCCGCTAGTCGGACACGCCCTCGGTCTCCGGCCGCCCGGCGCCCCCGTAGTGCCGGGCCAGGGCGTGGAACGCCTCCTTCGGTTCCCAGGGCAGGCCGCGGTACGTGCCGTCGCGCTCGCCGTTCAGCACCTTGACGATCCCGTACGAGCCCAGGTCGAGGTCCAGGAGCGGGTCGCTGCGATGCGGCAGCGCGTAGCAGGCGAAGCTGAACCAGAAGGCCGTGTCGATCCCCTCCTCCTCGAAGACCTGGAGCAACGCGTCCATGTAGCGGACCTGTTCGCCCTCGTCCCGCACGGTCCCCGGTGCGACCGTGTGGTCCGCCTTGACGACGAGCCAGCCGGCCGCGCCCATGTCCCCGGCACCGCGGTAGGCGCAGCAGCCGGCCTCGGTGACCACGACCGGCTTGCCGTGCGCGAAGTACTCCCGCAGGTCCTCGCGGTAGGTGGCGGCGTTGCGGGCGCTGCGGTACGCGTCGATGCCGACGATGTCGAAGGGCGTCCAGTCGATGTGCTCGATGGGGATCGACGCGTAACTGAGCGGGCCGCCGAACCGCGGCCGTACGGTCGCGGTGACCTCGGCGAGGAAGGCGTTGAGCTGCTCCGGGATGGTGGCGAGCGCCTTCTCGCGCACCTCGGGCGCGGCGCGCAGCGTCTCCATCCGGTCGTTGAAGCTCGCGCCGGGCAGGTAGCCACGGTTGAAGATGCTGATCTCGCAGCCGGTGGCCAGCACGACCTCGGCGCCGGTCCGGCGCAGCTCCTCGGCGCGGTCCGCGCACTCGGCGAAGTACGGCAGGAGCTGGTCCTCCGTCATTTCGCAGGGGAACGGCGAGTACCAGACCGTGAGCCCGACCTCGGCGGCGGCCGCGGCCGCCGCGCTGATCCGCTCGGGGTCCCCGCCGGTGATGCGCACGGCGTTGCAGTGCAGGTCCTCGGCGATGACGCGCATGTCGCGGGCCGCGAGGTCGGGGGTGAAGGCGGGGTTCGTGGTGTCGCCGTTCGGAAACGTTCCGGTGTCGTACTGCACACCCTTGCCGCGCATAGCGCTCCTTAAGGTTCGTCGCGTATCTTATTCTGAAGAGTAAGATACATACTGTGCCTAAAGATGTGAAGGGCGGGTCGCCGCCCCCGGGACGCCGACGCAGGGGCGCCGCGCTGGAAGCCGCACTACTGGACGCCACCTGGGACGAGCTCCTCGCCGTCGGCTGTCACGACCTGACGTACGAGGGCGTGGCCGCGCGCGCACGGACCAGCCGGACGGTGCTCTACCGGCGCTGGCCCCAGCGCCTCGACCTCATCCTCGCCGCGCTGCGCCACCGGACGCCGCCGCTGCCCCCACCGGTGCCGGACACCGGGTCGCTGCGCACCGACGTGCTCGCCCTGCTCGACCAGATCACCACCCGCCTGACGGAGATCACACCCGTGCTACAGGTGCTCACCGACAGCCGGACGCGCGGCACCGACCTCAGCGACTACCTGGCGGAACGCTCACGCGAGGGCGGCGGGGACGCGATGGCGGACCTGCTCGACCGTGCGGCCCGGCGCGGCGAGCTCGACCCCTCCCGCATCCCCGCCCCGGTCGCCGCGCTGCCGGTGACCCTCGTGTCGAGCGAGATGCTGATCACCCATCAGGCACCCTCACCGGCCGCCGTCACGGCGGTGGTCGACGACATCTTCCTGCCGCTGGTCGCGCACCACGGTCGGGCGGACGGCACGGTGAACGGGGACGGTTGACGACGGCGCCGCCACGGCGGACCGGGCGCCGACCGGTTTCCGACGGCCCGGGTGCGTGGTACACACAAACGGGTCACGTCACCTGTCCGCCAACAGGGAGTTGCCCATGTCCGCGACACGACGTCAGATCCTGGCCAGAACCGGTGCGTTGGGGGCGTCCCTCGCCTTCTCCGGCAGCCTCACGGAGATCTTCGCAGGGACCGCGACCGCCCGGGACATGGGGAGGCGCGGCTACGGCCCGCTGGTCCCCGACCCCGACGGCCTCCTCGACCTCCCCGAGGGCTTCCGCTATCGGGTCCTCTCCAAGGAGGGCGACCCCCTGCTCTCCGGGGAGGGCAGGGTGCCCAGCAACTGCGACGGCATGTCGGCCTTCCCCGGGCACCGCGGCGGGACCCACCTCGTCCGCAACCACGAGAACCGTACGGGCTCCCGCTCCGCCGTCCCCCGGGTCCGCGATCTGACCTACGACCCCGGTGGCGAGGGCGGCTGTACCGCCCTGGAGCTCGACCGGGACGGCACGGTGCGCTCCGAGCGGGTCGCCGTCGCCGGTACCTCCACCAACTGCGCGGGCGGCCACACCCCGTGGAACACCTGGCTGACCTGCGAGGAGACCGAGCTTCGGGCCGGTGACGAGAACTACACCAAGGACCACGGCTTCATCTTCGAGGTCGATCCGTACGACCCGCGGCGGACCGGCGCGGTGCCGCTGACCGCGATGGGCCGCTTCCAGCACGAGGCGATCGCGGTGGACCCCGGAACCGGCACCGTCTACGAGACCGAGGACGCCTTCGACAAGCCGTTCGGCCTGTTCTACCGCTTCCTGCCCAACAAGCCGATGGGCGGCCGGGGTTCACTACGGGCCGGCGGCCGGCTCCAGGCGCTGCGGGTCCCCGGGGTGCCCGACCTGTCCACCATCCAGGAGCCCGGGACCGCCTTCGACCACGTCGAGTGGGTCGACGTCCCCGACCCGCTCGCCCGCCGGACGCCCGTCCGCTTCCAGGACTTCGGCCCTCGGGGCATCACCCACGCCCAGAAGCTGGAGGGCTGCTACTGGGGCGGCTCCTGTGTGTACTTCGTCTCCAGCTTCGCGCACCGGGCGGCCGGCTCGGCGGCCGACCACTACGGCCAGGTCTGGAAGTACGACCCCCGGCGGCGCCGGCTCACCCAGGTCGTGGTCTTCGGCCCGGACACCGACCTCCAACTGCCCGGCGAGTCCCCCGACAACATCTGCCTCGCGCCCAGCGGCGGCCTGATGGTGTGCGAGGACGGCGACGGCGCCCAGCACGTCTTCGGCCTCACCCGGCGTGGCGAGGTCTACCCGATGGCGCGTGGCCGGCAGAACATCGGCACGCCGGAGAAGCCGGAGTGGGGCGAGTTCGCCGGAGTGACCTTCGCGCCCGACCACCGGACGATGTACGTCAACTGCTACACGCCGGGGACGACGTTCGCGGTGCGCGGCCCCTGGCACCACTGATCCCGGGCAGCGCCGCGGTCAGCCGGAGCAGGCGGAGCGCTGGGCCTCCTGCCACTCGCAGACCGGGCAGAGCACGATGCCGGGGCGGTCGACCGGGTACTCGGTGGGACGGCCGCAGTGCAGGCAGTCGGCACGGGGCGCGGAGGCGGTGGAGCCGGCCGGGGCGGTGTCGCTGACGTCGGTGGTCGTAGCGGTGTCGGTGGTCGTAGCGGCATCGGTGGTCGTAGCGGCATCGGTGGTCGTAGCGGCATCGGACGGGGTGCGGGCCTCGGGCGGGGTGGCGGCGTCGGTGGTCGGCATGGTGCCGAGCGTACGCCGGCTCCCCCGCCCTCGCCCCGCCCCGTTCAGCTGCGCCGGGAGCTGAGACCGCAGGCGACGGCCGTGGCGGCGGAGGCGATCAGCACGGTGGCGGCGAGCGGCAGCCAGGGGGTGTTGATGGTGCCGTGGGCGGAGCCGGTGACCAGGCCCGTGACGGCGGCGTTGGCCGGGGAGGCGCCCAGGACGAGCAGGAGCAGGGCGGCGGTCAGGCCGGCCGGGACGCCCCAGCCGGGGCTGCGCAGCACCGGCCAGTTGCACAGGGCGCCGATCGCGATGCCCATCAACAGGCAGGCCAGCGCGGCGACCAGCCCGGCGCCGACCGCCGGCAGGACCGGGACAGCCACCCGGTGATAGGTGGAGTGCGGGTCGGACAGCAGCACGACCATCGCCGTGCCGGCGAGCGCGAGCAGCAGCCCGGCGGCGGCCGCGGTCAGCACGCAGGAGAGGTGCACCCGTCCGGGTCCGGCGGCGGCCGCGGCGCAATTGCGGGCGGCCGGCGGCTCGTTGGTGACGCAGATCCGGGTGAGCCAGACGGCGACCGGCAGCAACCCGCCCGCGGCCCAGCCGGACGCGTCCAGGATCGGGCCGCCGCTCTGGATGCCGATGGCCAGGAAGGCGGCGTAGAGGATGACCGGCGGCAGCCAGCGGTGCGAGCCGACGAGCAGCGCCGCCTGGTAGCGGAGGAGGGCGATCACGGGTGCGGGGCCTCGTAGGGGTCGGGAGCACCGGGGTGCTCGGCTGCGGTGGGCGGGGTGGGCGCCTCGGGGACCGCGCCGGGGGTGCCGCCGCGCGGGACCGGCGCGGGGGTGACCGAGCGGATGTGCCAGGGCGGACGGGCGGTCAGCAGGGCGCGCAGCAGGGCGTCGGAGTGGACGGCGGGGACCGTCAGCCGGGTCGTACCGTCCGGGCCCGCTGCGATCTCCGGCCCGCCCGGCAGCCGTGGCGCGCGGTCGCTCGTGGGCGGCGCGGCCCCGGGTGCGCCCACGGCCTCGATGGTCACGCGGGGGCCGGTCGCACCCGCCGTCGGCGCCGGGTCGCCGTCCTCCTGGGGGAGCAACCGCCCGTCCACGACCTGGTAGCGGGCATCCGCCGCGCCGGCCAACCGCTGCGGGTCGTGGTCGACGAACATGACGGTGCCGCCGGCCGCGACCCGCTCGGCGACCGCCCGGTCGAGCACCGCGCGGGCGTCGCGGTCCAGGCCGGTCCAGGCCTCGTCCAGGACGAGGAGTTCGGGCTCGGCGAGCAGTGCCTGGGCGACCGCGACCTTCTGGCTGGTCCCCTTGGACAGCTCGGCCAGTCGCGTACGGGCGTGCCCGGCCGCACCGAAGCGTTCGAGCCACTCGGTGGCGCGGCGGCCGGCTTCCGGGCCGCGCAGGCCGTGGATGCGTCCGAGGTGGGCGAGGTAGTCGACGACGGTGAACGGCAGGGTGGCCGGGAACCGTTCGGGGACGTACGCGCTGCGCGGGCGGCCGGTGATGCGGCCGGCGCTGGGGCGGTCAATGCCGGCGCACAGCCGCAGCAGGGTGGACTTCCCGCTGCCGTTGGTCCCCTCGACGCGCAGCAGCGCGCCTCCGGGCACGTCGAGCCGCACGTCCTGCAGCACCCAGGGCCCGCGCACCCCGTAGCGCCGCCCCACCCCGTCCAGCCTCATGCGCTCCGCCCCTCCCGCTCACCACCGGTGCCCGGGCTCTCCTCCGGGACTCTCCCGTCGTCCTCCGGGGCTCTCCGCTCGTCCCCGGCGCTCCCGACGTCCCCCGGTGTTCCCCGCCCCGGTGCTGTCCACGACGGTAAACGGTAACCGGAGAGGCCGGTCCGATGCCCGGAAGGGAGCGCGGGCGGCGCAGCCGTACGGAGCGAACGCCGCGCCCGGCGGGCGCAGTTGGCCGGTCGGGACGGCGGACCGCGGGTCCAGCGGCGAACGGCCGTCGGAGGCCTGCCGCGCGGGCGGTGGGCCCGGGGCAGGGGCGCTGTCAGTGGTGGCTGGCAGACTGAAGGGCGTGATCAGCACCGAGACCGCCGGACAGTCCGGCAACGACTCCAGCAGCCCGTTCCAGCAGGAGCAGACCGACCGGGACGCGGCGCCGCAGTTCGTGCTGCCGCTGGTCGCGCGGATAGAGCGGGCCGAGCCGCCGGCGCGGACGGACGCACTGGAGACGGCCGCCCGCGCGGTGCTGGTGCTGCTGTCGGACGAACGGGCGACCGGCGACGGCGAGTGGGCCGAGGCGGTGCGGGACTGGCAGGACGCCCGGATCCGGAAGGTCGTCCGGCGGGCGCGCGGCGCGGAGTGGCGGCGGGCCGAGGCGCTGCCGGGGATCACGGTCCGCGGGCGCGAGGCCGAGGTGCGGGTCCATCCGCCGGTGCCGCTGGACGGCTGGCCGAAGGACCTGGCCCGGCTCCAGGTCTCGGGCACGGAGCTGGACGATCCGCAGCCGCCCGGGCCGCCCGCGGACGGCGTGCCGGTGCTGTGGTTCAACCCGGCGCTGGAGATGTCGGCGGGCAAGGAGATGGCACAGGCCGGGCACGGTGCGCAGCTGGCGTGGTGGGAGCTGTCCGAGGAGGAGCGGGCGGCTTGGCGCGCGACGGGGTTCACGCTGGCCGTACGGTCCGCGGCGCCCGCGGCGTGGGAGGCGCTGACCCGCAGCGGGCTGCCGGTGGTGCGCGATGCCGGGTTCACGGAGATCGCCCCGGGTTCCTGCACGGTCGTCGCGGACCACCCCGCGCTGCGGAGCGCGCTGCCGCCCGTCGCCTGACGCGGGACGGCACGGCGCCCGCTCGGGCAGGCGACCGACCGCCGTCCGCGCAAGCTCAAATCAAGCTCTGAACTCGGCCGGTGCAGGATTCGACGCCCCGTGGCGCGGCATGAGTACCCCGACCACGGAGCGGAGGGGGAAGCATGGAGCGCCTGGGTACGGGTATCGGCTGGCGACCGGAGATCGCCGCGGAGATCGCCGGGCTGCCCGGGGTGGACTGGGTCGAGGTGGTGGCGGAGAACCTCTGCGCGGGCCACCTGCCGTACGCCCTCCAGCAGCTGCGTGAGCGCGGCACGACCGTTGTCCCGCACGGGGTCTCGCTCGGCCTCGGCGGCGCGGACCGCCCGGACCCCGGCCGGCTGGCGGCCCTCGCCGAACGCGCCGAGCTGCTGGGCGCGCCACTGGTCACCGAGCACATCGCGTTCGTCCGGGCCGGCGGGCCGCTCACCGCCTCCCCGGTGATGGAGGCCGGGCATCTGCTGCCGGTGCCGCGCACCCGGGACGCCCTGGACGTGCTCTGCGAGAACGTCCGGATCGCCCAGGCCGCGCTGCCGGTGCCGCTGGCCCTGGAGAACATCGCCGCCCTGATCAACTGGCCGGGCGAGGAGATGACCGAGGGGCAGTTCCTGTCCGAGCTCGTGGAGCGGACCGGGGTGCGGCTGCTCATCGATGTCGCCAACCTCCATACGAACCACGTCAACCGGGGCGAGGACCCGGCCGTCGCGCTCGACGAGCTGCCGGTCGAGGCGATCGCGTATGTGCACGTCGCGGGCGGGGTGGAGCGGGACGGGGTGTGGCACGACAGCCACGCCCACCCGGTGACCCGGCCGGTGCTGGACGTGCTCGCCGAGCTGTGCGCCCGGACCACGCCGCCCGGCGTGCTGCTGGAGCGCGATGACGACTTCCCCGAGGGCGGGGAACTGGCCGCCGAACTCGACGCCATCCGCACCGTGCTCAAGGAGGCCCGTCATGTCGAGGCGGCTTGAGCCCGTACGGGACACGCCCCCGGAACCGCGCACGGACCCCGCCACCGACGCGGCACGCCAGCGGCTGGCGCTGGCACAGGCCGCGCTGCTGTCCGCGCTGGTCGCCGGGGTGCCGGCCCCCGAGGGCTTCGACCGGACCCGGTTGCAGGTGCAGAGCCGGGCGCTGATCGCCAAGCGGGCCGCGGTCGTCGCCAAGGTGGCGCCCGAGCTGCCGGAGCTCCTCGGCACGGACTACCGCGCGGCCTTCGTCGACTATGCGCGGCACCGGCCGATGGGTGGCGGCTACCGGCAGGACGCCCTGGACTTCGCGGCGCACCTGCTGGCCCGGGGCCGTCCCGAAGACCCGGGCGCACGACAGGAGTTGACACGGTGGTGGCGGGACCGGGCCGGTCCCAAGCCGCCGTCCACGCGGCCCGCGGCCCGCCTGGTGCGGGCCCTGCGCCGGATATCCGAACGGGGGTGAGCGGGATGTCCTTCCCGCTGTGGGTGTACGTAGGGCTGGGCGTCTCGTCGTCGGTGCTGGTCGTCGGCGCGGTGCTGGTGCGGTTGCGGACGCCGTCCGTGCGCAGGGCGGCGGCGCGGACGAACGACGTGTGGGAGATGGCGTTCCTCGCCGGGGGTCCCGGGCGGGTGGTGGACGCCGCGGTCGCCGGGATGCACGAGGACGGCCGGCTGGTGGTGGGCGGCCCGGGTGTGGTGACCGTCCGTCAGGCCACCGATCGGCACGCCGTCGAGGCGGCCGTCCTGGACGCGGTCGCCCGCACGCCCGGCGGGGCGCTGACCGCGGTGCGCACCACGGCGATGCGCAGCCCGGCCGTCCAGGGCATCGGTGACGGGCTGGCGGCACGGGGGCTGATGCGCCCTCCGCGGCTGGGCCGGGGCTGGCGCCGGTTGGCGGGTGCCCAGATGACGGCGTGCGGGCTGCTGTTCGTCGCGGCGTTCCTGATGTCGATCTTCGCCGACGACGCGGTCGGATCGGGCGACGAGCAGACCGTCCTCAAGGTCGTCCCGGCGCTGATCGTCGGCGTGCTCATCGCCTCCGCGTGCCGGAAGGTGTTCCACCGTCGGATCACCAAGGCGGGGACGCGTGCGCTGAACTCCGCGAAGGCGGGCAACGCCCAAGGGGGCGCGGGCGGGGCCTGGCAGCCTGCGGCACTGGTGGTGGCGCTCGGCGGCACCGCACTGATCACGGACGAGCTGTTGCGGCAGCAGTTCGAGGAGGCGCAGCGGGCCACCGCGGTCGCCGCCGGCAGCGGGTCCTCGTCGTCGGGGAGTTCGTCGTCGTCCTACGACTCCGGTGGCTCCGGGGACAGTGGCGGCTGGTGCGGTTCGTCCGACGGCGGGTCGGGGTCCGGCTGCGGCGGCTCCTCGTGCGGCGGTGGTTCGAGCTGTGGGGGCGGCTCGTCGTGCGGCGGCGGCTCGTCGTGCGGGGGTGGCGGGGGCGGCTGCGGCGGCAGCTGACGTACGACGGCCGGCGCCGCTCCGCAGCGTGCGCGGTGCGGTCGCCCACAATCTGGGAAATTGCCTGGCGGCGCCGCTGGTCGTCCCGTAGGAACTCTGCCATGTGGTTCCTCTTCCTCCTCGTCGCCTGTGTGGCGGCGGCGTTCTCCTGCGCGCGGGCCTGTCGCATCGCGGTTGCCGTGGCCCGGGCCACCGGTCCGGACCGGCCGTCGGCGCCCGCCCCCGGCCCGGGTCCGGCCACCGCGGACGGCGGTCTGACGCTGTATGAGATGGCCTATCTCTCCGGCGGCCCGCACCGTCTCGCCGATGTGGTCCTGGTGTTGATGGCACAGCAGCGGCGGCTGCTGCTCGCCCACACCGGCTGGGCCACCGTCGTGGACCCGGTCGGCCAGGACGCCGTCGAGCGCGCCACGCTCAGCGCCATAGGGCCCGAGGGGCAGCGCCAGATACCGGCCGTACGGGACACACTGGTGGCCGACGAGGCGGTGCGGACGGTGGCCGACCGGCTGGTGGCCGCGGGGCTCGCGCTGCCGGCCGCGGCCCGCCCGGGCGTCCGCAGTGCGGTCCGCCTGGTGCGGGCCGCCGCCCTCCTGGTGCTGCTGTCCGCCGCGGCGAGCTACTGGTCGGCGCCGGACGACGCGGACGTCGTCGGCCTCGTGGGCTGGTTCGCGCTGCCGATGATCCTCACGCTCGGCACCCTGGCCGTGGCCCGCTTCGAGCTCCATCCCTACAGCGACTGGGCCACCGCCTCGGGCGAACGCCGACTGCCCGGCGCCGCCGGCTCCCCCGGCCCGTCCGCCACCGCCGCCTCACTCACCACGCTCGCCCTCCACGGTCCCGGCGCCCTCACCGACCCCTCCCTTCGCGCCGCGCTCCACTCTTCCGGGGCATAGCGTCCGACACCGGCACCAGGTGCTTTACAACACCAACCAGCGCCCCAACTATCCCTTTTGTATGCACACACGAAGGGACGGCCAGTGAGAGCACTTGCGTTGTACGGCACCATCGGGTCGCTGATCGTGACCGCCCTCGCCACTGCCCCGGCAGGCGGCACCACGAGGGCTCCGGCGGCGCCGCCCGCGCCCGCCTCGCACCGCATCGGCTTCGGCCGCTGCGCAGCCGTGGAGCACCTGCCGTCGTCCGTCGAGTGCGGAGAACTCACCGTCCCCCTGGACTACGCGCGGCCCGACGGCAAGAAGATCCAGCTCACGGTGAGCCGGGTCCGCGCCACCGCGCCCGCCGAGCGTCAGGGCGCCCTGATCTTCAACCCCGGCGGCCCGGGCGCCTCCAGCATGGAGTTCCCGCTCTACGGCGGCCTCCCCAGATGGAGCAAGCTGGCCCGCGCCTACGACCTCGTCGGCTATGCGCCGCGCGGCGTCGGCCGGTCGGCACCGCTGTCGTGCCAGGACCCCAAGGAGTTCATGAAGGCGCCCACCGACAGCCGGATGCACCCCGACGCGGCCTTCAAGCGCACGAAGGTGGCCGAGGCGAAGGCGTACGCCCGCGGCTGCGCCCGCCGGGCCGGGGCGGACCTGCCGTTCTACAACTCCATCAACAACGCCCGCGACCTGGACATGCTGCGGGCCGCGCTGGGCGAGAAGAAGCTGACGTTCATGGGCGCGTCGTACGGGACGTACTTCGGTGCGGTCTATGCGACGCTCTTCCCCGGCCATGTCCGCCGAATGGTCTTCGACAGCGTGGTCAACCCCGACCCACGGCAGATCTGGTACCGCAACAACCTCGACCAGAACCTCGCCTTCGAACGCCGCTGGGGCGACTGGCTGCGCTGGGCCGCCAAGCACGACGACCACTACCACCTCGGGAAGACCCCGCAGGCGGTGCAGCAGTCCTATGACAAGGCCACGGCCCAACTCCGCCGGCAGCCGCTCAACGGCAAGATCGGCCCCGGCCAGCTCCAGTCGGCCTACCTCAAGACCGGCTACAACGACGCCTTCTGGCCGATGCGCGCCGAGGCGCTCTCGGGCTATCTGAACGGCAACCCCAAGGCGCTGATCGCCCAGGCCCTGCCGCAGGAGCGGACGGCCCAGGCCGAGGAGAACACCAACGCCGTCTACACGGCGGTGGAGTGCAACGACGCGTCCTGGCCGCGCTCGTTCAAGACCTGGGACCGGGACAACAGCCGGATGGCGCGGGTCGCGCCGTTCGAGACCTGGGACAACGCCTGGATGAATCTGCCGTGCGCCTTCTGGCCCACCCGGTCGCAGTCGGCCACGGAGGGCCTGGACGACGTGCTCCGCGCGGCGGGCCAGGACGTGGACCAGGAGCTCGCGGACGCCGCCGGGCACGCCGCCGACACCGAGCTCGACGGCGCGCTCCGCGATCAGCAGGGTCCGCTCGACATCCACACCGAGCCCGGCGCGCTGCCGCCGGTGCTGCTGCTGGCGGCCAAGCGGGACGCGGCGACGCCGTACCCGGGTGCGGTCGAGCTCCAGCGGCGGTTCCCCGGCTCCTCGCTGGTCACCGAGAACGGCGCGGGCACCCACGGCATCGCCTTCGGCGAGAACGCCTGTGTGAACGCGTACGCCGAGGCGTACCTGCTGCGCGGGAAGGTCCCGGCGCACAAGGTGTACTGCTCGCCGCGGGCGGAGCCGGTGCCGGGCCAGGCACTGACCCGGGGGCAGCACATGCGTCCGGGGAAGTGAGCCCATCCGCCTGCAACGTGCCGAGGGCCGCCCCCTGGGGGGCGGCCCTCGGCGTGTGGGTGTGCGGGTCGGACGGGTCAGGCCAGACCGGCGACCAGCTCGGCGACCGGCTTGCGCCGCCCCGTGTAGAACGGGACCTCCTCGCGGACGTGCATCCGCGCCTCGGAGCCGCGCAGGTGACGCATCAGGTCGACGATGCGGTAGAGGTCGTCGGCCTCGAAGGCGAGCACCCACTCGTAGTCGCCGAGCGAGAACGACGGCACGGTGTTGGCGCGGACGTCGGGGAAACCGCGGGCCATCTTGCCGTGGTCGGCGAGCATCCGGCGGCGGTCCTCGTCGGGGAGGAGGTACCACTCGTAGGAGCGCACGAAGGGGTAGACGCTGACATAGGCGCGCGGGCGCTCGTCGGCGAGGAAGGCCGGGATGTGCGCCTTGTTGAACTCGGCGGGGCGGTGCAGCGCCATGTTCGACCACACCGGCGCGAGGGCGCGGCCGAACCGGGTGCGGCGGAAGAGGTTGTACGCGTCCTGGAGGGCGTCCGAGCTCTCCGAGTGCCACCAGATCATGACGTCGGCGTCGGCGCGCAGACCGGACACGTCGTAGGTGCCGCGGACCACCACGTCCTTGGCGGCGAGCTGCGTGAACAGCTCCTCGACCTCGTCTGCGTAGCCGCTGCGGTCCTCGGGGAGGACGTCGCGCAGCTTGAACACCGACCAGAGGGTGTAGCGGATGACCTCGTTGAGGTCCTTGGCCTTCTTGCCGGCGTTGGGGGCCTTCTCGGGCGCCGCAGGGGTCTGCGGCGCGGATGCGGGGGTGGAAGCGTCTGTCATGTCGTCCATTCTCACTCGCCGGCGGCGCCGAGCGGCCGCAGGGTGCCGAGCACGTCGTCGGCGGCCTTGTGGGCGGAGGCGATGCAGGCCGGGATGCCGACGCCGTCGTAGAGCGCACCGCACACCCGCAGGCCGGGCAGCTGCGCGACGGCGTCCCGGATGCGGGCCACCCGCTCCAGGTGTCCGACCGGGTACTGGGGCAGTCCGCCGTGCCAGCGGGTGACCTCCGTCGCGACCGGGGCGGCGGTCAGCCCGACCGCCTCGCGCAGGTCCGTACGGGAGAAGTCGACCAGCTCGGAGTCCTCGCGCGCGAGGTCCTCCTCGTCGCCGTGGCGCCCGAGGGAGGTGCGCAGCACGAAGAGGTCCGGGTCCGCGCCGCCGATCCAGCCCCATTTGTTGCTGGCGAAGGTGGACGCCTTGATCTTGCGGCCGTCGACGGGCGGTACGAGGAAACCGCTGCCGGTCAGCCGGGCGGCGACGTCGGAGCGGCGGAAGGCCATGGTGACCAGCGCCATCGAGGCGTACTCGACGGTGGTGAGCTCGGCGACGGCGGGCTTGCAGACGTGCGCGAGGAGCCGGGCGGCGTCCTGCGCGGGGGTGGCGAGGACGACGGCGTCCGCGGTGAGCGAGGCCCCGTCGAGGGTGATCCGCCAGCCGTCCGGGATCCGCCGGACGTCGGTGACGGGCGTACCGGTGCGGATCTCCCCGCCCTTGGCGCGCACCGCCTCGGCCACCGCGCCCGGGAGGGTCCCGATGCCGCCGTCGATGCCCATGAAGACCGGGCCGGTGGCGGTGGGCCCGATCTGGTGGACCGCGGCGGCGGAGCGCGCCTGGATGTCGCGGACGCCGTCGAGCAGCGAGCGGTGCGTCCGGGCGGCCTCGAAGAGCTGCGGTACGGCGGCACGCATCGAGATCTTGTACGCGTCGCCCGCGTACACCCCGCCCAGCAGGGGCTCGACCAGCCGGTCGACTACCTCGCGGCCGAGCCGCCGGGCGACGTACTCGCCGACCGCGACGTCCGCGCCGACCTCGGTGCGCGGCAGCCGGGCGTCCTCCTCGATCCGGGCGAGCCCCTCCGGGGAGATCACTCCGGAGGCGGCGAGCGGACCGAGGTCGCCGGGCACGCCCATCACGTGACCCTTGGGCATCGGGCGCAGCGCCGCGCGGGTCCACAGGGACGCGGTGGCGGTGGTGGGCGGTTGCAGCCGCTCGCCGAGCCCCACGGCGCGGGCGAGCTCCACCGCCTCCGGCCGCCTGGCCAGCATGGATTCGGCACCGAGGTCGACCGGTACGCCGGCGATCGCGCCCGCGCGGAGCTTGCCGCCCAGCCGACCGGACGCCTCCAGGACGGTCACCCGGGCTCCGCCGTCGAGCAGCCGGTGCGCCGCCGCCAGCCCGGAGATGCCTCCGCCGATGACCACCGCGTGGCCGATGCCGCCGGGCCCGTGGGCCGTCCTGGTGTCCGCTGCACTCATGCCTCCACTCTCTCAGAGCGCCCGGGCCGGACCGTGACCGGATCGCGACCTGCGCACGGCAACCGGGGGCCGGGGCTCCCCGTCGAAGGGGCGACATCGACAGGCCATTTCATACGGGGAGCGGTTCATGCGGGGAGCGGAACGAGCGGCCGGACGGGCCACGGGGCGCACGACGGGGTGGGCCACGGGGCGAACGACCGTACCGGCAGGGGGAGTTCGGGCGTCCGGGCGGGGAGCCGCGGCGGCGCTGTTCCTCACCGCGTCGCTGGCGCTCGCCGGGTGCAGCGGCTCGGGCGGGCCGAGTGCGGCGGGCGACGCGCGCTCCGACACGTCGGCGGTGGCACCGAGCCCGGCGGCGGACGGCCGGCAGGGCGGCGGGGCGGCGGCCAGGGCGGGCCGGCCCGGCGCGGCGCCGAAGCTCACCCCGTCGCAGATCATCCGCACCGCCACCCTGACCGTGCAGACCAAGGACGTCACGACGGCGCTGGCGAAGGCGCGGGCGGCGGTCGACGGCGCGGGTGGCTACGCGGCGGACGAGACCACCGACCGGGACCCCGAGGGGCACGACCGGTCGCGGATCGTCCTGCGGGTGCCGCCCGCCGAGTACGACGCGGTGCTGGGGAAGCTGACCGGGCTCGGCAAGCTGCTCTCCCGCGAGGTCTCGGCGAAGGACGTCACCGACCAGGTGGTGGACGTCGACAGCCGGATCAAGACCCAGCGGGCCAGTGTGTCGCGCGTCCGGGAGCTGATGGACAAGGCGACGACGATCAGCGACATCGTGGCGCTGGAGTCCGAGCTCAACTCCCGCGAGGCGGATCTGGAGTCACTGGAGGCCCAGCTGAAGTCGCTCAAGGGCCGGACCGGGATGGCCACCGTGACGCTGCTGCTCCGCCAGCCGGACGCCGCCGCCGAGACGGATTCCGGCGAGCACGAGCCGTCCTTCTCGGAGGCGCTGTCCGGTGGCTGGCACGCGTTCCTCACGGCGGTGCGGTGGGTGCTGGTGGCGATCGGCGCGGTGCTGCCGTTCGCGGTCACCGCGGGCGTGCTGTACGCGCTGTGGCGACTGGTCCGCGACCGGCTGCCGGCCGCCCTGCGGATACGGCGGCGGGCCGGCGGCAAGGGCGGCGCCCGGCAACGGACCGCCCCCGCGCCGATGGCCGCGCCGGTGGCCGGGCAGGCCACCGCACCGGTCGCCGCGCCGGTCACCGGACCGGCCCCTGGGCAGGCCACCGGGCAGGCCGTCGCGCCGCCCGCCGACCCGGCCGACGTCACGGAGGAGGATGACCGAGGTCCCCGTTGACAGCGGGCACCGTCGGGCAAAGACTCGGGTCGGCGGGCGGCGATCTTCGTACCGTCCGCCGACCGTCGAGCCGGGACAGCGAGGACAGGGCCTGATGAGCGACCCACGGGTACGGGATGTCTACATCGTCGATGCGGTACGGACCCCCGTCGGCAAGTACGGCGGCGCGCTGGCCGAGGTCCGCCCCGACGACCTCGCCGCCCACGTGCTGAAGGCCCTGGTGGACCGCACCCCGGACCTCGACCCGGCACGGATCGACGACGTCTGCTTCGGCGATGCGAACGGCGCCGGCGAGGACAACCGCAACGTGGCGCGGATGGCGGTGCTGCTGGCCGGTCTGCCGCCGACCGTCCCCGGGGTGACCGTGAACCGGCTGTGCGGGTCCGGCCTGGAGGCGGTCATCCAGGCGGCCCGCGCCATCGCGCACGGCGACGCACACATCGCGGTGGCGGGCGGGGTGGAGTCGATGAGCCGCGCGCCGTACGTGCTGCGCAAGCCCGAGCGGGCCTTCCCCGCGGGCCACCAGGAGATGTTCTCCTCGACGCTGGGCTGGCGGATGGTCAATCCGCGGATGCGCCCGGAGTGGACGGTGGCGCTGGGCGAGGGCGCCGAGCTGATCGCCGACGGGCACGGCATCACCCGGGAGCAGCAGGACGTCTTCGCGCTGGCCAGCCACCAGAAGGCGGCCCGCGCCTGGCGGGAGGGGGCCTACGACGCCGAGGTCGTGCCGGTCCCGGACGTGGACCTGGAGCGCGACGAGACGATCCGGGAGAACTCCTCCCTGGAGTCCCTCTCCAAGCTGAAGCCGGTCTTCCGCACGGCCGGAGGAACGGTCACGGCCGGCAACTCCTCGCCGCTCAACGACGGTGCGGCGGCGCTGCTGCTGGTGGACGAGGAAGGCCTGCGGGCGACCGGGCGCGAGCCGCTGGCCCGCATCGGCGCGAGCGCGGTGACCGGTGTCGAGCCGCAGCTGTTCGGGCTGGGCCCGGTGGAGGCGGTGCGGCGCGCGCTGGAGCGCTCCGGCCGCGGCTTCGCCGACCTCGCGACCTTCGAGCTCAACGAGGCCTTCGCGGCCCAGGCGCTGGGCTGCATCGGCCAGTGGCCCGACCTCGACCCGTCCGTGGTGAACCCGCGCGGCGGCGCCATCGCCATCGGCCACCCGCTCGGTGCGTCCGGCGCCCGTCTCGCGGGCGCGGTGGCCCACCAGCTCGCCGCCCTCGGCTCGGGCACCGGCCTCGCCGCCCTCTGCATCGGCGTGGGGCAGGGGCTGGCGCTCGTCCTGGAGCGCTAGCCAGGGCGTGTCCGCTCGGGTGCCCGGCGGCACGCCGTGCGCGGCGATCCGCGCCGGGCGCGGTACGTTCGACACGCCCCGGCACGGCGGCCCGGATCACCCTGGAAGGGCTGGACCGCACCCCACACCTGCTCATCCATCAACTCTCTGTTCCCGACCGGAGGTTGGCGCGATGGCCCTGCTCGACCCGACCAACTGGCACTCCCTGCACGGCGGTACGGCGGAGGCGGTCGAGCCCGCGACGGGCGAGGTGCTCGGCACCTTCATGCTCGCCGCCGCCTCCGATGTCGAGCGGGCCTCGGTCGCCGCGGCGCGCGCCCAGCGGAGCTGGGCCGGGACGCCGTACCCGGAGCGGGCCGCGGTGCTCCGCCGGGCCGGCGATCTGATCCGACGGCACGAAGCGGAGATCGCCGAGTGGATCATCCGGGAGTCCGGCAGCATCCGGGGCAAGGCCGACTTCGAGATCCGCGCGGCGGCCGAGGAGTGCTACGAGGCCGCTGCCCTCGCCCACCGCCCGCTCGGGCAGGTGCTCCCCTCCGCCGCGCCCCGCCTGTCGTACACGACCCGGGTGCCGGCCGGCGCCGTCGGGCGCGGCGTCGGCGAACTGGCCGCCCGCCACCTCAAGCGCTCCCACCTGGAGCTGGGCGGCAACAGCGCCCTCCTTGTGCTGGAGGACGCCGACCTGGACGCCGCGATGTCCACCGCCGCCTGGGCCTCCTTCTTCCACCAGGGCCAGATCTGCATGACCGCGGGCCGGCACCTCGTCCACGCCTCCCTCTACGACGACTACGTGGAGCGGTTGGCGGCCAGGGCCGATGCGCTCACCGTCGGGGACCCGTTCCGCGAGCAGGTGCACCTCGGCCCGGTCATCGACCGCGGCCGGCTCGACAAGATCGACGAGCTGGTGCGCAGCAGCGCGGCGGCCGGCGTACGGATCGCCGCCGGCGGCCGGCACCACGCGCTGTTCTACCGCCCGACGGTGCTGGCCGACGCGGGCCCCGGCTACGGGTCCGGGTCCGTGGGCTCCTCCCCCGCCTACGGCCGGGAGGTGTTCGGCCCGGTGGCGCCGGTGCGCGCCTTCCAGACCGCGGACGAGGCCGTCGCACTCGCCGGCGACTCCGACTACGGCCTCGCGCTCGGCATCGTCACCCGCGACACCACCCGCGCCCTCGACCTCGCCGACCGCATCCCCACCGGCCTGCTCCACATCAACGACCAGACGGTCAACGACGAACCGATCGCCCCGTTCGGCGGCCTGGCCGATTCCGGCACCGGCTCGCGCTTCGGCGGCGACGCCAACCTCGATGCGTTCACCGAGACCCGTTGGACGACGGTCCGCGCCACGCCGGCCGCGTACCCCTTCTGAGCCGGAGGAGTTGACCATGACGGAGCGGCTGGTGGTCGTCGGGGGCGATGCCGCGGGGATGTCCGCGGCATCGCAGGCACGGCGGCTGAGGAAGCCGGACGAGCTGGCGATCACCGCGTTCGAGCGCAGCCACTTCACCTCGTACTCCGCCTGCGGCATCCCGTACTGGGTGGGCGGGGTGGTCGACGGGCCGGATGCGCTGATCGCGCGGACGGCGCAGGAGCACCGCGCCCGGGACATCGACCTGCGGATGCGGACCGAGGTCACCGAACTCGACCTGGACCGCGGCCGGGTGCGCACCCGGGAGCTGGACAACGGCGGCCGGGAGTCCTGGACCGGCTTCGACAAACTGGTGCTGGCGACCGGTGCCCGACCGCGGCGACCCGCCCTGCCCGGGATCGACGCGCCTGGGGTGTACGGCGTGCAGACCCTGGACGACGGCCGGGCACTGCTGGACGGGCTGGACGCGTCCCCGGGGCGGCGGGCGGTGGTGGTCGGCGCCGGCTACATCGGCGTGGAGATGGCCGAGGCGCTGATCCACGGCGGCTACCACGTCACGGTCCTGGAGCAGAGCACACAGCCGATGTCGACCCTCGACCCGGACATGGGCGCGCTGGTCCACGAGGCGATGTGCGGGTTGGGCATCGAGACGGTGCGCGGTGCGACCGTCACCGGCGTGCTGACCGAGGAGGACACCGCGGGCGCCTCCCTGCCCGGGCGGAGCCGAGGAGAAGGAGGAGGGCGGGTCCGCGCGGTCACCACCGAGGACGCCGAGTACCCGGCGGACGTGGTCGTCCTGGGCATGGGCGTCCGCCCCGAGACCGCGCTGGCCGCCGCGGCCGGGCTGCCGCTGGGCGAGTCCGGTGGGCTGCTCACGGACCTGGCGATGCGGGTGCGCGGCCACGACGCCGTCTGGGCCGGCGGTGACTGCGTCGAGGTCCTCGACCTGGTCTCCGGCCACACCCGCCATATCGCGCTGGGCACCCACGCCAACAAGCACGGCCAGGTCATCGGCACCAACGTGGGCGGCGGCTACGCGACGTTCCCGGGGGTGGTCGGCACCGCGGTCAGCAAGGTCTGCGATCTGGAGATCGCCCGGACCGGTCTGCTGGAGCGCCACGCCCGCGCCGCCGGGCTGCGCTTCGTCACCGTGACCGTCGAGTCGACCAGCCGCGCCGGCTACTACCCGGGCGCCCGCCCGATGCACGTCAAGATGCTCGCCGAGCGCCGCACGGGACGGCTGCTCGGCGTGCAGATCGTCGGCCGCGAGGGTGCCGGCAAGCGGGTGGACATCGCGGCGGTCGCGCTGACCGCCGGAATGACGGTGGAGCAGATGACCGCCCTCGACCTCGGCTACGCCCCGCCGTTCTCCCCGGTCTGGGACCCGGTACTGGTGGCGGCCCGCAAGGCCGCCGGCGCCGTACGGGCGGCCGGCGACTGACCGCCGCGCGGCGCCGGGCTCAGCGGGCCGTCTGGGTGTGGACGTACTCGACGAGCCGGGTCAGCGCGTCCGGGTCGGTGCTGGGCAGCACGCCGTGGCCGAGGTTGAAGATGTGCCCTTCGAGGCCGGCGGCCGCGTCGAGGACCTCGCGGGCCTTGGTCTCGACGGCCTCACGGGGGGCGAAGAGGACCGCGGGGTCGAGGTTGCCCTGGAGCACCTTGCCGGGGCCGACCCGGCGGGCCGCCTCGTCCAGCGGCACCCGCCAGTCGACACCGACGACGTCCGCGCCGGCCTCGCCCATCAGGCCGAGGAGTTCGCCGGTGCCGACGCCGAAGTGGAAGCGGGGTACGCCGAGGCCCTCGACGGCCTGGAAGACCTTGGTGGAGGCGGGCATCACGGAGCGACGGTAGTCGGCGGGCGCCAGCGCGCCGACCCAGGAGTCGAAGAGCTGGATCGCGCTGGCGCCGGCCTCGATCTGGACCTTGAGGAAGGCGGCGGTGATGTCGGCGAGGCGGTCGAGCAGGTCGGCCCAGAGCTGCGGGTCGCCGTACATGAGGGCCTTGGTGCGCTCGTGGTTGCGGGACGGGCCGCCCTCGACGAGGTAGCTGGCGAGCGTGAAGGGCGCACCGGCGAAGCCGATCAGGGGAGTGCCGCCGAGCTCGCGGACGAGCATGCCGATGGCCTCGGTGACGTACGGAACGTCGCCGGGCTCCAGGTCGCGCAGCTGGGCGAGGTCGGCGCGGGTGCGGATCGGGTTCTCGACGACCGGGCCGATGCCGGGCTTGATGTCGAGGTCGATGCCGATCGCCTTGAGCGGGACGACGATGTCGCTGTAGTAGATGGCGGCGTCCACGCCGTGGCGGCGCACGGGCTGGAGGGTGATCTCGGTGACCAGCTCGGGCAGCGTGCAGGAGTCGAGCATCGCGATGCCCTCGCGGACCTTGCGGTACTCGGGCAGCGAGCGCCCGGCCTGGCGCATGAACCACACCGGGGTGTGGGGCACCGGCTCGCGCCGGCAGGCCTTGAGGAAGGCCGAGTCGTACGTACTGGTCCGCTGCTGGCCCGCGCTGGGGGTGCCCCCTGCTCGATCGGAGTCGAGAGCTTGGGGGATGTCGTTGGCGCTCACGCCCCAAATCTTCGCACGCGCCCCAGGGCGCCTCCGAATGGGCGACGCGCATACCGGGTGTCCTCCGCGTATGCGGGGCCGGTTCCGCCTAATCTTCCGGGCATGGCTGCGGCTCACGAACACCTCGCGGACAGCGCGGACGAGGTCCCGATCCCCTTCCGGCAGGCGGTCGAGGCGCTCCGGTCGGCACGGCTGCGACCGGAGATCGAGATCGACCCGACGCCCGCGCCGAAACGGCTCGCCCCGTTCGCCTACGCGCTGGAGGCAGCGGTCGTCGAGCACGGCGCCGGCCCGGGGGACGAGGACCGGGACCTGGCGGACGGACGGCTGGTGCTGCTGCACAACCCGGCCGGGGACGAGACCTGGCAGGGCACCTTCCGCGTGGTGACGCTGGCCCGGGCCGAGCTGGAGCCGGAGATGGGCGCCGATCCGCTGCTGCCGGAGGTGTCCTGGTCGTGGCTGACCGGTGCGCTGAACGCCCGCGCGGTGCGCTACGGGGCGCCGAGCGGCACGGTGACCCGGGCCGGGTCGTCGTACTTCGGTGCGCTGGCGGAACGCGAGCCGGCGACACAGATCGAGATCCGGGCGTCCTGGACACCGGTCGAGGGCCCCGGCGGGGTACCGGACCTGGCGGCCCATCTGGCGGCGTGGTGCGACCTGCTCTGCCAGGTCGCCGGGTTGCCGCCGGCCACCCCCGACATGGCGCCGCGCGGCGGCGTGGTCCCGCTGCCGCAGCGCCGCGGCGCACAACCGCGCTAGGCCCCACACCGCCCGCCACGTCCCCTCCCTCCCCCGTCCCGAGCGGTCCGGCGCACCGTTACGGCACGCAGCCCCGGTACACAGTCCACGCACGGAGTCCACGTACAGGGTCCGGGTGCGTCGTTCCATCGCGCCCACCCTGATCACGTTCGGGTACGGCTGTGATCACCTCGCTATGCACTCCGTGCCCACACCTGATCGATCACCCATCCGATTTGCCCGAATTGCCCCTAACTAAATCGTGATCAAAGTCTAAAGTCCCGCCTGATTGCTGCCGAAGAGGTCAGTGACCCTTCAAATACGGATCATTCCGGCTCCCCCAAGCCGGCTTCCGTCCCCGCCACTCCCCCAGGAGGCCCGGTGTCTGTTCTCCTCGAGCAACCTTCGAGCCTGGTCGCCTACCGCCCGAACAAGCCGACGGCCATGGTCGTCGTGGCCGACCCTCGCGTCCGCTCCACCGTCACCCGCCACCTGTGGGCCCTCGGAGTACGTGACGTGATCGAGGCATCGTCCATCGCGGAGGCCCGTCCCCGCGTCGGCAACCCGCGCGACATCTGCGTTGCCGACGTCCACCTTCCCGACGGCTCCGGCCTCACGCTGCTGTCCGAGACCCGGGCGGCCGGCTGGCCCAACGGTCTGGCGCTCTCCGCGGCCGACGACATCGGCGCCGTACGCAACGCCCTGGCCGGCGGCGTCAAGGGCTACGTCGTCACCGGCACCCGCACCAACCTGGGCATTCCCGGTCGCCCCGGCACCTCTCCGATCGGCGCCACCGCGGCACGCATGCAGCGCCGCCCGCCGGGCGCGCCCGGTCACCCCGGTGGCTACCGGGAGCTGTCCGGCCGCGAGGTCGAGGTGTTGCGGCTGGTGGCGGAGGGCCAGTCCAACAAGGCCATCGGCGTCTCCATGGGGCTGTCGGCGCTGACCGTCAAGAGCCACCTCGCCCGGATCGCCCGCAAGCTGGGCACCGGCGACCGGGCCGGAATGGTCGCGGTCGCGCTGCGCACCGGCATCATCCACTGACCCTTTTGCCCGCCCCGCTCGCCCGTCGAGGGAACGTTCCCTCGACGGGCGACGTGCATACACAGATACCCTTGACTGGTGACCGACGCCCAAAAGACCGCAGCAGACACGACAGACACGACACTGCGAGCCGGAGACCCTCCTCCGGACCCCAGCCCGGCGCCGGTCCCTCTCCTGGAACCCCGTGAGGGCATCCCCCCGGTGACCGCCACGGAAGAGGCGCTCGCCGAGGTCGTGGCCGCCTTCGCGGCCGGCACCGGCCCGGTGGCCGTCGACGCCGAGCGAGCCTCGGGCTACCGCTACGGCCAGCGCGCCTACCTCGTCCAGCTGCGCCGCGAGGGCGCCGGCAGCGCGCTGATCGACCCGGTCGGCTGTCCCGACCTGTCGGCGCTGGGCGAGGCGATCGGCGACGCCGAATGGGTGCTGCACGCCGCCAGCCAGGACCTGCCGTGCCTGCGCGACATAGGGATGGCTCCCTCCCAGCTGTTCGACACCGAGCTCGCCGGGCGGTTGGCCGGCTTCGCCCGGGTCGGCCTGGGCGCGATGGTCGAGAACGTCCTCGGCTTCGCCTTGGAGAAGGGCCACTCCGCCGTCGACTGGTCCACCCGGCCGCTGCCCGAGCCCTGGCTGCGCTACGCCGCGCTCGACGTGGAACTGCTGGTGGACCTGCGCGATGCGCTGGAGGAGGAGTTGACCCGGCAGGGGAAGTTGGAGTGGGCCCGGCAGGAGTTCGCCGCGATCGCCGCCGCTCCCCCGCCGCCGCCCCGCAAGGACCCCTGGCGCCGGACGTCCGGTATGCACAAGGTGCGCCGGCGCCGCCAGATGGCGGTCGTACGGGAACTGTGGACGGCCCGCGACCAGGTCGCCCAGCGGCGTGACGTGTCGCCGGGCAAGGTGCTCGGTGACGCCGCGATCGTGGAGGCCGCGCTGCACCTGCCGCAGAGCAGCCACGCCCTGGCGGCGCTGCCCGGCTTCGGGCACCGCATGGGCCGCCGGCAGCTGGAGCAGTGGCAGGCCGCCGTCGACCGCGCCCGCGCGCTGCCCGAGAGCGAGCTGCCGCAGCCGGGTCAGCCGCTCAACGGCCCGCCGCCGCCCCGTTCCTGGGCCGACAAGGACCCCGTCGCGGCGGCCCGCCTGTCGGCCGCCCGCGCGGCGGTGACGGCGCTCGCCGAGCGTCTGAACCTCCCGCAGGAGAACCTGATCGCCCCGGACACGGTGCGCCGGCTGTGCTGGGAGCCGCCGGCCGTCCCCGCCGAGGAGTCGGTCGGCACGGTCCTGGCCGGCCACGGCGCACGCGCCTGGCAGATCGAGCAGGTCGCACCGATCCTCACGGAGGCGCTGCGGACGGTCCCGGACACCGACTGACGCGACCGACGAGCGCCCGCCGGCCGGTTTCCGGCGGGCCTCCCGCCATGGCGGGAGGCCCGGTACCGGCGCGGCCTCAGTCCTGGTCGACGTGCATCCGCAGCACCTTGCCGGTCACCGCGTCGATCTCATAGGTCGTCAGGTTCCAGTCGTCCCGGGTCACGACGTCGACGGACCAGGCCACCGCGTCGCTGCCGTTGCGGGCCTCGCCGAGTGCGACCCCGCTGACGGTGCCGTCGGTCGACCGGGTGGCGGTCCGTGCCGCCTGTGGGGCGGTGACGGTGGCCTTGGCCAGCCGGGTCGCGAGGCGCTTCTTGTCGTCGGCGTCGTCGGACTCGGTGCGCGGTCTGCCGGCCTCGCCGGAGACCGCGTCGACCCGGACGATGTGCGCCGTTCCGTCGGAGTTGGTGACCGCGGTCTCCCAATACGGTTTGCGGGGCGTGCCCTTGAGTTCGGCCGCGACCGGCTCGGCCTTGGGAACCGCCGCCACCGCCGCGCCCAGCGCCTCCTCGTAGGTCACCTTGGCCGCCGGGATCAGCGCCTTCCGCTTCTGCTGGTCCGCGGTGAGCGTGGCGCTCGGGCGGGTGTGGGCGGAGGCCGCCACCGCGCGGGAGGGGACCGCGCTGCCGTCGTCGCGTCCGGTGTCGGCGGTGCCGTCCGAGGTGGCAGTGGCGCAGCCCGACAGCAGCGCGCCGGCGGCGGTCAGGGCGCAGACCAGCCCGAGGGCACGGGGCGCGGCCGACCGCCGGCGCCCCATCACGACACCTCTCCTCTTCGTACCCATATGCGCACTTTAAGTGCGCGAGGGAATGAATTGCGCCAGGACCCGACGACATCCGGCCCCTTTCGGTCGGTCGATTCCGCCTCTCGGGGCGCGGGCGACCGGCCCGCCACACCTCCGTCGGGTGTGACCTTCACCGCTCCGGGCGGTGGGGGTGTGCAGCTTGGTTACCCGTAAGTAGCATGTGGGTGTGAAGCGTCCCTGGGGGCGCGCCACAGCAGTGCCATCCCGCACCTGGAGGAGAGCCAACGTGCCTCGTACCGCTAGGGACGTCGTCTTCGTCGACGGCGTCCGCACCCCGTTCGGCAAGGCGGGCCCGAAGGGCATCTACCACGAGACCCGCGCCGACGATCTCGTCGTGAAGGCCATCCGGGAGCTGCTGCGCCGCAACCCGGACCTGGACCCCGCGAAGATCGACGAAGTCGCCATCGCCGCGACCACGCAGATCGGTGACCAGGGCCTGACCCTGGGCCGCACCGCCGGCATCCTCGCGGGCCTCCCGCAGTCCGTGCCCGGCTACTCCATCGACCGCATGTGCGCCGGTGCGCTGACCGCCGTCACCACCACCGCCGGCTCCATCGCCTTCGGCGCGTACGACGCCGTCATCGCGGGCGGTGTCGAGCACATGGGCCGCCACCCCATGGGCGAGGGCGTCGACCCGAACCCGCGGTTCGTGTCCGAGAAGCTCGTCGACGAGTCGGCCCTGTTCATGGGCATGACCGCGGAGAACCTCCACGACCGCTACCCGCAGATCACCAAGCTGCGCGCCGACGAGTACGCCGTGCGCTCGCAGGAGAAGGCGGCGAAGGCGTACGCCAACGGGAAGATCCAGCAGGACCTGGTCCCGATCTCGGTGCGCAACACCAACGCCGAGGTCGGCGAGACCGGTTGGGGCCTGGTGACCGCCGACGAGCCGATGCGTCCGGGCACCACCCTGGAGAACCTGGCCGGCCTCAAGACCCCGTTCCGTACGCACGGCCGGGTCACGGCGGGCAACGCCGCGGGCCTCAACGACGGCGCGACCGCCTCGATCATCGCCTCCGAGGACTTCGCCCGGGAGAACGGTCTCCCGGTCAAGATGCGCCTGGTCTCCTACGCCTTCGCGGGCGTCGAGCCGGAGGTCATGGGCTACGGTCCGATCCCGGCGACCGAGAAGGCGCTCGCCAAGGCGGGCCTGGGCATCGGCGACATCGGCCTGTTCGAGATCAACGAGGCGTTCGCCGTGCAGGTGCTCGCCTTCCTCGACCACTACGGCATCGCCGACGACGACGCGCGGGTCAACCAGTACGGCGGCGCCATCGCCTTCGGTCACCCGCTGGCCTCCTCCGGCGTCCGGCTGATGACCCAGCTGGCCCGCCAGTTCGAGGAGCAGCCCGAGGTCCGCTACGGCCTCACCACCATGTGCGTCGGCTTCGGCATGGGCGCCACGGTCATCTGGGAGAACCCGCACCACAAGGACGCCGGAGGCGACAAGTGAGCACCACCACCGCTGAGCTCCTGAAGGGCGCCGCCGAGCTGTTCCCGGACGAGGTCGTCACGTCGGCGCACGTACGCCACCTCGAACTCCCCTATGGGGCGGGCCGGTTCGCGCTGATCACGCTGGACAACGGCTTCGACCACACCAAGCCGACCACCTTCGGGCCGGGCTCGCTGGCGAACCTCAACGCCGCGCTCGACCAGGTCGAGAAGGAGGCCGCGGACGGCGACATCGTCGGCGTCGGCCTCACCGGCAAGCCGTTCATCTTCGCGGTCGGCGCCGACCTCAAGGGCGTCGAGCTGCTCAAGCAGCACTCGGACGCGCTGGCCATCGGCAAGGGCGGCCACGAGGTCTTCAAGCGGCTGTCCGGGCTCGCCGTACCGACCTTCGCGTACTACAACGGCGCCGCCATGGGCGGTGGCGTCGAGGTCGGTCTGCACTGCTCGTACCGCACGGTGTCCAAGGCGCTGCCGGCGTTCTCGCTGCCCGAGGTCTTCCTGGGTCTGGTCCCGGGCTGGGGCGGCTGCGCCCTGCTGCCGAACCTCATCGGCGCGGACAAGGCGGTCTCGGTCATCATCGAGAACTCGCTCAACCAGAACAAGCAGCTCAAGGGCCAGCAGGTCTTCGACCTCGGGATCGCCGACGCGATCTTCGAGGGCGCGGACTTCCTGGAGCAGTCGCTGGTGTGGACGGCCAACGTCCTCAAGGGCGAGGTCTCCGTCGAGCGTCCCGAGGTCGACCGCGGTGAGGCCTGGGACCAGGCCGTCGCGCGCGGCAGGTTCATCGCCGACGGCAAGGTGCACGGCGCCGCCCCGGCCGCGTACCGTGCGCTGGACATCATCGCCGCCGCCAAGAGCGGTGACCTCCAGGCCGGTTTCGACGCCGAGGACCAGGCGCTCGCCGACCTGATCATGGGCGGCGAACTCCGCGCCGGTATCTACTCGTTCAACCTGGTGCAGAAGCGCGGCAAGCGGCCCGCCGGTGCGCCGGACAAGAACCTGGCGCGCCCGGTCACCAAGGTCGGTGTCGTCGGCGCCGGTCTGATGGCCTCTCAGCTCGCGCTGCTCTTCCTGCGCCGTCTGGAGGTGCCGGTCGTGCTGACCGACATCGACCAGGAGCGGGTCGACAAGGGCGTCGGGTACGTCCACGCCGAGATCGACAAGCTGCTCGGCAAGGGCCGGATCAACCAGGACAAGGCCAACCGCCTCAAGGCCCTGGTGACCGGCGTGCTGGACAAGGCCGAGGGCTTCGCCGACGCGGACTTCATCATCGAGGCGGTCTTCGAGGAGATCGGCGTCAAGCAGCAGGTGTTCGCCGAGGTCGAGGCCGTGGCGCCGGCGCACGCCATCCTCGCCACCAACACCTCCTCGCTGTCGGTCACCGAGATGGCGTCGAAGCTGAAGCACCCCGAGCGGGTCGTGGGCTTCCACTTCTTCAACCCGGTCGCGATCCTGCCGCTGCTGGAGATCGTCCGCGGTGAGAAGACCGACGACGCCTCGCTGGCCACCGCCTTCGGCGTCGCCAAGAAGCTGAAGAAGACCGCGGTGCTGGTCAAGGACGCCCCGGCGTTCGTCGTGAACCGCATCCTGACCCGCTTCATGGGCGAGATCCAGAACGTCATCGACGAGGGCACGCCCGTCGACGTCGCCGAGAAGGCCATCGAGCCGCTCGGTCTGCCGATGTCGCCGCTGGTGCTGCTGGAGCTCGTCGGCCCGGCGATCGGTCTGCACGTCTCGGAGACCCTCAACGGGGCGTTCCCCGAGCGCTTCAAGGTCTCCCCCAACCTGAAGGCCGTGGTCGAGGCCGGCAAGCGCGGCTTCTACGTCTACGACTCCGGCAAGCCGGAGCTGGACCCCGAGGTCGCGGCGCTGCTCAAGCAGGGCGACTCGGTGCTGACGGAGGGCCAGGTCCGCGACCGCGTCCTGGACGCCGTCGCGCAGGAGATCGGCCTGATGCTGGACGAGGGCGTGGTCGCCGAGGCGCAGGACGTCGACCTCTGCCTGATCACCGGCGCCGGCTGGCCCTTCCACCTGGGCGGCATCACGCCGTACCTGGACCGTGAGGGCGTCTCCGAGCGGGTGACCGGCAAGAAGTTCCTGGCCCCGGGCGTGGCGAGCGTGCCCGCGTAACGGTGCGGGACTGAGGACGGATGCGCGGGCCGGCTCGGTGGAGCCGGCCCGCGCTTCGTCGTGTTCCGGGCCCGTGGTGCGGGGCCGGCGGCAGCGGTGACGGCGGCGACGGCCGTGGGAGGCTTGCGCCATGGATTCCTTGGTCATTGTCGATGCCGCAAACGTCGTCGGCTCGGTGCCCGACGGCTGGTGGCGGGACCGGCGCGGTGCGGCGGAGCGGCTGCGGGACGCGCTGCCGGCCCGTGCGGCGGACGGGCTGCCGGGGCTGGTCGCGGCACCGCTGGAGATGGTGCTGGTGGTGGAGGGCGCGGCGCGCGGCGTGTCGTCCGTGGAGGGCGTACGGGTGGTGTCGGCGGCCGGCAGCGGCGACGACCGGATCGTCGAGCTGGTGGCGGAGGAGGGCGCCGGACGGGACTGCCTGGTGGTCACCGCGGACCGGGGGCTGCGCGAACGGGTCCAGGCGCTGGGCGCGCGGGTGACGGGGCCGCGGGCGGTGTGGGGACGGAACGGTAGCTGAGGGTTGTCCCGTAGGGGTGCTGCGCCCCGGTCGTGCAGTGGGAGCGTGTGAGGGCCCCGTACGCCGTGGGCGTACGGGGCCGGTCGGAACGGTCAGGGCCGGTCGGAACGGTCAGGGCCGGTCGGGGCGGGAGGCGTCAGGGGGTCCTGTTCAGCCCTTGCCCGCCTGCTCGTTGCGCCTGCCGAGGCGGCTGTGGGTGCGCCCGTACACGAAGTAGACGCAGAATCCGGCCGCCATCCAGATCGCGAACCGGACCCAGGTCTCGGCGGGCAGGTTGAGCATCAGCCACACCGAGGCCAGGACGGACAGCATCGGCACCACCGGCACCCCCGGGGTGCGGAAGGCGCGGTGCAGGTCGGGACGGGAGCGGCGCAGCAGGACCACGCCGATGGCGACCACGACGAACGCGAACAGCGTGCCGATGTTGACCAGTTCGGCGAGCACGTCGATGGAGGTGAAACCGGAGGCGATGGCGACCACCACGCCCAGGACGATGGTCGACCGGTACGGGGTGCCGTACTTGGGGTGGGACAGTGAGAAGACCCGGGGCAGCAGCCCGTCCCGGCTCATCGCGAAGAACACCCGGCTCTGGCCGAGCAGCAGGATCATGCAGACCGAGGTCAGGCCGACCGCCGCACCGAAGCTGATCACCCCGGCGAAGAAGGGCTTTCCGAGGTCCTTGAAGGCGTCGGCGAGCGGGGCGTCGGTGGAGAGCTTGCTGTACTTCTCCATGCCGGTGACCACGACGGACACCGCGACGTAGAGGACCGTGCAGATGGCCAGCGAGCCGAGGATGCCGCGCGGCACGTCGCGCTGCGGGTTGCGGGTCTCCTCGGCGGCGGTGGCCACGATGTCGAAGCCGATGAACGCGAAGAAGACCACCGCCGCGGCGGCGAAGATGCCCATGGTGCCGAAGTTGGACGGGGTGAAGCCGAACATCAGCTGCGCCAGCGGGGCGCTCAGTCCGCCGCCGGACGGGGCCGGCTCGCTGGGCGGCACGAACGGCTCGTAGTTGGCGCCGCTGATCAGGAAGGCGCCGGCGATGATGACGAGCAGGACGACGGTGACCTTGACGCCGACGACCACCGCCGTCACCCGCGAGGACAGCTTCATCCCGAACACCAGGATGGCGGTCAGCACCAGCACCAGGACACAGGCCAGGAGGTCGAAGCCGAAGTGCCCCTCATGGGTGCCGGCGAGACCGGCCGGCAGGTGCCACCCGACGCTGTCCATAAGCGAGCGGATGTAGCCGGACCAGCCGACGGCGACCACCGCACAGCCCAGGGCGAGCTCCAGGATGAGGTCCCAGCCGATGATCCAGGCGGGCAGTTCGCCCAGTGAGGCGTACGAGAAGGTGTAGGCCGATCCGGCGACCGGCACGGTGGAGGCGAACTCCGCGTAGCACAGCGCCGCCAGCGCGCATACCACGCCCGCGACGACGAAGGAGAGTGCGACGGCGGGCCCGGCCTGCTCCTTGGCGATTTTTCCGGTGAGGACGAAGATGCCGGTGCCGATGACGACACCGACACCGAAGACGGTCAGATCGAACGCGGACAGGGACTTCTTGAGCGTGTGCTCCGGCTCCTCGGTGTCCAGGATCGACTGCTCGACAGTCTTCGTCCGGAACAGACCGCGATTGCGGCGCGAATCGTGTGGTGTGCCGTGCTGTGTGCTCATGGGCGAACCTCCGCCTGGACGTCCCTGGCAACTCTCCTGAACTGACCGAGTCTCCGCAATGTCGGGAAACAGTCAGCTTCGGCGGGCCTCCGGGCGGCGGTTATTCACCCGATGGGGTGGTTCGACCGGTATGCCGATGGGCCGGGTCGGTCATCCGTCTCCTCCCTCGATGCGTCGGAGGGGTGATCGCGTAAAGATATGCCCGGGCAATCTGGATTACGGGCATTTTGACGTGGCTTGCG